>NZ_JBGFSI010000002.1:0-393733 GCF_041365735.1 Rhodosalinus sp. K401 | reverse complement strand
CCCGGGGCGGCGCCGGGCGCGGGCCCGCCCGCCGGGCCGGGCTGGGCGGCGGGCTGGTTCGCCGAGGTGGTCTCGCCCCCCGGCCTGCCCGTCTGGATCTGGGGGGCGGGGCATGTGGGCCGCGCCCTCGCCGGCGCGCTCGCACCCCTGCCGGGGCTGTCGGTCACGCTGGCGGACACCGGGCCGGAGCGCCTGCCGGATCCGCCGCCCGAGGGCGTGGCGGCGGTGCCGGCCGCGGACCTGCCGCGGCTCGCCGCGCATGCGCCCGAAGGCGCCTGGCACTACGTCATGACCTATAGCCACGACATCGACCTCGCGCTCTGCGACGCGCTTTTGCGGCNCGTCATGACCTATAGCCACGACATCGACCTCGCGCTCTGCGACGCGCTTTTGCGGCGCGGCTTCGCGGGCTGCGGGCTCATCGGATCGGCGACGAAATGGGCACGGTTCCGCAAGCGGCTGGAGGCGGCGGGGCATGCGCCGGAGGCCGTGGCGCGCATCCGCTGCCCGATCGGCGAGCCCAGCCTCGGCAAGCACCCGCAGGCGATCGCGGTGGGCGTGGCGGCGGCGCTCCTGGCCCGGAACCCGGCCGCGGCGGGGCCCTGAGCCGGGGCGCCGGTCTCAGGTCTTGGCGAGGCGGTAGATCGCGGGGATCACCAGCACCGTGAAAGCCGTGGACGAGGCCAGCCCGAAGAGCAGCGAGATGGCGAGGCCCTGGAAGATCGGGTCGAAGAGGATCACGCTCGCCCCGATCATCGCCGCGATGGCGGTGAGAAGGATCGGCTTGAACCGCGTGGCCCCGGCCTCGATCAGGATGTCGATGGTCACCCGCCGCTCGGGATCGGCGTGGCGGATGAAGTCCACGAGCAGGATCGAGTTGCGCACGATGATGCCCGCGAGCGCGATGAAGCCGATCATCGATGTGGCCGAGAAGGGCGCGGCGAAGAGCCAGTGGCCGAGCATGATCCCGAGGAAGGTGAGCGGCACCGGCGTCAGGATCACCAGCGGCAGGCGGAAGCTGCCGAACTGCGCCACGACGAGGATGTAGATGCCCAGAAGCGCCACCGCGAAGGCCGCGCCCATGTCGCGGAAGGTGACCCAGGTGACCTCCCATTCGCCATCCCAGAGCAACACCGGCGCCTCCGTGCTTTCCGGCTGACCGTGCAGCTTCACCACGGGCTTGGCGCCCTCGGGCCAGTCCATCGCGTCGAGGCGGTCGGCCACCTCGAGCATCCCGTAGAGCGGCGCCTCGAAATCCCCGGCAAGCTCGCCGGTCACCATGATCACGTCGTAGCCGTTGTGGCGGAAGACCGGGAAGGAGGTTTCCTCCTCCACGATCTCCACCACGTCGCCGAGCTCGACCACGCCGCGCCCGCCGGGCAGCGCGTTGGCCGGAACGGGGGTGGAGAGCGCCTCGGCGTCCATCACCCGCCGGGAGCGGTCGCGCGCCACGACGATGGGGATGGGCCGGCGCCCCTCGCCCCGGTGCGAATACCCCACCGTTGTCTCGCCGTTCAGCAGGCGTAGCGTCTCCAGCGCGTCGCGCTCGGCCACGCGGAAGAAATCCATGTCCGAGGGCTGGAGTTCCGCGCGCAGGCGGCGCGCGCGCGCGCCATGGCTGTCGTCCACGTCCACGACGAAGGGCACCTCCTCGAAGGCGGCGCGCACCTTGCCGGCCACCTCGCGCCGTGTCTCGGCGTCGGGCCCGTAGATCTCGGCCAGAAGCGTGGCGATCACCGGCGGGCCGGGGGGCGGCTCCACGACCTTGAGCACCGTGCCCTCGGGCGTGTCGAGCGCGCGCAGGCGCTCTCGCAGGTCGAGCGCGATCTCGTGGCTGACGCGGTCGCGGTGGTGCTTGGCCTCCAGGTTGACCTGCACCTGGCCAAGCTCGGGCGTCTGGCGCAGGTAGTAGTGGCGCACGAGCCCGTTGAAGTTGAAGGGCGCGGCGGTTCCGGCATGGGTCTGGGCCGAGATCACCTCGGGCAGGTCGAGCGCGATCCGGGCGGCCGCCTCGGCCACGGCGTCCGTCGCCTCCACGCTCGCGCCCTCGGGCAGGTCCACGACGATGGAAAGCTCCGACTTGTTGTCGAAGGGCAGAAGCTTCACCGTCACGTCCTTGGTGTAGAAGAGCGCGAGCGAGCCGAAGGAGAGCGCGGCGACGATCAGCAGGAAGAGCGCCGATCCGCCCTTGCGCGCCAGCACGGGCCGCGCCATCGCCGCGTAGAAGCGGCCGAGCCGCCCGCCGGGGAAGCCTTCGCCCTCGCCGTCGTGATCCATCGGCGCGCGCCCCGCGACCTTGAGCATGAGCCAGGGCGTGATCATCACCGCCACGAAGAAGGAAAAGATCATCGCGGCCGAGGCGACGGCGGGGATCGGGCTCATGTAGGGGCCCATCAGCCCCGAGACGAAGAGCATGGGCAGGAGCGCCACCACAACCGTCAGGGTAGCCACGATGGTGGGGTTGCCCACTTCGGCCACCGCGGCCACCGCCGCGTCGAGCCGCGACATCGACTGCCGCTTCATGCCCCAGTGCCGCGCGATGTTCTCGATCACGACGATGGCGTCGTCCACCAGGATGCCGATGGAGAAGATCAGCGCGAAAAGAGAGACCCGGTTGAGCGTGTAGCCCATGAAATAGGCCGCGAAGAGCGTGAGCAGGATCGTTACCGGAATGACGACCGCGACCACCACCGCCTCGCGCCAGCCGATCGCGAGGAAGACGAGGATCACGATCGAGATCGTCGCGAGCGAGAGGTGGAAGAGCAATTCGTTGGCCTTCTCGTTCGCGGTCTCGCCGTAGTCGCGGGTGACCTCGATCTCGACGCTCTCGGGGATGACGTGGCCCTGCATCTCCTCCACCCGGTGCAGGATCTGCTCGGCCACGGTCACGGCGTTGGCCCCGGCGCGCTTCGCGAGCGCGAGCGTGACCGCGGGCGCGCGGGCGACCTCGCCATCGGGTCCGCGCGCCAAGGTGGCCACGTGATGCTCGTCGAGATCCGAGACGAAGGCCACGTCGGCCACGTCGCGCACGTAGACGGTGCGCCCGTCGCGCGCGGTCAGTTCCAGATTGCCGATCTCGGCGGGGCTGGACAGCGTCTCGCCGATCACGAGCTCGATCTGCCCGCCCTCGTCACGCAGCCGGCCCACGGGCGCGGCGGCGTTGGCGCCCTGCACCTTCGCGGCGAGCTGCTGAAGGGTGATGCCGTGAAGCGCCAGCCGCGCCGGGTCGGGCGCCACGCGCAGCGCCTCTTCCGTCGCGCCGATCAGGAAGGTGAGGCCCAGATCCTCGATCCGGGCGAGGCGCACCTCCACCTCGCGGGCGATCCGCGTGAGGTCGGCGGCGGTGACCCCGCCCTGCCCCGCCGCGGGCGAGAAGGTGAGCGAGACGATGGGCACGTCGTTGATGCCCCGCCCGACGACCAGGGGCTCGGGGATGCCCACGGGGATGCGGTCCAGGTTGGCGAGGATCTTGTCGCGCACGCGCAGGATCGCGATGTCGGCGGAGACGCCCACGACGAAGCGCGCGGTCACCATGACCCGGTCGTCGCGGGTGTCGGAATAGACGTGCTCGACCTCGTCGATGCCCTTGACGATGGTCTCGAGCGGCTCGGTCACGAGCTTCACCGCGTCCTCGGCGCGGAGCCCGTCGGCGCGCACGTGGATGTCCACGAGCGGCACGGAGATCTGCGGCTCCTCCTCGCGCGGCAGGCTGACCAGCGCGATGAGCCCTACCGCGAGCGAGGCCAGCAGCAGAAGCGGCGTCAGCGGCGAGGCGATGAAGGCGCGCGTCAGGCGGCCCGCAAGGCCCGGCCCCTCCGGCGCGGAGGGGGTGTCCTCGTCCCGGCCCTGCCGCTCACTCATTCTCGATCACCAGCGTCTCGCCGGCGGCGAGGCCGCTCAGGATCTCGCGCCATGTCCGGCCGTCATGGGTGACCTGCGCGCCGGGAACCACCACCCGGCGGAGCGGGCCGTCGCCCGTCTCGACCGTCACGAAATCGAGCCCGCCGGTACGCTCGAGCGCGCCGGGCGGCACGAGGATCGCCGCGCGCGTGCCCACCGGCAGGCGCACGGGCACGCGCCGGCCGACGAAACGGGCGTCGAGCCCCTCTACCTCCACGTCGGCCTGCACCCGTCCGCCCTCGATCAGGGGGTAAAGCTTCACCAGCGCGCCCTGGCGCGACGCATCCGCGCCGCCGATCTCGATGCTGTCGCCCTCGGCCAGGCTTTCGGCATGGCGTTCGGGCACGGCCAGGCGCAGGAATGCGCCGCCGCCGCCGATCTCGGCCAGCGCCTCGCCGGGCGTGACGACCGAGCCGCGCGCGATGGGCACCCTGAGAACCACGCCGGCCTCGGGGGCCAGAACCTCGCCCTCCTCGATCTGCTGTTCCACCACGAGGCGTTCGGATTCGACGCTGGAGATCTCTCCGCGCAGCACCTCCACCTCGGTGCGAAGCTGGTCGAGCCGCTGGGTGGTGATCACGCCGCGCTCGATCAACTGTTCGCCCCGCTGCAGGTCGGTGCGCGCGGTGGCGAGGCGAGCGCGCAGCGCCTCGAGCCGGGCATCGAGCGCGTCGATCCGGAACTCGAGCTTGTCGTCCTCGATCACCGCGATGCGCTGGCCCGCCTCGACGCGGTCGCCCTCGGACACATCGAGCATGCGCACGGTGCCGCCGATGCGGGCGCGGGCAGGCACCCGGTCGCGGGTGGCGACCTCGCCGTAGATCGGCTTCCACTCCGTCACCGTCACGCGGGCGACCTCGACCGTCTCGGCCCGCGCCGCGCCCGCGGCGGCCATCAGCAATACCGGGATCAAAAGCGCACGCATTCGGGGCCCCTTCTCGTTGCGGGCGCATGCGCCCCGTTCACCGTGGATAGGCCCGGCAATGCGGCGCCTCATTGATCTGGCGCAAAAGCGTCGCCTGCGTTGATCGCCGACAATGCCGCCCGAAGGCAAGCCCGCCATCCTGACGCCGGGCGATATTGACCGCATCGCCCTCCACAGCGAGGACCGACCGACCATGACGGACATGCCCGAAACCGCCCCCGACGCCGAGACCGAAGAGGCGCGCCGCTCGATCGCCGCGCGCGGCCTCGCGCCGCTCTGGAAGCTTCGCGACGAGATCGACGCGCTTTTCGAGGACATTCACGCGGGCAGCGCCTTCGGCCCGCTGCGCCGCCGGCTGGGCGCCGCGATGCCGGACGGCGCCGCGGCGCACGTGCCTCCCGTGGAGATGGTCGCGTCGGACGAGGAGGTCCGCGTCACCGCGGAACTGCCCGGGCTGCACATGAAGGACATCGACGTTCAGGTCACCGACACCACCCTGACCATTTCCGGCGAAAAGCGCGAGGAGGTCGATGCGCGCGACGGTGCTGGCGAACTCGCCCTCTGCGAACGCCGCTACGGCGCCTTTCGTCGCGTCATCCGGCTGCCCGAAGGCGTGGACCCCGACGCGGCGAAGGCGAACTTCGCCAATGGCGTGCTGACCGTGCGCGTGCCGCGCAGGCCGGAGGCGGCGGCGGCACCCCGCAGGATAGAGGTGAAACCGGGCGGCTGACGGTGCCGGATCACCCGCCGGAGGGATCGTATTCCATCGCGCCGATCGGGCGGACAGTGCTCGCCTGCGGGCCGATCTCGCTTTCGCCGGTCTGCACCACAAGCTCCACCGTGTCGCGCGGGTTCAAGTCCTCGAACCTGCCGTCGACGACCGCGTTGCGGTGGAAATAGATCAGCCGCTGGTCGGTCGCGATGATCTGGCCATAGCCCTCGTCGTGGTGGATCTCGACGATCTTGCCCTGCAAGGGCCCGTCATGCACCTTCACGTCGCCGCGGATCTTGTCCTTCCAGCGCTTGATCTCACGCTCCATCGACGCGAAGGCATCACGGATGGCCACCTGCAGATGCTCGTGCGCGGCCGCGTCCTTCTGCCGGGGATGCACGACGAGCTCGTCGCCCGGCACGCGTGCCTCCACCGTCACCTCGTAGAGATTGCCCTGCCGCTGGCTGCCGTGCGGCGCGCGAATGTAGACGTGGCAACTGGTGATCTGGTCGGTGAAGGTCTCGAGGTGGTCGACCTTCTCGCGGACGAGAGCCTTGATCTCGTCGGTGGGCTCCACATGCTTGAAGGTCAGTTCCAGGGGCGTCTGCATGTCTCGTCGATCTCCGTTGCATTAAGCGCGCCGCGCCCCGCGGCGGGCGGACGCTGCAAGGCAGCTTCACGCCGCGGCGCGCCGTGCGCATTGACCTCGCGCAAGTCGGCCGGGCCTCAGGGGCGGCCGTAGACGCCCACGAGCTCGGTGAACTCGATGATGTAGGGCGCGGCGAGGCGCATCACCTCGACGCAGGTCGCGTCGGGCGCCGCCGACACGATCCTGTCGCTCAGCGCGCTCAGCCTGAAATGGTAGGCGTGGGGCTTGTCCCCCTCGGGCGGGCACGGGCCGCCGTAGCCCGGCTTTCCGAAATCGTTCACGGCCTGGCGAAAGCCCGGCTCGATCGATTCCGGCCCGAAGCCCGCGTGCAGGAAATCGCGGTCCGGCGCGATGTTGTAGGCGGTCCAGTGATGGAAGGTGCCGTCCGGCGCGTCGGGGTCGTCACAGACCAGAAGCAACTCCTTCGCGCCCTCGGGCACGCCCGTCCAGCGCAATGCGGGCGATACGTTCTGCCCGTCGCAGGTGAAGCGCGTCGGGATGGTCTCGCCCGGGTTGAAGTCCGGGCTCGTCAGCATGAGCATCGTGGCTATCCTCGTTCCGTTTGCACCGATCCCCGGACCCCGTCAGGCGGCCGACCCGCCGTCGAGCGCGAAGCTGATCTTGGCGTTCACGCGGTAGCTGGTGATCTTGCCGTTCTCGACGCTCGCGTTCATTTCCTTGATGTAGACGGATTTCACGTTCCGGACGCTCTCGGATGCCTGCGTCACGGCATTCTGTGCCGCATCCTCGAAACTCTTGTCGGATTCGGCGAGAACCTCGATCACTTTGAGCATGGTCATGGCGTCTTCCTTTCCGCGTTGCGTTGCCCCTGCCCCTGGCAGGGCGCATCCGGGTTGATACCGCCACACGGCCGGGCCCTGCATTGACGGCGGTTAACGGTCCGATCGGTCGGGACGGGCCGCGGCCGCGCTGCCGGGCACCTCCCACTCGTGCGGGTCGAGCCAGTCGGGGCTCGCGAGCGTCAGCAGAAGCTGCCCCAGGGCGAGCGGCACGACGCTCATCCCCAGCGCGAGCCCCAGCCCCGCCGGCCCGGGCGCGGGCAGCCCCAGAAGATCCGACAGCCCGGGCATCCAGAGCGCGACTGCGACGAGCCCGAGGCAAAGCGCGATCGCCCCCCAGACATAGGGGTTGCGCGTGACGACGTTGCCGAAGAAGCCGCTTGCCGGGCTGCGCAGGTTGAACACGTTCCAGAGCTGCGCCAGCGCGAGGGTGACGAAGGCCACGGTCACGCCCTGCTCGGTCGACAGGCGCAACCAGTAGAGCGCGAGCGCGAAGGCGGCGAGCGTGGCCACAGTGATCGCAGCGCCCAGCGCCGCGATCAGCACCCAGCGCGGCCGGTCCACGATCGAGGTATCAGGATCGCGCGGCGGCTGATGCATGACCTCCTCGTCCCCCTTGCCGAGGCCCAGCGCGAAGGCCGGAAAGACATCGGTGACGAGGTTGAGGTAGAGGATCTGCAGCGGCAGCAGCGGCACCGGCATCCCCGCCGCGATGGCCAGTCCGACGACCAGCACCTCGCTCACGTTGCACGACATCAGGTAGACCACGAAGCGGCGGATATTGCCGAAGATGACCCGCCCCTGCCGCATGGCGTCGATGATCGTGCCGAAGGCGTCGTCCTTCAGCACCATGTCCGACGCCTCGCGCGCGACCTCGGTGCCGCGCTGCCCCATGGCGACGCCGATATCGGCCTTCTTCAGCGCGGGCGCGTCGTTGACCCCGTCGCCCGTCATCGCCACGACATGCCCCGCGTCCTGGTAGAGCGTGACAAGATCGAGCTTCGTGTCGGGCGCCACACGGGCGAACACGTCCGCCCTGAGCAGACGCTCGCGCGTCTCTTCGTCCGCTTCCTCGGCCGAGAAACCGGCCAGGTCCGAGCCGGGGATGACCGTGAGCTCGCCGTCGCCGAGCCCCGCATCGCGCGCGATGGTCTCCGCGGTGTCGGCATGGTCGCCCGTCAGCATGACCACCCTGACGCCGGCCGCCCGGCTGGCCGCGATGGCCTCGGTCACCGCCTCGCGCAGCGGATCGAGCAGGCAGACGAGCCCCACCAGCACGAGGTCCTCGTAGGGCTCCTCGTCCTCGCCTGCCCCCCGCTTCATGGCGAGCGCGAGAAGGCGCAGGCCGTCCCGGGCCGCCGCGCCGTTACGCGACATCCAGTCCTCCCGGCCCGCCTCGTCAAGCGGCCGCGGGCCGTCGGGGCCCAGTTCCTGCGTGCAGGCGGCGACCACCTCCTCCGGCGCGCCCTTGACCGCGAAGATCACGCCCTCCTTTGCGGCATGCACCGTGGCCATCATCTTCAGATCGGGATCGAAGGCATGCTCGGCGCGCGTCTCGTGGCGCTCGAGCAGCGCCTCCCGCCCCTCGCCGGACGCCTCGGCCACGGAAAGCAGGGCGATCTCCATCGGATCGCCGGACTGTCCCGCGTCGTCTTCCGCGCCGTCGCCGAGCGAGGCGGTGTTGCAGAGCGCACCCACGCGCAGCGCCCAGGCAAGGCGGTCGTCCGTTTCCGGCGAGACGTCGCTGTCGTCGGACATGAACGCCGTCTCGCCGTTGCAGTCCACCTCGACGTCCTCGTCCGCGAGAAGGTAGCGCACCGCGGTCATGCGATTCTCGGTCAGCGTGCCGGTCTTGTCGGTCAGGATCACCGTCGTCGCGCCCAGCGTCTCGACCGCGGAAAGCCGCCGGATGAGCGCGTTGCGCCGCGACATCCGCAGCATCCCCCGCGCGAGGCTGAGCGTGGCCACCACCGGCAGGCCCTCGGGCACGGCGGCCACGGCGAGCGCCATGCCGGTCTGGACGATCGCGGCCATCTCGTAGCCGCGCAGGAGGCCGATCCCGATGACGACGACGGCGAGCGCCAGCGTCAGGAAGACAAGGCGGTGGCCGAGCCGGTCGAGGCGCCGCTCGAGCGGCGCCGCCTCGCCTTTCGCGCTCTGCGCGAGGTCGCTGATCCGGCCGATCTCGGTCTCCATGCCGGTGGCCACCACCACGCCGGCGCCCCCGCCCTGGGTGATCGCCGTGCCCTTGAAGACCATGCCGGGGCGGTCGCCCACGCCCGCCTCCGCCTCGGCGGCGTCGCCGCTCTTGGCGACGGGAGCCGATTCGCCTGTCAGGACCGATTCGTCGCTTTGCAGGTTGGAGCACGCGACGAGCCGCAGATCGGCCGTGACCACGTCGCCCGCCTCGAGCACGACGATGTCCCCGGGCACGATATCGTGGGCGTCGATGCGCCGCTCCTTGCCGTCGCGGCGGACGCGGGTGCGGACCTCCGCGATGTCGAGAAGCGCCTCCATCGAGCGGGCGGCGCGCAGCTCGGTCACGAAACCGATGGAGCCGTTGATGACCAGAACCGCCACGATGGCGAGGCCCTCGGCCAGGTCGCCAAGCGCGAAGGACAGCACGGCCGCCGCCGCGAGAAGCCAGACGATGACGCTCTGGAACTGGTGGACGAGGATCTCGACGACGCTCTTGCGCTCCGTCCGGCGCAGCTTGTTCTCGCCGTGCTCCTCGAGCCGTCTTTCGGCCTCGCGGACGGAAAGCCCCTTCTCTGGCGTGACATCCAGCTCTTCGGCCACGTCCGCGGCCGGGCGCGCATGTGCGTCTTCCAGGGGACGTGCCAAGGGCGCCTCCGCTCCACGCCGCGCGGATGCACGCAGGCGCGGCGACGATGCTGCGGGGACCGGCGTCCCGCCTTAACCCAGATCAAGGCAGGCGCGGCCGCCCGCGCAGACCGCGCGCGTCAGGAGGTCAGGAATTCCCCGACGAGGCCGGCGCCTTCCGGGTGCCCGAGGTCTTCCGCGCGCTCGCAGTGTTTTCGCTCTGCGCGTCCATGCCGCCGGCCGACATGTGCCCGGCACAGCGCTGGCACAGTTCAAGCCATTCCTGCCAGTCGGCCACCATGCGCTGGACCGATTCGGCCTGCCAGTCGCCCATGGCCTTCATCGCCGAGCCCGGATCGCTCACGCCGCCCTCGCGCAGCTCGCGCGCGGTCTCCATCGCGGTGCGCGCGGCGACGTGGCGACGCTCGAACCAGTGGCGCGAAAACGCCTCCGCCTCGTCGAGAAGCTGTTCCTGCGCCTTCCAGAATTCCTCCATCTGCGGCGCGGCGAGCGGACTGGATCCGAAGGCACGCTGAACCTGCTGCATCATCTCGGGAATTCCGCCGGTCGTCGTCTCGGTGGATTTCGAACTGGCCATGTCTGTCCTCCTCGGATGTCCGTCGCGTCGGGGGCTGCATGACGCGTCGGCGCCGCACGCGCATTAATCTCTGTCAACGGACGTCCGGGAAATCCCCGGGCGGGCCCGGCTTGCCGCATCGCGGCGAAGTCGGGGCGATACGCGCCGCCGGACGGTGTGCTATCCTTCGCGGCGCGGCACCGCTCAATGAGCGCGATCAATGCGCCCGGGCGCCGCCGCAGGGATCACGTCGTGGGGTGCGCCCATGCGCGCATGAAGGAGGCGACATGCCCGATCGTGCAGGACCATCATCGCCGGCCGGCCGGGACCGGGGGCTTCTTGCCCGCAAGCTCGGCCCGATGCCCGCGGCCTCGCTTCGCGCGATGCGGGATTACGGGCTCGCCGACGCGGAAATCGCCCGTTACTACGGGATGACGCCGGCCTCCGTGGCGCGGTGCCGCCGGCTGTTCTGCGCCGGCGCGCCCGAGGGCCGCCGGGACACGCCGCGCATCCCCCCGCCCCAGGGGAGCGGCGGGGCATTTGATCGAGGTTAAGGTGGGCCGCCTCGGCGCTTCCTAGAAGGATCCGAGGGCCGTGCGCGAAAGCGCCCGGGTGCAAACGCACGGAGCGGGACAGGTGACGGACGAAGGCCGGACCGGCAAGATCGTGGCCCTCGAGGGCGGGGTGGCCGATATCCGCTTCGAGGGGGCGCTGCCCGAGATCGGCACGCGGCTCGTCACGCTGTCCGATCCGTCCGTGACGATCGAGGTGGCGGATCTGCCGTCCCACGACACCGCGCGCGGCCTGATCCTGGACCCAGCGCCGGTGCTGCGGCTGGGCCTTGCCGTGCGCGACACCGGCGGGCCGCTCGCGGTGCCCGTGGGAGAGGCGCTGCTCGGGCGGGTGTTCAACCTTTTCGGCGACACCATCGACGACGGCGACCCGCTGCCCGACCTGCCCCGCCGCTCGATCCACGGCGAGCCGGTGGCGCTGTCACGCCGCCGGGTGGAGAACGAGACCTTCGAGACCGGCATCAAGGCCATCGACCTGCTCTGCCCGCTGGAGCGCGGCGGCAAGGCGGGGCTTTTCGGCGGCGCGGGCGTGGGCAAGACCGTGCTCATCACCGAGATGATCCACAACATGGTGGCCGAGTACGAGGGCGTCAGCCTTTTCTGCGGCATCGGGGAGCGCTGCCGCGAGGCGGAGGAACTCTACCGCGAGATGGGCGAGGCCGGGGTGCTGGAGCGCACGGTGATGATCTTCGGGCAGATGAACGAAAGCCCGGGCGTGCGCTTCCGCGTGGGCCACGCGGCGCTGACCATGGCGGAGTATTTCCGCGACGACGCGCGCCGCGACGTGCTGCTGCTTATCGACAACATCTTCCGGTTCGTGCAGGCCGGCTCGGAAATCTCGGGCCTGCTCGGGCGCATCCCGTCGCGGGTGGGCTACCAGCCCACGCTGGGCACCGAGCTGGCCGCGCTGGAAGAGCGGATCTGCTCCACCGATCGCGGCGCCATGACCTCCGTGCAGGCGGTCTACGTGCCCGCTGACGACTTCACCGACCCGGCGGCCACGCACACCTTCTCGCATCTGTCCGCATCCATCGTGCTGTCCCGCAAGCGCGCGGCCGAGGGTCTCTACCCCGCGATCGATCCGCTGAAGTCCTTCTCGAAGATGCTGACGCCCGGAACGGTGAGCGAGCGCCACTACCGCGTGGCGCGCGCCGTGCGCAACGCGCTTGCGGAGTACGAGGACCTCAAGGACATCATAGCGATGCTGGGCCTCGAGGAGCTCTCCGAGGGCGACCGCGCCACCGTGCGCCGCGCCCGCCGGCTGGAGCGGTTCCTGACCCAGCCCTTCTTCAGCACCGAGGCGATGACGGGCCGCGCGGGGACGTTCGTGCAGCTCGAGGACACGCTGACCTCCTGCGAGCGCATCCTCGCAGACGAATTCTCCGGAACCGGCGAAAGCGCCTTCTACATGATCGGCACGGTGGACGAGATCGACCGCGGCGCGCACGACGAAGGGGCCCCGGATGCGGCTTAGGATCGTCACCCCGCGCGAGATCCGCCTCGACACCGGGGTGCGGCGCATCGTGGCCGAGGCGCCCGACGGCGCGTTCGGCATGTGGCCCAACCACATCGATTTCGTCTCGCAGCTCGCGGCCGGGCTTGTCTTCTACGAGGACGCGGAGGGGCGCGAGCGCTATGCCGGCGTCACGCAGGGCACGCTCGTCAAGCGGGGCGAGGACGTGCTCGTGTCAACGCGCGAGGCGGTGCTGGGCGAGGATCCGGCGACCGTGCGCGATCGCGTCGAGGAGGCGTTCCGCCGGCTGGAGGAGACCGAGCGCGCGGAGCGCGCCGCCCTCGCGCGGCTGGAACTCGAACTCATGCGCCAGTTCAGGGAGCTCGACATCTCGGCATGACGAAGAAGACCGACACGGACGAGGGGCCCGCCGACAAGGACGCGCGCGAGATCGCGCGCAAGGCCACGCGCAAGCAGAAGGCGCTGCGCGAGGGCAAGGACAACCCGTTCTTCGGCCTCGCCATGTTCGGGCTGGTCGGCTGGGCGGTGGCGGTGCCCACCGTGCTGGGCATCGCGCTCGGCGTCTGGCTCGACGCGCGCACCGGGGGCGAGATCTCGTGGACGCTCACCTTCCTCTTCGCGGGCGTCGTACTGGGCTGCCTGAACGCCTGGTACTGGGTGCAGAAGGAGGGCCGGGATGACTGAGGCCGCGCTGCCGCTTCTCGGGGCCTTCCTGGCCGGCGCGGCGCTCGGCGCGGCCTATTTCGGGCTGCTCTGGCGCTCGGTTCGCGCGCTCGGCACGGGCGGCTGGGGGCGCTTCGCGGCAGGCGCCGCGGCGCGCGCGGCGCTGGTGCTGGGCGCGCTCGCCGCGGCGATCGCCACGGGCGTCGGTGCGGCCGGGATCGGCCTTGCGGCGCTGGGGTTTCTCGCCGCGCGGCTCTGGGCCACGCGGGCCGCGCGGCGCCCCACGCGGGAGGGCTAGGCGATGGAGATCAGCCCCGACGCGTGGGTCCTGCACGAATGGCGGGGTATCGCGCTCAACGCCACGATCGTCTTCACCTGGGCGGTGATGGCGCTTCTGGTCGCCGTCTCCTGGGCGATCACCTCGCGCCTGTCGGAGGGCGAGACGGTCTCGCGCTGGCAGGTGATGCTCGAGGTCGTCGTCACCGGCATCCGCGACCAGATCGCCGAGATCGGCGCCGACCGGCCGGGGCGCTACCTGCCCTTCATCGGCACGCTTTTCCTGTTCATCGCGGTGTCGAACCTGCTGACGGTGGTGCCGGGCTATGTCCCGCCCACCGGCTCGCTGTCGACGACGGCGGCGCTGGCGGTGGCGGTGCTGATCGCGGTGCCGCTCTTCTCGATCACCGAGCGCGGGATCCTGGGCTACCTGCGCACCTACATCCGGCCCACGCCCTTCATGCTGCCCTTCAACATCATCAGCGAGATCTCGCGCACGATCTCGCTCGCCGTGCGGCTTTACGGCAACGTGATGAGCGGCACGGTGATCGTGGGCATCCTGATCAGCATCGCGCCGTTCTTCTTTCCCGTCGTGATGCGCCTTCTGGGGCTGCTCACCGGGCTCATCCAGGCCTATATCTTCGCCGTCCTGGCGATGGTCTACATTGCCTCGGCCACGCGCAGCCGGCGCGAACGCGAGACCGACGCGCAGGACCGCTCTAGCAAGGGAGACTGAGAATGGACACGTCCACACTGGTCGCGATCGCCTCGATCGTCACGGCGGGGCTGACGATCACCGTCGGCGCGATCGCGCCCGCGCTCGCCGAAGGGCGCGCGGCGGCAAGCGCGCTCAGCGCGATCGCGCAGCAGCCGGACGCCTCCAACACGATCACGCGCACCCTCTTCGTGAGCCTCGCGATGATCGAGTCGACCGCGATCTACTGCTTCGTCGTGGCGATGATCCTGCTCTTCGCCAACCCGTTCACGGAGGTCGCGACACAGGCCGCGGGAGGCTAGGCGGTGGAGGTCGACTGGATCACCTTCGCGGCGCAGCTGGTCAACTTCCTCATCCTGATCTGGCTGCTCCAACGCTTCCTCTACGGCCCGATCACCGCGGCCATGGCGCGGCGCGAGGCGCGCATCGCCGACCGGATGGCCGAGGCCCGCGACGCGCGCCGTACCGCCGAGGACGAGAAGACGCGCCTGCGCGAAGAGCGCGAGGATCTCGAAAGCCGGCGCGAGGACATCCTCGCCGAGGCGCGCAAGGACGCCGAGGAGCTTCGCGGCGAGCTGGAAACGCAGGCGCGCGAAGAGGTGGACCGGAAGCGCCGCGCCTGGCTCGGCCATCTCGAGGACGAGCGCCACCAGATCGTCGGAAGCCTGCAGGAGCGAGTCTACCGTTTCATCCTCGAGACCGTGCGCCGGCTTCTGCGCGACTTCGCCGACACCGAGCTGGCCGCGCAGACCGCGCGGGAATTCGCGCGCCGGCTCGAGGCGCTGGACGAGGACGCGCGCGCGCGGCTCTCGGGCGCGGCCGCCGATGCGGAGGGGCCGCTCGTCGTCGAAAGCGGGCTCGACCTGCCCGAGGAGGCGCGCGCGCATGTGGCGCACGCCATCCGCGGGATCCTCGACGACGAGGACGCCCGGATCCGCTTCGACACCGACCCCGATCTCCTGATCGGCCTCAGCCTCACCGCGGGCGACCAGACGGTGCGCTGGTCGGGCGAGCGGCACCTCGACCGGCTGGAGGACACGGTGCGCGAGGCGATCGAGGCCCGGACCGACACCGCGCGGGATGGCGGGGCGCGCAAGGCGGCGGACGCATGACGCTGCGCGACGAGATCGGGCGCGCGGCGTTCTTCGAGCCGCTGGAGACGCTTCTGGAGGACACCCGGCCCGAGCTCGAGGTGGCCGACCTGGCCCATGTGACGAGCGTGGGCAACGGGGTCGCGCGGGTCGTGGGCTTCACCGACCTGCACGCCGACGAACTCGTCAGCTTCGGCGCGGGGCTCATGGGGATCGCCTCCAGCCTGGGCGAGCGGGAAACCGGCGTGATGGTTCTGGGGCCAACCGAAAGCATCCGGCCCGGCGACCGGGTGCGCCGCACGCACCGGGTGGTGGACGTGCCCGTGGGTCGCGCGCTTCTGGGCCGCGTGGTGGACGCGCTCGGCCGGCCCCTCGACGAGGCGGGGCGGCTCGAGGCCGAGGACCGCGCCCCGGTGGAACGCACCGCGCCGCCCATCATGCATCGCGCGCCGGTGGAGGTGCCGCTTCAGACCGGGATCAAGGCGGTGGATGCGGCGGTCCCCGTGGGCCTGGGTCAGCGCCAGCTCATCCTCGGCGACCGGCAGACCGGCAAGACCGCCATCGCGGTCGACACGATCCTCAACCAGGCCGACAGCGGCGTCGTCTCGGTCTATTGCGCCGTGGGCCAGCGCGCCTCGGCGGTGGCGCGGGTGATCCAGCGGCTGCGGGACGAGGGCGCGCTGGAGCGCACGGTCGTCGTCGCGGCGAGCGGCGAGGACGCGCCGGGGCTGCAGTTCATCGCGCCCTACGCCGCCACCAGCATCGCCGAGGCGTTCATGGCCGAGGGCCGCGACGTCCTGATCGTCTACGACGACCTCACGCGCCACGCCCGCGCCTATCGCGAGATCTCGCTGCTGCTGCGCCGCCCGCCGGGGCGCGAGGCCTACCCGGGCGACATCTTCTACATTCACTCAAGGCTGCTGGAACGCGCAACCCATCTGCGCGACGCCCATGGCGGCGGCTCGCTCACGGCGCTGCCGGTGATCGAGACGCAGGCGCAGAACATCTCCGCCTACATCCCCACCAACCTCATCTCGATCACCGACGGGCAGATCTACCTGTCGCCCAAGCTTTTCGAGAAGGGACAGCTTCCCGCCATCGACGTGGGCAAGTCGGTGAGCCGCGTGGGCGGCAAGGCGCAGCTGCCCGCCTACCGCGCCGTGGCCGGCGACCTGCGGCTTTTCTACACCCAGTTCGAGGAGCTCGAGACCTTCGCGCGCTTCGGCACCCAGATGGACGAGGAGACGCGCACCAAGCTCGCCCGCGGGCGGCGGGTGCGCGAGATACTGCGCCAGTCCGAAGGCCTGCACCTCTCGGTGCCCGACCAGATCGCCGCCCTGCTCGCCGCCACGTCGGGCCTTTTCGACGACATCCCCGTGGAGAACATCGCCCGGGCGGAGCGGCGCGCGATGGACGCCGCGCGAAAGAATTGCGAGGAGATCACCACCCGCCTTGCGGAGGGCGGCGCGCTGGAGGACGCGGACCGCGACGCGCTTCTGAAGGCGATGGAGGGCGCGCTCGACGACATGCGCGGGGGCGGTTCGGGCGGGGAGCGCGGCGATGGAAACGCTTGAGTCGCTCGGCGAGAAGCTCGACACCACCGGCGATATCCGCGCCATCGTGCGGACGATGAAATCGCTCTCCTCGGCCAGCATCCGCGGCTACGAGCGCGCGGTGGAGGCGGTGGGCGAATACGAGCGCTCGGTGGAAATGGGGTTGCAGGTCGTGCTGCGCGACGGCCCGCCGCTGGAGCGCCGCGGCGCGTCGTCGAAAGGGCCCGACGGTCTAGTGGTCCTCGGCTCGGATCGCGGGCTGTGCGGGCGTTTCAACGACCGGATCGCGCAGCACGCATCGACCTGGCTGGAGACCGTGCGGGACGGCCATACCCGGCTGGTGGGCGTGGTGGGCATCCGCGCCGCCGCGCGGCTCGAGGCGCTGGGCGCGCCGGCCGACGGGGTCTTCACGCTGCCCGGCTCAATCTCGGGACTGGCGCAGGCGGTCAACGCCCTCTCGGTGGAGATCGAGCGGCGCGTCTCGGCGGGCGAGGTGCGGTCGGTGACGCTGGCCTACAACCGCCGGACGCAGGACGCGCTCGCCCAGCCGATGGACCGGCGCCTCGTGCCCGTGCCGGAGCGGTATCTGCGGGAACTGGCCGCGCGGCCCTGGTCCGGGCCGTCGCGCCCGACCTACCGGATGGAGCGGTCCGCGCTCTTTTCCTGGCTCGTCCGCCAGCATGTCTTCGTGGCGATCTACCGCGGCTTCGCCGAATCGCTGGCGAGCGAGCACGCCTCCCGGCTCGCCGCGATGCAGAGCGCCGAGCGCAACATCGACGACCGGCGCGAGGAGCTTGAGGGCCGCTACCGCCTGAAACGCCAGGAGACGATCACGCGAGAGCTTCTCGACGTGGTCTCGGGCTTCGAGGCGGTGCGGCACCGGGGCTGAGGCCGGACGCGCGCAGGCACCGGTTGACGCGCGTCATTGCCGGGGGCGGGCATTGCGGGCGAAGCTCTGCCCGAAGGAGGACGACGTGACCGGCACGACGCAGAAGGACATCGCGGCCGATCTGATGGCGCGCCACGGCCCCTCGCTCGCCGGGGAGCTCGGCCTCGAGCTTTCGCAGAACACGCCTGCGCCACTCTTCCGGTTCCTGTGCGCGGCGCTTCTGCTCAGCGCGCGGATCTCCTCGGATCTCGCCATGCGCGCCGCCGCCGCGCTTGCAGAGGCGGGCTGGACCACCCCCGCGAAACTGGCCGACAGCACCTGGCAGGAGCGGGTGGAGGTCCTGAACGGCGCGGGCTACGCGCGCTTCGACGAGAAGACGGCGACCATGCTGGGAGAGCTGGCCGAAAAGCTCCTCGACGACTACGGCGGCGACCTGCGCCGCCTGCGCCAGGCCGCGGGGCGCGACCCGGACGAGGAGCATCGCCTGCTCCGGGAATTCAAGGGGATCGGAGATCTCGGCGCCGACATCTTCTGCCGCGAGGCGCAGGTGGCGTGGGACGAGCTCTACCCTTACGCCGACAGCCGCACCCTTTCGGAGGCCGCGCGGCGAGGCCTTCCCGAGACGCCCGAGGGGCTTGGCGACCTCGTCGGCCGCGCAAGGCTGCCAGGCCTGCTCGCCGCGCTCATGCGCGCCACTTGAGCGGGTTCAGGCCTCGGCCTTCTTCTCCCAGCGGCCCGACGCCTCCGACCAGTATTGCGCGGTGCAGCCCGCGCCGGTGAGCGTGCGCCACTGGTCGCGGGCCGCCTCCACCGCCGCGCTGTCGTTGCCGTCGAAAAGGATGCACACCCGTTCGAGGGCCGCGGTCTCCTCGGGCGAGACGCGTGCGCCGTCCACGGCCATCACGCAGGCCGCGGCGTTCGGGGCCTCGTGCGAGGTCGTCAGCAGAACCGGCTGGAGGGCGTCATGCGGGCCGCCCGCCTGCCCGTGCGGCAGGAAACGCTCCTCCGGCCCGAGCCAGAGCTTCTGGTCGAGCCAGTCGATCCGCTCGGGATCCGTGCCGCGCACCGCCACCCGCCAGCCCTGCGCCAGCGCCCGCTCGAGAAGCTGCGGCAGCGCCTCCTCGAGCGGGCGGCGGGTGAGGTGGTAGAAGTAGGCCGCGCCCATCAGTCCTCGAAACGGTCGGCCACCAGCCGGTCGAGCGCGAGCACGCCCCAGCCCGTGGCCCCCTTCGGCGCGAGCGCGGTGTCCTTGCCGACCCGCGCCACGCCCGCGATGTCGAGGTGAATCCAGGGGGTCTCTTCCTTGACGAACCGGCCCAAGAACTGCGCCGCGGTGATCGAGCCCGCGGTGCGGCCGCCCACGTTCTTCATGTCCGCGATATCGCTCTTGATCAGCTCGTCATAGGCATCGCCCATGGGCAGGCGCCACGCGCCCTCGTCCTCCGCCTCGGCCGCCTTCAGGAACGCCGCCGCCAGCTTGTCGTCGTTCGAGAACACGCCCGCCTTCTCGTGGCCGAGCGCGATGATCATCGCGCCCGTGAGCGTGGCCAGGTCGATCATCCCGGCAGGCTTGAAACGCTCCTGAGCGTACCACATCGCGTCCGCCAGCACGAGACGGCCCTCGGCATCGGTGTTGATCACCTCGATCGTGTCGCCCTTCATCGAGGTCACCACGTCGCCCGGCCGCATGGCCGTGCCCGAGGGCATGTTCTCGACGAGGCCCACGATACCCACCACGTTGGCCTTCGCCTTGCGCAGCGCCACTGTCCGCATCACGCCGGACACGACCGCCGCGCCGCCCATGTCCATCGTCATGTCCTCCATGCCCAGCGCCGGCTTGAGCGAGATGCCCCCGGTGTCGAAGACCACGCCCTTGCCGACAAGCGCGAGCGGCGCGGCATCCTTCGCGCCGCCCTTCCATTGCATCACCACCACCTTGGAGGGCGCGGCAGAGCCCTGCCCCACCGACAGCAGGCTGCCCATGCCGAGCTTCTCGAGGTCGGGCTCTTCCAGAACCTCCACCTCCACGCCGGCGTCGCGCAGCCCCTCGAGCCGTTCGGCGAACTGGATCGTGTTGAGGATGTTGGCGGGCTCGCTCACGAGGTCGCGGGTGAGATAGACGCCCTCGACGCGGGCGGCGCAGGGCACCCAGGCGGCCTCGGCCGCGCTCGGGTCGGACACCATCACCGTGACCGGGCCGGGCGCGGGGGCCTCTTCGCCCTTGTGCTCGGTGAACGCGTAGGCGCGCAGCGCCGCGCCCAGGGCGAGTTCCGCGGCATTGCGGCGATTGCCCGCCAGCACCGTGAGCGCCCCCTCGCCGCGCGCCACCCGCGCGCCGGCCTTGCGCGCCTCAGCCACCGAGGGCCGGCGCGGCAGGCTGACGATCTCCACCGCCTCGGCGGCCATGCCGGTGGGCCAGGCCAGGGTGATCGCCTCGCCCGGCTTCAGCTTGGCAAAGCGCGGCGACTCGACCGCGCGCGCCACCGCGCCCTTGGTCAGCCGGTTCACCCGGCGCGCGCCGGCGTCGAGCCGCCCGCTCTCCTCGACGAGGACGGCGACGCGCCCCTCGCGGTCTGCCAGCGTGTCGAGATCGGTTTCGGCGAATGTCACGGCGACGGGTCGGGTCATCGGCGGCTCCCTGCATTTTCTGTCCGGATCGTGCCCCACGTCCTAGCGCGGGTGCGCCGGCTCTGCCAGATAGCAGTTTCAGGCCGCGGGCCTTTCCGATAGGACTGAGCGCGGTGCGGTTGCCGTCTGGGGGGACGCTTGGCCCGTTTCGACCGTTACATGCTGTCGCAGCTCATGGTGCTGTTCGGCTTCTTCGCGCTCGTTCTGGTCTCCGTCTACTGGGTGAACCAGGCGGTGCAGCTTTTCGACCGGCTGATCGCGGCGGGTCATTCCGCGACCGTGGTGCTGGAGTTCACGCTGCTCAGCCTGCCCAAGGTGGTCGGACAGGTGATGCCGCTTTCGGCCTTCGCGGCCGCGGTCTACGTCACCAACCGGCTTTCCAACGAGAGCGAGCTGACGGTGGTGCAGGCCACGGGCTACTCGCCCTGGCGCCTCGCCCGGCCCGTGGCGGTCTACGGCCTCATCCTCGCGGCGATGACCGCGGCGCTGAGCCACGTGCTGATCCCGGCCAGCGGCGCGCAGTTCGCCCAGCGCGAGGCCGAGATCGCCGAATCCCTCTCGGCCAAGCTTTTCCGCGAGGGCGTCTTCCTCAACCCGTCCGAGGGCGTGACCTTCTACATCCGCGAGATCACGCCCGCGGGCGAGCTGCGCGACGTATACCTCTCGGACCGCCGGCGCGCCGACCGGCCGGTGACCTACACCGCCGAGCGCGCCTTCCTGCTGCGCGAGGACGCGGCCACGCGGCTGGTGATGGTCGACGGCATGGCGCAGACGCTCTTCCGGGCCGACAGGCGCCTGTCCACCACGAGCTTCGACGAGCTGGCCTACGATGTCAGCAGCCTCGTCGCCGCGCGCGGGCCGCCGCGTCCCAACGTGCGCACCCTTTCGACCCTCGCGCTGCTCGGCGACCCAGGGCGCGCCGCCGGGATCACCGGCCAGGACGTGGGCCGCGTGCTGCAGGAGGCGCATCTGCGCTTCACCGAGCCGCTGCTCGTGGCGGTGGCCGCGCTCATCGGCTTCTCGACCCTCGTGGCCGGCGGTTTCAGCCGGCTCGGCATGGGCCGGCGGATCGCGCTCGCCATCTTTCTTCTGGTGCTGGTGGAGGTCGCCAAGGGCGCCGTCGTGACCCCGGTCCGGAACAATCCCGCGCTCTGGCCCGCGGTCTATCTGCCTGCGGCGCTGGGTTTCGCGATCTCGGCGTGGATGCTCTGGCAGGCGGCGCGGCCCCGGCGGCGGCGCAGGGTCCGCGCGCCCGACCCGGCGGAGGGCGCGGCGGCATGATCCTGCATCTCTACTTCGCGCGGCGCTTCGCGCAGCTTTTCGGCGGGCTCCTGCTCGTCTTCTTCCTGTTTCTGGGCCTCATCGACATGGTGGAGCAGCTGCGCCGCTTCGAGGAGGCCGGATTCGGCGAGATCATGAAGATCACGCTGCTGAACATGCCGCAGGTGCTTTACCAGTTCCTGCCGCTGGTGATGATCCTGTCGGCCATCGGCCTCTTCCTGGGTCTCTCGCGGTCCTCGGAGCTGGTGGTCACCCGTGCGGCGGGACGCTCCGGCCTCACCGCGCTTCTGGGTCCGCTCGTCGTGGCCGCCCTGATCGGCGCCGCGACGCTGACCCTGGGCAATCCGCTCGTCGCGGCCACTTCGGAGCGCTACGCCGAGTTGCGCGAAAGATACGGCGGCGGCGGGTCGGTCATCTCGATCGGGCGCGAGGGCCTCTGGCTGCGCCAGGGCGGCGCCAGCGGGCAGACGGTGATCCGCGCCGACCGCGCCAATGCCGACGCCACCGTGCTTTACGACGTGAGCTTCGTCTCCTACGCGCCAGGCGGCGGGCCGGTCCGCCGGATCGAGGCCGCCCGCGCCGAGCTCGGCGACGGGGCCTGGGAGCTTTCGCAGGCGAAGGACTGGCCGCTCGCCACCGGCACCAACCCGGAGGCGGCGGCGACGGTGCACGACCGCCTCACCCTGCCCTCCACGCTCACCCGCGAAGGCATCCGGGACAGCTTCGGCCAGCCCGCCTCGGTCTCGATCTGGCACCTGCCCGCCTTCATCTCGACGCTGGAAGAGGCGGGCTTCTCGGCGCGGCGCCACGCGGTGTGGTTCCAGATGGAACTCTCGCGCCCGCTCTTCCTGATCTCGATGATGATGGTGGGGGCGGCCTTCACCATGCGCCACGCCCGCGCGGGCCGCACGGGGCTTTTCGTGCTGGCCGCGGTGATGCTGGGCTTCGGACTCTACTACATCCGCAATTTCGCGCAGATCCTCGGCGAAAGCGGGCAGCTTGCACCCTGGCTCGCGGCCTGGACGCCGCCCTTGGCCTCTGTCTTGCTGGCGATGGGCGTGCTGCTGAACATGGAGGAAGGCTGATGCGGGCCGCGGTCTGGCGGCATGCGCGCGTGTTCCTCGCCGCGGCGTTTCTCGCCGGCCCGGCGGCGGCGCAGGACGAGCCCGTGTTCCTGGTCGCCGACCGGGTCTTCCTGCAGGACAACGACACGCTCGTCGCCGAGGGCGACGTCGAGGCGCTTCAGGGCGACGTCCGGCTCAGCGCCTCGCGGCTGCGCTATGACGGCGCCGCCGGGCGGCTGGTCGTGGAAGGCCCGATCCGGATCGAGGATCCCGAGAGCGGCGCGGTGATCCTCGCCGACGCGGCCGATCTGGACGAAGGGCTGCGCGACGGGCTGATCGCCGGCGCGCGGCTGGTCCTCGACCGCCAGCTCCAGCTCGCCAGCGCGCAGTTGACCCGCGTGCGCGGCCGCTACTCGATGATGACGCGCACGGCCGTGACCTCCTGCCAGGTCTGCGGCGACGAGCCGCCGCTCTGGCAGATCCGCGCGCGGCGCGTGATCCATGACGAAAAGGCCCGCCAGATCTACTTCGACGACGCGCAGTTGCGGGTGCTGGACGTGCCGGTGCTCTACCTGCCGCGGCTGCGCCTGCCCGATCCGACGCTGGAGCGGGCGCGCGGTTTTCTCTTTCCCCGGGTGCGCAACACCGAGCGGCTGGGCTTCGGGCTGAAGATACCCTATTTCATTCCCGTCGGCCCGCACCAGGACGTGACGCTCACGCCCTACCTGTCGTCGGAGACGCGCACGCTGGAGCTGCGCTACCGCCGCGCCTTCGCGGATGGCGACATGCAGATCGACGCGGCGGCGAGCCGCGACAGCCTCGGCCGGGACGGCTTGCGCGGCTATGTCATCGGCGCGGGCGAGACCGGCCTGCCGCGCGGCTACCGGCTGCGCTTCGCCATCGAGGCGGTCAGCGACCGCGCCTACCTCAACGATTACGGCTATGCCGACAAGGACCGGCTGCGCAGCGGGCTCACGCTGTCGCGCGTGCGCGACCGGGACTATCTGGAGGCCGGCTTCAGCTACTACCAGACCCTGCGCGACGGCGAAAGCAACTCCACCCAGCCCACCCGTACCGCCAACATTCTCTATGAGCGGCTGATGCGGCCCGCCGCGATCGGCGGGCTGGCGCGGCTCGGCCTGTCCGCGCACGGCCATTTCCGCACGTCGGACGCCGACGTGCTGGGCCGCGACATGGCGCGCCTGACCGCCGAAATCGACTGGGAACGGCGCTGGACCGGGCCGGCCGGCCTGCGCGCGGGGCTGCGCGCCGGCCTCGCGGTCGATCACCTCGATGTCGCGCAGGACAGCACCGGGGCCGGGGCCGACACGGTCGTGACGCCCGCGCTCGGCGCAGAGCTTCGCTGGCCGCTGGTGCGGACCGAGAGCGGCGGGGCGCGCCAGCTTCTCGAACCCGTGGCGATGATCGCCTGGTCGGGCGGGGATCGCGCGGACATCGCCCCCGAAGAGAGCACCCTGCCCGAATTCGACGAGGCGAACCTGCTGGCGCTCTCCCGCTTTCCGGCCGCGGACCGGCGCGAGCGCGGCCTGCGCGGGGCCGCCGGGCTGCGCTGGGTCCGCGAGGACCCGGACGGGTGGAGCGCGGGCCTCGTGCTCGGGCGCGTCTGGCGCGACGATCCCGACGCGGCCTTCACCGCGGCCTCCGGCCTCGACAGCGGCGCCTCGGACTGGCTGGTCGCGGGCCAGCTCGAGCTGGCCGAGGGACTTTCCCTGCAGGCGCGCGGTCTCTTCGCCACGCTGGGAGACGTCAACAAGGCCGAAGCGCGCGGCACCTGGAGCACCGACCGGCTGGGGCTCGGCGCGAGCTACCTGCTGCTGCCGGCCGATGCGGCCGAGGCGCGCCCCAGCGCGATATCGGAATGGAGCTTCGACGCCGACTATCGCCTCAGCCGGCACTGGACGGGCAGCGCGGAGTGGCGCTACGACATCGCCGGAAGACGCCCCGCGCGCGCGAAACTGGGCCTTGCCTACCGCAACGAGTGTCTGGAGGTCGCGCTTTCCGCCTCGCGGAACTATGCCAGCTCCGCTAGTCTCGAACCCGATACGGATTTCGGGCTGACGATCGCGCTCAAAGGTTATAGCACGGGTGGCAGCGCCAAGGAGTACCGACGCAGATGCAACTGAAATCGCTCATCGAACCGGCGCGGCGGATGGCACTCGCGCTGGCAGCCGCGGTCGCCCTCGCCGCTCCGCTCGCGGCGCAGGGACTCTTCGCGCCCGCCATCATCGTCGACGACCAGGTGATCACGCGTTACGAACTCCAGCAGCGCGAGCGGTTCCTCGTCCTGCTCAACGCCCCCGGCAACCCGGCCGAGCAGGCCCGCGAGCAGCTGATCGACGACCGTCTCAAGCTGGCAGAGGTGCGCCGCGCGGGCCTTCTGCCCACCGAGGAACAGATCGCCGAGGGCGTGACGGAATTCGCCGGCCGCGCGAACCTCTCGCCCGACGAGCTGGTGCAGGCCCTCGAAGCGAGCGGCGTGGCCCAGGAGACGCTGGTGGATTTCGTGCGCGCGGGCATCGGCTGGCGCAATCTCGTGCGGGCCCGCTTCGCCGGGCGCGCCGAGGTGAGCGAGGGCGAGATCGACCGCGCCATCGGCGGCGACGGGGCGGGCAACGTCCGCGTCAGGCTGGCCGAGATCATCCTTCCGCTGGACCCGGCCCGCCAGGACGAGATCCGCGCCCGCGCCGGCGAGATTTCCCGATACACCACCGAGGCCCAGTTCTCCGAGGCGGCGCGCCGCTTCTCGGCCGCGCCCTCCGCCCGCTCCGGCGGACAGCTTCCCTGGCAGGAGCTCACGCGGCTGCCGCCGGGGCTGCGGCCGCTGATCCTGGCGCTCGGGCCGGGCGATGTCTCGGACCCGATCCCGCTGGACGGCGCGATCGCCCTCTTCCAGCTGCGCGACATCGAGGAGACGGAGTATACCGCGCCCGACTACGCGGCGATCGAATACGCCAGCTACCTCATCCCGGGCGGCCGCACCGAGGCCGCGCTGGCCGAAGCCGCACGCGTCCGCGCCGCGGTCGACCGCTGCGACGACCTTTACGGCGTCAATCTCGGCCAGCCCGACGAGCGGCTCGAACGCGTCAGCCTGCCGCCCGACGAGGTGCCGCGCGACGTCGCGCTGGAACTCTCGCGGCTCGACGACGGCGAGATCTCGACCGCGCTGACCCGGCGCGACGCCGCGGGCAACGCGAACCTCGTTCTGCTGATGCTCTGCGGCCGCACGCCGGAGATCGCGGAGGACGTCTCGCGCGAGGAGATCGAGATCGGGCTCAGGAACCGGCGCCTCGCCTCCTACGCCGACAGCCTGCTGCAGCAGCTGCGCTCCGAGGCGCGCATCGTCGAGCCATGACCGCGCCGCCCGTGGCCGTCAGCTGCGGCGAGCCCGCAGGAATCGGGCCCGAACTTGCGGCCCGGGCATGGCAGGCGCTGGGCGCCACGCGCCCCTTCTTCCTGATCGGCGATCCGGGGCATCTGCCGCCAGGCACGCCCACAACCGAGATCGACGCGCCGGAAGAGGCAGCGGAGGCGTCGCGGCACGGTCTGCCGGTGCTGCGCCTGCCCTTCCCGGCCCCGGCGCGCCCCGGCCGGCCCGATCCCGCCAACGCCGCCGCGGTGATCGAGGCCATCGCCCTGGGCGTCCGGCTGGTGCGGGGCGGCCGCGCCCGCGCGCTCTGCACGCTGCCGATCCAGAAATCCGTGCTGGCCGAGGGCGCGGGCTTCGCCTTTCCCGGCCACACCGAGTATCTCGCCGCGCTGGGCGAGGTGGATTGCGTGGCGATGATGCTGGTCTCGCCAGAGTTGCGGGTGGTGCCCGCCACGATCCATATCCCGCTTTCCGAGGTGCCCCGCGCCCTCACGCCCGAGGTGCTGGAAAGCGCGATCCGGCTGACCCATGACGGGCTGGTGCGCCTTTTCGGTATCGCGCACCCCCGTATCGCGGTCACGGGCCTCAACCCCCACGCCGGCGAGGCGGGGCGCATGGGCCGCGAGGAGATCGCGTGGATCTCCCCCCTGCTCGAGCGCCTGCGCGAGGAGGGGCTCGATCTTTCGGGGCCGCGCCCGGCCGACACGATGTTCCACGCCGCCGCGCGGGCGGACTACGACGCGGCGGTGGCGATGTATCACGACCAGGCGCTGATCCCGGTCAAGACGCTCGACTTCGACCGCGGCGTGAACCTGACGCTGGGCCTGCCCTTCCTGCGCACCTCGCCCGATCACGGCACGGCGCTCGACATCGCGGGCACGGGCCGCGCGAACCCCGCCTCCACACTCGCCGCGCTCGACCTCGCCTGGCGCCTGTCCGGCGGGGCGGCATGACCGGCGCGGGCACGTGCCGGACGCGGGCGGCGC
The DNA here is from genome assembly GCF_041365735.1 of Rhodosalinus sp. K401. Lineage (NCBI taxonomy): Bacteria > Pseudomonadati > Pseudomonadota > Alphaproteobacteria > Rhodobacterales > Paracoccaceae > Rhodosalinus > Rhodosalinus sp. K401. The sequence goes on along the minus strand of NZ_JBGFSI010000002.1, from coordinate 366,767 downwards.
AAGCGGCATGAGCGCCATCGACGACCTGCCCCCGCTGCGCGAGGTGATCGCCCGCCACGGGCTCTCGGCGCGCAAGGCGCTCGGCCAGAACTTCCTTCTGGATCTGAACCTCACCGCCAGGATCGCGCGCGCGGCGGGCGATCTGTCGGGCGCGGATGTGCTCGAGGTGGGGCCCGGCCCCGGCGGGCTCACGCGCGGGCTTCTGGCCGAGGGCGCGCGGCGCGTGCTGGCCGTCGAAAAGGACGCCCGCTGCCTGCCCGCCCTGGAAGAGATCGCCGCCGCCTATCCGGGCCGGCTGACCGTCATTCACGGCGACGCGCTGGAGGTGGATCCCCTCGCCCATCTCTCGAGGCCGGTGAAGGTGGTCGCGAACCTGCCCTACAACGTGGGCACCGAGCTTCTGGTGCGCTGGCTCACGCCGAAGGTCTGGCCGCCCTTCTGGGACAGCCTGACCCTGATGTTCCAGCGCGAGGTCGCAGAGCGCATCGTGGCGCCTCCAGGCTCCAGGACCTACGGGCGGCTCGCGGTGCTGGCGCAGTGGCGTGCCGAGGCGCGGATCGTCATGCAGCTTCCACCGGCGGCGTTCACGCCCCCGCCCAAGGTCTCCTCGGCAGTGGTGCGGCTCGAGGCGCTGCCGGCGCCGCGGTACCCCGCCGACCCGGCGGTGCTGAGCCGCGTCGTGGCGATGGCGTTCGGGCAGCGCCGCAAGATGCTGCGCTCCGCGCTCAAGGGGCTTGGCCCGGACGTGGGCGATCTGCTCTCGGCGGCAGGCATCGCGCCGACGGCGCGGGCCGAGGATATCGGGTTGGAGGCGTTCTGCGCGCTGGCGCACGCCGTGGCCGCGCGGGACCGGGGCTGAGGCGCTACTCCGCGGCCTCCTGCGAGCCGCCACCGCCGCCGTCGCGGCCCGACGAGCCGCCATCCTGCGATCCTTCGGAGCGCTGTTCGGAGCGCGGCTTGCGGCTGCGGCGCGGCTTCGGGCGGCTCTCGGGCGTCTCGACGAGGCCGCTCTCACCCTCTCCGCCGGTCTGCGGCTTGTCCTGCGAGGGGGTTTCGCCACCACCCTCGCCGCCGCCCTGCGCGGCCTCGCGCTCGGCACGCTCGCGGTCGCGCTGCGCCTGGCGTTCGCGATTCTCGCGCTCCTGCTGCTCGCGGCGGGCTTCCTGCTCGCGCTGCGCTTCGGAGAGCAGGCGCAGGTAATGTTCCGCGTGCTGCTGGAAGTTCTCGGTCGCGACACGGTCGTTGGACAGCTGCGCGTCGCGGGCGAGCTGGTTGTACTTGTCGATGATCTGCTGGGGGGTGCCGCGCACCTTGCCCTCTGGTCCCGAACTGTCGAACACGCGGTTGACCACGTTGCCCACGGAACGGGAGCGGTTCGACTTCGACCGCGACCTTGCTTTGGAAGATCTCATGTAGCTCTTGTCCAGCCTGTTTCGGTTTTGCCGCTTCGCGCCGTCATGCGGATGTGCCGCGCCGCTTCATGGATCGGAAGAGCGGATTGTCTGGCTTGGCGTGCGACCGGGACGAGCCCCTTGGGTGTCCACTGCCGCGACTACGCCTTGTGTAACCATGTCGGCGCGGTCGAGACAAGGGGGAAATCCGGCCCGCCTGCGGATTTACGCCGGTTTTCAGGCAGAAATCACGCCGGGCAACGCGCCGACACGACGCGATCCCTGTCATCGAGATCGGCATGCACGGTGATGTCTTCAAGACCCGCCGCCGCGAAAAGACCCGCGACCGCGTCGCCCTGCGTCGGTCCGATCTCCACGGCCAGGCGCCCGCCCGCCGCGAGGTGCCCCGGGGCGCCCGCGGCGATGGCGCGGTAGGCGTCGAGCCCGTCGCCGCCCGGGCAGAGTGCCTGCGGCGGATCGTGGAGCCGCACCTCGGGCGCGAGATCGGCAAGCTCCGCCTCGGCGATGTAGGGCGGGTTCGACACGACCAGGTCGAAGCGGCCGGTCACATCGGCGAACCAGTCGCTTTCGACGAGCCGGAGCCGGTCGGCCACCCCGTGCCGCGTCGCGTTGGCCCGCGCGATGGCGAGCGCCGCGGCGCTGATGTCGGTCGCCACGCCCCGCGCGCCGGGCCATTCCGCGAGGAGAGAGACGGCGAGGATGCCGCTGCCGGTGCCCAGGTCGAGGATCCGCCGGGCGGGCGACATCAGCGCGATGGCAAGCAGCGTCTCGGTCTCGGGACGCGGATCGAGCACGGCGTCGCCGACCTTGAAATCGCGGCCCCAGAACACGCGCCGCCCGAGGATGCGTGCCACCGGGCGGCGGGCCGCGCGGGCGTTCAGCATCTTCAGGAACCGCTCTTGCGTCTCCGGCGGCACCGGGTCCGGCCCCATCGCGCCGACCCGCCCCGCCTCGACGCCGAGGGCGCCCGCCAGAAGCCGCCGCGCGTCGCGCGCCGCGCCCTCGATCCCCGCCAGGCGGAGCTGCGCCGTGCCGCGCGCCAGCGCCTCGGTGACGGTCATCCCTCCATCTCGGCCAGCTCCGCCGCCTGCGCGTCGGCGATCAGCGCGTCGATCACCTCGTCGAGGTCCCCGGCGAGGATCTGGTCGAGCTTGTAGAGCGTCAGGTTGATGCGGTGGTCGGTCATCCGCCCCTGGGGGAAGTTGTAGGTGCGGATGCGTTCCGACCGGTCGCCCGAGCCGACCTGCGCCTTGCGCGCGCTGGCGCGCGCGTCCGCTGCGCGACGGCGCTCGATATCGAAGAGCCGCGCCTTGAGCACCTGCATGGCGATCTCGCGGTTGCGGTGCTGGGACTTCTCCGAACTCGTGACCACGATGCCCGTGGGCAGATGGGTGACCCGAACCGCCGAATCGGTCGTGTTCACGTGCTGCCCGCCCGCGCCGGAGCTGCGCATGGTGTCGATGCGCAGCTCGGCCGGGTCGATGGAAACGTCCACATCCTCGGCCTGCGGCAGCACCGCGACGGTCGCCGCCGAGGTGTGGATGCGCCCGCCGGATTCCGTCGCCGGCACGCGCTGCACGCGGTGGACGCCGGATTCGTACTTGAGCCGGGCGAAGACGCCCTCCCCCTTCACCTGCGCCACCAGCTCGCGGATGCCGCCGAGCTCGCTTTCCTGCTGCTCGACGACCTCGAAGCTCCAGCCCTTCGCCTCTGCGTAGCGCTGGTACATGCGCATGAGATCGGCCGCGAAGAGCGCCGCCTCCTCGCCCCCGGTGCCGGGCCGGATCTCCAGCATGGCGGGGCGCGCGTCGGCCGCGTCGCGCGGCAGGAGCGCAAGCCGGAGCGCCTGCTCCGCCTCGGGCAGGTCCGCCTCGAGGCGCGCGATCTCCTCGCGCGCGAGCCCGGCCATGTCGGGGTCGTCCAGAAGCGCCTGCGCCTCCGCCAGGTCCGCGCGAAGCTTTCGCCACGCCTCGATCTCGGCCACGATCGGGCGCAGCTCGGCATATTCCCGGCCTAGGCGCGCAAGGTCGCCGCCGCCCTCCGCCATGCGCGCCTCCAGGTACTGGAAGCGCTGCAAGATCTGCTCGAGCCTGTCGGTGGGGATCATGCCGCTCTGTCCCCCATCGCGCGGGTCTGGTCAAGACCGCGCGATTTGCTACACTCGCCGCCATGCGCGCGCTCGTGCTTCCCGTCTGCTGGCTCGCCGCCGGCCCGTCGCTCGCCGAGGGGCCCACCGACGCGCCCGGCGCGCCAACCCCCTCTGCCGCCACGGACTGCTACTGCACCGACAGCACCGGCGGGCGGGTCGAGCTGGGCGAGAGCATCTGCCTGACCGTGGACGGCCGCAGCTTCATCGCCCAGTGCCAGATGTCGCTCAACAATCCGATGTGGCGCGAGATATCGGAAGGGTGTGCCCCGTCCTCCTAGGAGGCGAGGCCGGCCTTTGACAGCCATCCGTCCACCCGCGCCTTGTTGACCCCGAGATCGGATTGCCCGAAGCGAAGCCGCCCGTGGACGACGAGATCCTCGCCGTCGAGGGCCGCGGTCGTGTAGTCGGGAAAGCCGAAGACCCGCGAGCGCGAGACGTAGGTGATCCGTCCCTCCTGCGGCGATCCGGCCAGCACCCGCGTGCGCGGCGCGGCGCGTGCCACCCGGTCGAAGGCGGCGAGCCCTTCCGCGCCCGCGCCCGCGACGCGCCGCTTCACGCCGCCCGGCAGATCCTCGTTCCCGTCCACCTGCGGCACCGCGTGCCACCGCGCGACGTCGGTGGGCGCGAAGCGCACCCACGCCGCGACATTCACCACGACGAGCAGCACCAGCACCGCGAACCAGAACAAGATCTTCAGAACGCCTGTCATCGCCGGCCTCCGCCCCGCTTCATCATTCCCACCCCGTCTGCCGCGCCGGGAGCACGCGGCGCAAGGCCCTCACCGCCCTTTCGAGCGAGCCTGCCCGATCAGGCAGAGCATCTCGGTCGCCACATGCGCGCCCGCCACCGCCGTCGCGCCGGTGGTGTCGAAGGGCGGCGAGACCTCGACGACGTCGCCGCCCCGAAGGTCGATCCCCGCGAGGTCGCGCAGGATCGCCGCGGCCTGCCAGCTCGCCAGCCCGCCCCAGACGGGCGTGCCGGTGCCGGGCGCGAAGGCCGGGTCGAGCGCGTCGATGTCGAAGCTGAGATAGACCGGCGCGTCGCCCAGGATGCGCCGCACTTTCGCGACCGTGTCGGCGACGGGGTTCTCGTGGACCTCGCGCGCGTCGATGATCGGGATGCCCAGCGTGTCCGGGTTGTAGGTGCGGATGCCGATCTGGACCGAGCGCGCCGGGTCGATGCAGCCCGCCTTCACCGCCTTGTAGAACATCGTGCCGTGGTCGATGCGGTCCATGTCGTCATCGGCCCAGGTGTCGGTGTGGGCGTCGAAATGCAGAAGCGACATCGGCCCAAACTTCGCGGCGTAAGCCTTCAGAATCGGGAAGGAAATATAGTGGTCGCCGCCCAGCGCCACGCTCGCCGCGCCAGCCTCGAGGATGGTGCGGATATGGGCGGTCAGCGCGTCGGGAAACTCCGCCACGCGGGCATAGTCGAAGGCGAGATCGCCGTAATCCGCGATGGCGAGGTCCTGCATCGGGTCGTAGCCGCCCCAGCCCCAGGGCGGATCGTAGGGCTGGAGACAGCTCGCCTCGCGGATCGCGCGCGGCCCGAGGCGGGTTCCGGGGCGGTTCGTCACCGACTGGTCGAAGGGCACGCCCGTCACCGCCACATCCACGCCCGAAAGATCCTTCGTGTAGCGGCGCCGCAGGAAGGACACCGCGCCACCGAAGGTGTTCTCGAAGCTGTTGCCTTTCAGCTCCTCCCGGGTGAAGGCGTGGTCCACCTGCCGTTTCGCGTCCTCGAGCGCCATGTCTCACCCCAGCGGAAGCGCGCGCTCGACGATCCGGGCCAGCAGCGAGGCCCCGACCGGCGCGATGCGATCGTTGAAATCATAGGCCGGGTGGTGGCACATCGGCGTGTCGCCCTGCCCGACCAGCAGGTAGGCCCCCGGCCGCGCCTCGAGCATGTAGGCGAAATCCTCCGCCCCCATGCTGGCGGGCGTGTCGGTCTCCACCGCCTCCTCCCCGACGATCTCGCGCGCGACGTCCGCGGCGAAGGCGGCCTCGCGGGCATGGTTCACGGTTGCGGGATACCAGCGCTGGTAGTCGATCTCCGGCGTCACGCCATAGGCCGCGGCGGTCCCCGTGACGACCTCGCGCACCCGCCGCTCCGCCCAGTCGCGCAGCGCGGGGTCGAAACTGCGCACCGTCCCGGCGAGCGCCGCCGTCTCGGGCACCACGTTCGTCGCCGTGCCGGCCTGCAGCCGGGTCACCGCGACGACGAGTTCGGCGCTCGGGTCGGCCTCCGTCGCGGCGAGGCTGCGCAGCGCCTGCGCGATCGCGGTGAGCGGCGGAATCGGGTCCACCGTCTCGTGGGGCCGTGCGGCGTGCCCGCCCTTGCCCTTCAGCGTCACCACGTAGTCGTCCACCGCCGCCATGATCGGCCCCGCACGGGTGGCGACATGGCCCTCGGGCAGGCCCGGGCGGTTGTGCAGCGCGTAGACCTCGCGCACGTCGAACCGGTCGAGCACGCCGTCTTCGACCATCACGCCGCCGCCGCCGCCATCCTCCTCGGCGGGCTGGAAGATCAGCACGGCGCGTCCTGCGAAGTTGCGCGTCTCGGCGAGGTAGCGCGCCGCGCCGAGCAGCATCGAGGTGTGCCCGTCATGGCCGCAGGCGTGCATCCGCCCCGGCGTCTCCGACGCCCAGGCCGCACCGCTCGTCTCGTCCATGGGCAGCGCGTCCATGTCCGCGCGCAGGCCCACGCCGGGCCCCTCGGCGCGGCCCCGGATCACCGCCACGACGCCGGTTTCCGCGATGCCCTCGTGCAGCTCGTCCACGCCGATCCCGCGCAGCGTCGCTGCCACGAAACCGGCGGTGTCGTGGCAGTCGAATCCTATCTCGGGCCGGGCGTGCAGGTAGCGCCGCCAGGCCGTCATGTCCTCGGCCAGGCCGGCGATGCGGTTGATCACGGGCATGCGCTGGACTCCCCACCTCTCTCGGGTCAGGGTCCACTCAACCTCAAACCGGACAGAGCCGCAATGCCCCACGACCCGAACGACGCGCTCATCCACGATCCCCGGGGCGGCGTGCCGCGCCTCAAGGCGATCATGGCCCGCCTCCGCGACCCGGAGCGGGGCTGCCCGTGGGACGTGGAGCAGGATTTCGCCTCCATCGCGCCCTACACGATCGAGGAGGCCTACGAGGTCGCCGACGCCATCGAGCGCGGCGCCTGGGACGAGCTGGAGGGCGAGCTCGGTGACCTTCTGCTTCAGGTGATCTTTCACGCGCAAATGGCGGACGAAAAAGGGCTTTTCGATTTCGACTCCGTGGCCGACCGGATCTCGGAGAAGATGGTCGCGCGCCACCCCCACGTCTTCGGGGACGAGAGCCGCGACAAGTCCGCCGAGCAGCAGACCCGCGACTGGGAGGCGATCAAGGCCGCCGAGCGCGCGGCGAAGAACGCCCATGGCGTGCTCGACGACGTGGCGGTGGGGCTGCCCGCGCTCCTGCGCGCGGTGAAGCTCCAGAAGCGCGCGGCGCGGGTGGGCTTCGACTGGCCGGAAACGGGCCAGGTCCTCGACAAGATCGCCGAGGAGGCGCGCGAACTCGTGGAGGCGCGCGACACCCTCGGACCCGACGAGATCGAGGCGGAGATGGGCGATCTGCTCTTCGTGATGGCGAATCTCGCCCGCCACCTCGAGGTGGACCCGGAGGCGGCGCTCCGCCGCGCCAACGCCAAGTTCACGCGCCGCTTCCGCGCCATCGAGGCGGCGCTGGCCGCCCAAGGCCGACGCCCGGAGGACTCCACTCTCGACGAGATGGACGCGCTCTGGGACCGGGCCAAGGCCCTCGAACGGCGCTGAGCCGCCCATCGGCCGCGAGGCCCGTTGCGGGCCGGCCGCGGCTCTGACACTAAGGCCGCGTCAGCGACACGAAGGTCCGCGTCATGCCGCCCCGCCGCATCATCATCGACACCGATCCGGGCCAGGACGACGCCGTGGCGATCCTGCTCGCGCTGGCGAGCCCGGAAGAGATCGAGGTGCTGGGGATCACGGCGGTGGCGGGAAACGTGCCGCTGCCGCTCACCGCGCGGAACGCGCGCGTCGTCTGCGAGCTTGCCGGGCGGCGGGACATTCCGGTCTTCGCGGGCTGCGAGCGCCCGCTCGAGCGCCCGCTCGTCACCGCCGAGCACGTGCACGGCAGGACGGGGCTCGACGGGCCGGTGCTGCCGGAGCCCACCATGCCGCTGCAGGACGCCCATGCAGTCGATTTCATCGTCGAGACGCTGCGCGCGGAGGCCCCGGGCGCCGTCACGCTCTGCCCTCTCGGACCGCTCACCAACATCGCCACCGCGTTCCGGCAGGCCCCCGACATCGTGGACCGGGTGGCCGGGATCATTCTCATGGGCGGGGCCTATTTCGAGGTGGGCAACATCACGCCGGCGGCCGAGTTCAACATCTACGTCGACCCCGAAGCCGCTGATATCGTGTTTCGATCCGGCGCTCCGCTCACGGTGATGCCGCTCGACGTCACGCATAAGGCGCTCGTGACCCGGCCGCGGAACGAGGCCTTCCGCGCCATCGGCACGCCGGTCGGGCGCGCCGTGGCCGAGATGACCGACTTCTTCGAGCGCTTCGACAAGGAGAAATACGGCTCCGAGGGCGCGCCGCTGCACGATCCCTGCGTCACCGCCTACCTGATCCGGCCCGATCTCTTCTCCGGGCGGTTCGTCAACGTGGAGGTCGAGACCGTCTCGGAGCTGACCATGGGCATGACGGTGGCCGACTGGTGGGGCGTCACCGACCGCGCGCCCAACGCGACCTTCATGGGCGCGCTGGACGCCCCGGGCTTCTTCGCTCTCCTGACCGAACGGCTGGCGCGGCTGTGAACGGCGCGGCGCTTCATCTCGCCCGGCCCGAAGATCTCGAGCGGGTGCTGCCGCTGGTCGCGGCGATGCACGCCGAGTTGGGCATCACGCAGACCGACGAGGCGCGCCGCGCCGCGCTCGCCCCGCTGCTCGAGGGCTCGCCCCATGGCGCCGTCTACCTCATCGGGCCGCAGCGCGCGCCCATCGGCTATCTCGTCGTGACCTTCGGATGGTCCGTGGCGTTCGGCGGCCTGGACGGGTCCGTGGACGAGATCTTCATCCGTCCCGGCGTGCGCGGGCGCGGCATCGCCTCGGAGGTGCTGGGCGCGATCTGCCGCGCGCTGAAGGCCGCCGGCCTCAAGGCGATCCACATCGAGGTGGACCGGCAGGACGAGGCCGCGCGCCGCCTCTATGGTCGGTGCCGTTTCGAGGCGCGCGAGCCGAGCATGCGCATGACACGGCGGCTCTGACGCAAGGCGGTTTCGAAACCGCCTCGGGCACACACCCGCACGTCTCGCAGGACCGGGCGTACGACGCGCCCTTTTACGGCGGGCGGCGGAACTGCCCTGCCCGCGCCGTCCTCACGGCCTGGCGCGAAGCGGTTTCGAAACCGCTTCGCCCGCCTAGAGGCTGCCGACCACGATCACCATCAGCACCGAGTAGAGCATGATGCCCCCGCCGATCAGCCACAGCGCATGATTGCGCGCAAAGCTCGCCTTGGTGAGTTCCCGCGCCTGGTAGATGAGGTCGGGCCACGTGTAGGAGACGAAATCCCCCTGGGTGAACACCGCCACCACGCGGCCCTCGTCGTCGACGACGGGCAGGCGCCGGAACCGTTCGTTCGACATGATCCGAAGCCAGTCGACCACGTCGTCGGTGGCCCGCGCGACACGCGGCTCGCGGGTCATCACCTCGGCGAGCGTCGTGGCCTGCGCGTCCCGGCGCTCGTTGACGACACGGCGCATGACGTCGCGTTCGGTCACCACGCCGGTCAGCTTGCCGTCCTCGCCGATGACCATGACAGAGCCGAAATTCCGGTCGCACATGGCCGCCACGGCCTCCGCCACGCTTGCGCTTTCGGGAAAGGTGAGCGGCCGCGATTTCGAGGCGAACTCGGGCCTGTCTTGCAATTGCATCCGCGCATGGGTCGTCGCGCTCATGGAGTTCTCCTTTGCGTCCATCTCTTGGCACCCGAGTCTAGGGCACGGGCGCGCAGGACCAAACAGGCGCGTCGGGGGCGGGCCGGGCTGGCGCACGGGCCGGCGCGAGCCTAGGTTCGGGGCATGACGCTTTCGATCCCCTTCGACAACAGCTACGCCCGGCTGCCCGCCCAGTTCCACGCGCGCCTCGCGCCCGAGCCGGTGCGCGCGCCCCATCTTCTGGCCTTCAACCGCCCGCTGGCCCAGGAGCTCGGCATCGCCTGGGACGACGCCGAGGAGCTTGCCCGCGTGTTCGGCGGCAACGCCGTGCCCGAAGGCGCCGACCCGCTCGCCCAGCTTTACGCGGGCCACCAGTTCGGCCAGTACAACCCGCAGCTGGGCGACGGGCGCGCGATCCTGCTGGGCGAGGTGGTGGACCGCGCCGGGCGGCGGCGCGACATCCAGCTCAAGGGGTCGGGGCGCACGCCCTATTCGCGCATGGGTGACGGGCGCGCCTGGTTCGGCCCGGTGCTGCGCGAATACGTCGTCTCCGAGGCGATGCACGCGCTCGGCATCCCCACGACACGGGCGCTTGCCGCCGTCTCCACCGGAGAGCCCGTCGTCCGCGAGCGGGTGCTGCCCGGCGCCGTGCTCACCCGCGTCGCCGCGAGCCACATCCGCGTCGGCACGTTCCAGGTCTTCGCCGCCCGGCGGGATATCGCGTCGCTCCGCCGCCTCTTCGACTACACCGTGGCGCGCCACTACCCCGAGGCCGCGGACCCCCAGGCGCTTCTCGACGCGGTGATCGCCGCCCAGGCGCGGCTCGTCGCGCAATGGATGTCGGCGGGGTTCATCCACGGCGTGATGAACACCGACAACTGCGCGCTCTCGGGCGAGACGATCGATTACGGTCCCTGCGCCTTCGTGGACGACTACCACCCCGACACGGTGTTCTCCTCCATCGACCGGATGGGGCGCTACGCCTACGCCAACCAGCCGCGGATCATCGTGTGGAACATGGCGCAGCTCGCCACAGCGCTCGTGCCGCTCATGCCCGACGAGGAGGCCGCGATCGAGGGCTTCACGCGCTCGGTCCACGCCATGCCCGCGCGGATCGAGGCGGAATGGCTCGCCCGCTTCCGCCCCAAGATCGGGCTCTCGACCGAGGCCGAGGGGGATCTGGACCTCGTCTCGGGGCTTCTCGACCTCATGGCGCGGGACGGGGCGGACTTCACCAACACGTTCCGGGCCCTCGCGACGGGCGACGCGCGCGACCAGTTCACCGACCGAGCGGAGTTCGACGCATGGGCCGCGCGCTGGCGGGCGCGCCTCGAGGCGGAGGAGGAGGATCCCGCGGCGGTGATGCGGGCCGCGAACCCGGCCGTGATCCCCCGCAACCACCGCATCGAGGAGATGATCGATGCGGCCCTCGGCGGCGACATGGCGCCCTTCGAGGCCCTGATGCAGGCGCTCTCGCGGCCCTACGAGGCACCGGAGGATCCGGCCCTCACCCGCCCGCCCGCGGCCTCGGAACGGGTGCAGGCGACGTTTTGCGGAACCTGACGGGCGACAGCCGCACCGCGCCCGACAGGGCCTCCCCGCAGCCGCCCGCCGCAAGCCGAATGAGGGGCGGCGGGGCCGCGTCGCCCCGGCCCTAACCCGCCACGGGCCTGCGGGGCCGGTTCACGAGCCAGAGCCCCGCCGCCACCAGCGCGAGGGCGGCCAAGATCGAGGGCCCCACGGGCTCGGACATGAGCGCCCAGCCGAGCAGCACCGAGAAGACCGGCGCGAGAAAGCTGAAGGACGCCACCCCCGAGGCGGGATAGACCGAGATCAGCCAGAACCAGAACAGGAAGCCCGCGCTGGCGATGGCGAGGATCTGGAAGGCGAGGCCCGCCAGGTGCTCCGGCCCCGGATCGCGCAGGAGCGGCCCGAAGAGCGGCGCCAGGGCGAGGAGAAGCGGTGCCGAGACCGCGAGCTGCCAGAAGAGCTGCATCTCCGGGCGCTGGCGCGAGAGCGCCGAGAGCCGCACGGTGAGCGCGATGCCCGCCCAGCCGAGCGCGCCCGCGAGCGCGAGCAGGTCGCCGGCGAGCGAGGCCCGGCCCCCACCCCGGTCGGCCAGCGCGAGCGCGACGCCCGCGAGCGCGAGAGCGAGCCCCGCGAGCCGGCGCCCGTCCAGCCGCTCCCCCGGCAGGAGGACATGCGCGGCGAGCGCGAGCCAGACCGGCATGCTGTAGAAGACGATGCCCGCGCGCGAGACGGTGGTGAGATCGAGGGCGAGGAAGAGCGCGGTGAACTCGGCCGCGAAGAGCGCGCCCACCAGCACGCCGCCCGCCCAGCTCTCGCGCGGCAGCGAGAGCGGGATGCCCCGAAGCCGCATCCAGAAAAGCAGCACCAGCACCGCGCCCACCGATCGCAGCCCCGCCGCGAAGACCGGCTGAAAGCCGTCGTTCGTGAGCTTGATGATCACCTGGTTGACGGCGAGGAGCAGGGAAAACCCCACCAGCATCGCGGCCCCGGCCGCGTCGATCCCCGCCTTGCGCTCCATGCGCGCCAAAGGACCCGGCCCGCAGGGCGGCGTCAAGCCGACGCGCCCGAGGGGGGCACGGCGGGCTTCTGACCGCGGCCGGGCGGAAGGGCTTTATTCCACGCGCCCACCGGCTTAAATGCTTGGCACCCGGAGTCCGAGGCGGAGGCGCCGATGCCCCATTCCATCATCGACCGATGCGAAGCCCAGGGGCTACGGATGACCGGCCAGCGCCGCATCATCGCCGCCGTGCTCGAGGAGGCCGAGGATCACCCCGATGTCGAGGAGCTCTACGCCCGGGCGGCGGACCGCGACGGCGCGATCTCGCTTGCCACGGTTTACCGCACCGTGAAGCTCTTCGAGGAGGCGGGCATCCTCGAGAAGGTCGATTTCGGCGACGGGCGCGCCCGCTACGAGGACGCCGAGCGCGCGCATCACGACCACCTCATCGACATGCACTCGGGCGAGGTGATCGAGTTCGTGGACCCCGAGATCGAGGCCTTGCAGGAAAAGATCGCCGAGCGGCTGGGCTACCGGCTCAAGGGCCACAAGCTCGAACTCTACGGCGTGCCGCTCGGCCGCGGGCGGCGCAAGGGCTGAGCCCCGGTTCCGCCGGGACTTCCCCTTGCGCGCGAAAAGGCGTAGCGCCCGCGCGGGAGGTGGCCCATGACGGAGAACCTGCGCGGCATCGCGCTCATGGTGGCGGCGATGGCCGCCTTCGCGGTCGAGGACATGCTCATCAAGAAGATGGGCGCGGCGCTGCCGCCCGGGCAAATCCTCGTCTTTCTGGGCCTGGGCGGTTCGGCGGGATTCGCGCTCATGGCCGCCTACCGGCGCGAGCGGGTGATCTCGCCCGCCTTCCTGTCGCGCACCGTGATGCTTCGGAACCTCGGCGAAATCCTCGGCACGGTGGGCTTCGTCACCGCCATCGTGCTCACGCCCCTCTCCTCGGCCTCGGCGATTCTCCAGGCCATGCCGCTCGCGGTGACGCTGGGCGCGGCGCTCTTCCTCGGCGAGCCGGTGGGCTGGCGGCGCTGGAGCGCGATCGGCGTGGGCTTTCTCGGCGTGCTGCTCATCATCCGGCCCGGCCTTCAGGGGTTCGAGCCCGCCTCGCTCTTCGCGGTGCTCGGCGTGGCGGGGCTCGCGCTCCGCGACCTCGCCACCCGCGCGGTGCCGCGGGACGTCTCCACGCTGGTGCTCTCGGCCTGGGGATTCGCCATGCTCGTGCCCACGGGCGCGGCGCTCCTGGCCCTTTCGGGCGGGGCCACGGTGCCGCAGGCGGCGGCGATGGGGCAGATGTTGCTCGCCATCGGGTTCGGGATCGCTGGCTATTACGCGATCACGCAGGCCATGCGCTCGGGCGACATCGCGGTCGTCACGCCCTTTCGCTACAGCCGCCTTCTCTTCGCGCTGGTGATCGGCATCTGGGTCTTCGGCGAGCGGCCCGACGCGATGACCTTTGCCGGCGCCGCGCTGGTGATCGGCTCGGGGCTCTACACGCTCCTGCGCGAGGCGCGGCTCGGCCGGCGGCGCGGCGCGCTCACCGCCGCGCCCGAGGCGGTGGGCCGCCAGCCCCGCCCGCCGCGCTGACGCGGGGCGGCGATGTTTGCGCAACCGGTCCCTGTTCGCGCCGCAGCGAAGGGTGCTAAAGGCGGACGCGACGCAGCCACGAGGGACGGCCCATGACCACGATCATCGACATCCACGCGCGCGAAATCCTCGACAGCCGCGGCAACCCCACCGTGGAGGTGGACGTGACGCTGGAGGACGGCACGCTGGGCCGCGCCGCGGTGCCTTCGGGCGCGTCCACCGGCGCGCACGAGGCGGTGGAGCGGCGCGACGGCGACAAGGGCCGCTATCTCGGCAAGGGCGTGCGCGAGGCCGTGGCCGCGGTGAACGGCGAGATCGCCGACGCGCTGGTGGGCAGCGACGCCACCGAGCAGGTCGAGATCGACACGGCGATGGTCGAACTCGACGGCACGCCGAACAAGGGCCGGCTTGGCGCCAACGCGATTCTCGGCGTCTCCCTCGCCACGGCGAAGGCCGCCGCGGATGCCAGCGCCCTGCCGCTCTACCGCTACGTGGGCGGCACGCAGGCCCGTATCCTGCCGGTGCCGATGATGAACATCGTCAACGGCGGCGAGCACGCCGACAACCCGATCGACGTGCAGGAGTTCATGATCATGCCCGTGGCCGCGCCCAGCCTGTCGGAGGCGGTGCGCTGGGGCGCGGAGGTGTTCCACACGCTGAAGAAGGAGCTTGCTGCGGCGGGGCTTTCGACCTCGGTGGGCGACGAGGGCGGCTTCGCGCCCGACCTCGCCTCCACCCGCGCGGCGCTCGACGTCATCCTGAAATCCATCGAGACCGCCGGCTACCGGCCCAGCGAGGACATCTTCCTCGCGCTCGACTGCGCCGCCACCGAATACTTCAAGGACGGGCGGTATATCCTTTCGGGTGAGGGAAAAACCCTGACGGCGGAAGAGAACGTCACCTGGCTTTCCGGGCTTTGCGACGACTATCCGATCATCTCCATCGAGGATGGCTGCGCCGAGGACGACTGGGAGGGCTGGTCCGCGCTCACCGAGGCGCTCGGCGATCGCGTGCAGCTCGTGGGGGACGATCTCTTCGTCACCAATCCCGAGCGGCTGGCCATGGGCATCGCGCGCGGCGCGGGCAACGCGATGCTCGTCAAGGTGAACCAGATCGGCACCCTGACGGAGACCCTGCGCGCGGTGGAGATGGCGCACCGCGCGGGCATGCGCAACGTGATGTCCCACCGCTCGGGCGAGACCGAGGACACCACCATCGCCGATCTCGCCGTGGCCACGAATTGCGGGCAGATCAAGACGGGCAGCCTCGCGCGCTCCGACCGGCTGGCGAAATACAACCAGCTGATCCGGATCGAGGAGGGGCTGGGCGCGGCCGCGGAATATGCCGGGCGCTCCGTCCTGCGGTGACGACGGCCCGCGGCAATCGGTCGCAGGCAATATCGCCTTGCCATGGGGAATTTCTGCTAGCTTGACGTAGGGTCAGGTTTATCCGCCCCAGTTCATCACAAGGCGATCCCATGCTCTCGCGCCTGAGGCTTCTGGTTCTTCTCGTCGCTGCAACGGGGGGCGCCTGTTCGGGTGCGCCCGACAGCTACGCCCTGTCGCGTCAGGCGCCCGACCCCGATGATCCGGTCCACACCCTCGAGGCACGGCGCCTCTCGCCGCCGGGCTAGAGGCCCTTGACGCGCCCGGATCGCGAGCCCCGTCTCCTCACCAG
Organism: Rhodosalinus sp. K401; assembly: GCF_041365735.1. Taxonomy (NCBI): domain Bacteria; kingdom Pseudomonadati; phylum Pseudomonadota; class Alphaproteobacteria; order Rhodobacterales; family Paracoccaceae; genus Rhodosalinus; species Rhodosalinus sp. K401. Next base: position 351,464 of record NZ_JBGFSI010000002.1, on the reverse strand, counting down.
GACTTGATCCCGGTCAAGTCGCCGAAACGGCGTCCGGGTCAAAGTCCCCGAGCGCCCCCGAAGGCGCCCCGGATACCGAAACGGAGGAGATCGACACCATGTATCGTGTGCCTGCCCTGTTCGTCGCACTTGCCCTGTTGGCAGCCTGCGAAGGGCCACAGACCAATTATCCAATGTCCGGCGAGGAATGCGCGCCCGAAGATCCGGTGCGTACGCTCGATTCGCGGGAGTGCACGCCCCCCGCGTGACAAGGGCGGCGCTAGAGCACCCCGCGATAGACGGAGCGCGTGGCCTCCTGCCCGTCGAGCGCCGCGATCAGCGCGGCGCCGTCTTTCGTGGGCGCGCCGGCCGCGTCGAGCCATCCGCGGCGGTGAGCGATGTCCTTCGGGTCGTTCGCCGCCGCGCCGCAATGCCGGGCGAAGGCGAGAATTCTTCCCTTGAGCGCGTGGTCGTCCATGTCCGGTCTCCCTTGCTTGAGGCGGGACCTAGCGTGCGATCGCCGGCTGTCAGCCCATGCCCGCGCAGGCGGCGACACCGGGCGGGACACGGGGCGGCACCGGCGCGTCCGGGGCGCGCCCGAAAACGGCGGGCAAGGGGCGGGCGGGCTTGCCGCGCGAGGCCGGGCACGGCAAGAGTTGCGCCCATGGACCTGCGCTATCACGCCCCGCTCAGCCCGGAAGAGCAGACGGCCCACGGCCTGCCCGAGCCCTGGCCGCTGGCCATGGCCGACCGTGTCCGGTTCTGCGAGATCGACATGCTGCGCCACGTCAACAACGCCGCCTACATGGCGTGGTTCGAGACGATCCGGATCCGCTATTTCCAGGACTGGGGCCTCTCGCAGTACCGGGCGGAGGATCCGCGCATCGTGATCCGCCGCGCAGAGATCGACTATTTCGCCGAGATGGTGATGGACGAAAGCTATATCGTCACCGCGCGTTGCGGCAGCTTCCGGCGGACGAGCTTCACGCTCCTGAACGAGATCTGGGCGGGCGGGACGAAGCGCGCGGGCTTTTCCTGCGTGATCGTCACGCTGGAGCCCGACGGCTCGGCCAAGCGCGCATTGCCGCAAGCGCTTATCACCCGCTTCCGCGAGGTGGACGGCGCGCAGCCGGCGGGCTGAGCGCGGACGGCCCGGCGCGCGAGGCGTGGGCCACTCAGCCCCGCCCCTGCCCCGTGAGGTAGTCCACGAGCTGGCGGGTGGAGCCGTCCTTGCTCTCCGCGCTCTCTCGCGCCTCGAGCACGGGCCCGAGCGCCGTGGCAAGCTCCTTGCCGAGTTCCACGCCCCACTGGTCGAAGGAGTTGATGCCGAGGATCACGCCCTCGGCGAAGACGCGATGCTCGTAGAGCGCGAGGATGCGCCCCAGCATCTCCGGGGTGAGCTTCGGGTAGGCCAGCGTCACCGAGGGTCGGTCGCCCGGAAAGACCCGGTGGCGCGCCTGCCGTTCGAGCTCGTCCCCCTCGAAGCGGTCGGCGAGCCGCGCGCGCGCCTCCGCCAGCGTTCGGCCGCGCATCAGCGCCTCGGACTGGGCGAGGCAGTTGGCCACGAGCAGCCGGTGGTGATGCGCAAGCGCCGGCTCGTGCCCCTCGGCCGCCAGCAGGAACTCGCAGGGCACGACCTCGGTGCCCTGGTGGACGGACTGCATGAAGGCGTGCTGCCCGTTGGTGCCGGGCTCGCCCCAGATCACCGGGCCCGCGGGGCGCGCGAGGTCCGATCCGTCCATCGCCACCCGCTTGCCGTTCGATTCCATCTCGAGCTGCTGGAGATAGGCGGGCAGCCGGGCCAGACGCTCGTCGTAGGGCAGCACGGCGCGGGTCGCGTGCCCGCAGACCTGCGCGTGCCAGATGCCGGTGAGCGCCAGCAGAAGCGGCATGTTCGCCTCGGGCCCGGCCTCGAGGAAATGCCGGTCCATCCAGCGCGCGCCGGCGAGGAACTCCCGGAACCGCGCGGGGCCGATGGCGATCATCAGGCTGAGCCCGATCGGCCCCCAGACGGAATAACGCCCGCCCACCCAGTCGGCGAAGGGGAAGACGCGCGCCTCGGGGATGCCGAAGGCGGCCGTGCGCGCCATCGCGGTGGAGAGCGCCGCGACCTGCGCCGCCGGATCGGCGACCGCTTCGGCCATCCAGGCGCGCGCCGTCTCGGCGTTGGTCATGGTCTCGACGGTGGTGAAGGTCTTGGAGGCCACGATGACGAGCGTGCGCGCCGGGTCGAGCGGGGCGAGCGTGTCGGCGATGTCCGCCCCGTCCACGTTGGAGACGAAATGGCAGCGCGGCCCGTCATGGTAGGGCGCCAGCGCGCGCACCGCCATCGCCGGGCCGAGATCTGAGCCGCCGATGCCGATGTTCACGACATCCGCCACCGCCCCGCCCGCGGCCTCGAACCGGCCCGTGCGCACGTCCTCCGCGAAGCGTTCCATGCGCGAAAGAACCGACCGGATGCCGGGGCGCACATCCGCCCCGTCCACGATCAGCGGCGGGCCGTCGGGATCGCGGAGCGCGGTGTGGAGCGCGGAGCGCCCCTCGGTCGCGTTCACGGGCGCGCCCGCCATCATCGCCCGGGCGCGCGCCGCCACGCCCGCCCCGGCGGCGAGGTCGAGAAGCGCCGCCCGCGCCTCGGCGTCGATCGCCGTCTTGGAGTAGTCGAAAAGCATCCCCCCCGCCCGGGCCGAGAAGCGCGCGGCGCGGTCGGGATCGGCCGCGAAGAGATCGAGGATGCGCCGCCCCGCGGCCTCCGCCCGGAGCGCCTGCAGCCTGTCCCAGGCGCCCTGCGACGCGCCCGGTGCGCCGCTCACGGCGCCCAGTGGACGGTCATTCCGTCCATCACCGCCGCCACGGGCGCCTCGCGCGGGTCGCGCTTCACCGAGGCGTCAAGCATCGCGCGCTTCTCCTCCCCGGTGATGACGAGGTGCTTCGCGAGCGCCCCCGCCAGCACCGGCACCGTCATGGTGAGCCGCGGCTCGGGCACGCCCGGCGCGCTGATCGCGGCGAGAAGCGGCGCGTCGTCGGCGAGCGCATCCTCGAGCCCCTCGGCGCCCGGGAAGAGCGAGGCCACGTGCCCGTCCGTCCCCATGCCGAGCAGAAGCACGTCCACCGGCAGGCGCGGCGCGATCTCCTCGGTCAGCTTGGCGATCGCCTCCTCCGGCGTGGCGTCCGCCGTCACCATCGGCACCAGCCGCGCCGCCGCCGCGCGCTCCACCAGCAGCCGGTCGCGCACGAGGCGGGTGTTGGAGCGGGGGTCGTCCTCGGGCACCCAGCGCTCGTCGGTCAGAATGAGGTCCACCGCCGCCCAGTCGAGGTCGGCCGCGCAGAGATCGTCGAAGACCGGGCCCGGCGTGGTGCCCCCCGGCACCGCGAAGAGCACCCGGTCGCTGCGGTGAAGCGCGGTGTTGAGGTCCCCGGCGAGCTTCTGGGCGAGGTTCATCGCCATCATCTCGCGATCGGCGTATTCCACAAGTTTCATGGGTCTATCTCCCGCCAGCGCCGCCCGTCGCGGTGCATGAGCATGAGCGAATCCTCGGGGCCCGAGGATCCGATGTCGTAGGGCGCGGGCGCCTTGCCCCGTTCCTGCCACCCGGCGATCACCGGGTCGGTCCAGGCCCAGGCGGCCTCGACCTCGTCGTCGCGCATGAAGAGCGTCTGGTTGCCCCGGATCACGTCCATGATGAGCCGTTCGTAGGCGTCGGGGATCTCTTCGGCGTCCGGGCCCAGCGTCTCGGCGAAGGTCATGTCGAGCGGCACGTCGAGAAGCCGCATGCCCCCCGGCCCCGGCTCCTTGATGGTGACGTCGAGGGTCATGCCCTCGTTGGGCTGGAGCTGGATCGCGAGCACGTTGGAATGCCGCCCCGCCTCGGTCCCGAAGATCGAATGCGGCGCGTCCTTGAAGACGATCGCGATCTCGGAAGAGCGCGCCCGCAGCCGCTTGCCCGTGCGCAGGTAGAAGGGCGTGCCCGCCCAGCGCCAGTTCGACACGTTGGCCTTGAGCGCGACGAAGCTCTCGGTGCGGCTTTGCGGCTGCCCCACATCCTCGCGATAGCCCGCCACCGCGCCGTCGCCCCGATACTGCCCGCGCACGATGTTGCCCGGCTCCACCGGATCGAGCGCGCGGATCACCTTGAGCTTCTCGTCGCGCACCGCGTGCGCCTCGAACCGCGCGGGCGGCTCCATCGCGATGAGGCAGAGAAGCTGCATGATGTGGTTCTGCACCATGTCGCGCATGGCGCCCGCGCGGTCGTAGTACTCCGCCCGCCCCGCCACGCCCACGGTCTCGGCCACGGTGATCTGGATGTGGTCGACGTATTGCGCGTTCCAAAGCGGCTCGAACAGCGTGTTGCCGAAGCGCACCGCCATCAGGTTCTGCACCGTCTCCTTCCCGAGATAGTGATCGATCCGGTAGACCTGATCCTCGTGGAAATGCTCGGCCAGCGCCGCGTTCAGCGCCCGTGCCGAGGCGAGGTCGTGGCCGAAGGGCTTTTCCACCACGACCCGCGTGCCGGCCGCGGCAAGCCCGTGCCGTTCCACCCGCTTCGCGAGAGGCGCGAAGAGATGCGGATCGACCGAGAAGTAGAAGGCACGCAGCACGTCGGGCCGGCAGGTCGCGGCCAGCGCGTCCCATCCCGTCTCGCCCTCGGCGTCCAGCACGACGTAGTCGAGCCGCGCCAGGAAGGCGTCGCGTTCCGGGCCCTCGCCCAGCGCGCTCGCCACCTCGGCGCGCCAGCCGCCGGTGTCCATCTCGGTGCGCGCGGCGCCGATCACCCGCGCCTCCGGCGGGATCTGGCCGGCGCGGAACCGGCGGTAGAGCGCGGGCAGGATCTTGCGCATCGCAAGATCGCCGGTCGCGCCGACGATCACGAGGTCGAACGGATCGACGGGTATGACGCGCGAGACCATGGCCGGGCCCTCCGGGACGGATCGGCGTCACACTAGCATCTCGCAGGCCGATCACAACGCCCCGGACGGGCGCGAGATTACGCCGCCGCCCACCGCCGCGCGCACGCCCGTGGTTCCCGGCGCCGAGGTGGGCAGGCCGCGCATCACGCGCACCGCGAGATAGGCGAAGGCCTGCGCCTCCAGCATGTCGCCGTCGAGCCCCACGGCCTCCACCGGCGCGACCTCGGCGTCGAGCGCGGCGGCCAGCATCCGCATCATCACGGGGTTCTTGCGCCCGCCCCCGGTGACGAGAATCCGCTCCGGCGGGACCGGGCAGTGCTCGAGCCCGCGCATGACCGACGCCGCGACCACGGCGGTGAGCGTGGCCGCCGCGTCGGCGTCCGACAACGCCTCCACCGAGGCGAGGAGCCCCGGAAACGCGTCCCGGTCGAGCGACTTCGGCGGCATGCGCAGGAAATAGGGCTCCGCCATCAGCGCCTCGAGCGCGCCTTCCACGACCCGGCCCGCTCCCGCCAGCCGCCCGCCCTCGTCGCAGGCCGCGCCCAGCCGCGCACGCATCAGGTCGTCGATGGGCGCGTTGGCGGGCCCCGTGTCGAAGGCCAGAAGCGCGCCCTCCTCCTCCGGCGCGGCGCGGCGCGGGTCGATCCAGGTCAGGTTGCCCACGCCGCCCAGGTTCAGCAGGCAGAGCGGCCGCTCCGCCCCGATCCGCTTGGCGAGCGCGAAGTGGAAGAAGGGCGCGAGCGGCGCGCCCTCGCCGCCCAGCCGCACGTCGGCGGTGCGGAAATCCCAGACCACGGGCCGACCGAGCGCCTCGGCCAGCGCCGCGCCGTCGCCGAGTTGATGGGTGCCCCGCCCGCGCGGATCATGGGCCAGCGTCTGGCCGTGAAAGCCCACGATCTCCGCCTCGGGGAAGCGCGCCAGCAGCTCGGCATGGGCGCTCCGGATCACCTCCGCCGCCCGGTCGAGGTCGTCGCCTGGCCAACGCCCCAGCGCAGCGCGCAGCACCGCGCGCTCGTCTTCCGAATAGGGCCGGTAGTCAGAGGCGCCGAACGCCTCCACCCGCACGCCGTCGGTACGGATCATCGCCGCGTCCACGCCGTCGAGCGAGGTGCCCGACATCGCTCCCAGCGCCCAGACAGACCCTCCGCCCATCCTGCTCTTCCCCTTCGCTTGCCCGGGCACTATAGACGGGCCGCGCCAAGGAAGGGAACCAGCCCGATGACCACCTACCGCCCCCGCTCCGACTTCCTCCAGGTGATGCTCGAGCGCGGCTATCTCGCCGACTGCACCGACCTGCAAGGGCTCGACGAGGCGCTGATGGCGGGCCCGACCCCGGCCTATATCGGCTTCGACGCCACGGCACGCTCGCTTCATGTGGGCTCGCTCATCCAGATCATGATGCTGCGCTGGCTGCAGAAGACCGGCCACAAGCCGATCACGCTCATGGGAGGAGGCACCACGAAGGTGGGCGATCCGTCCTTCCGCGCCGAGGAGCGCCCGCTCCTCACGCCCGACCAGATCGACGAGAACATCGCCGGCATCCGCCGCGTCTTCGCGAGCTACATCGACTACGGCGAAGGGCCCTCGGGCGCACTCATGATCGACAACGCCGAGTGGCTCGACGGGCTCAACTACCTCGACTTCCTGCGCGATGTGGGCCGCCATTTCTCGGTCAACCGGATGCTCTCGTTCGAAAGCGTGAAGTCCCGCCTCGACCGCGCGCAGTCGCTCTCGTTTCTGGAGTTCAACTACATGATCCTGCAGGCCTACGATTTCGTGGAGCTTTACCGCCGCCACGGCTGCCGGCTGCAGATGGGCGGCTCGGACCAGTGGGGCAACATCGTCAACGGCATCGACCTCGCCCGGCGCATGAGCGACGCGGAGCTCTTCGGCCTCACCTCGCCGCTCCTGACCACGGCGGACGGGCGCAAGATGGGCAAGACCGCCGAGGGCGCGGTCTGGCTCGACGCGGAACTCGTCTCGCCCTACGCGTTCTGGCAGTTCTGGCGCAACACCGCCGATGCCGACGTGGGCCGCTTCCTCCGTCTCTATACCGAACTCCCTGTCGAGGACTGCGCGCGGCTCGGCGCGCTCGGCGGCGCGGAGATCAACGAGGCCAAGATCGTGCTCGCCAACGAGGTCACCGCGCTCCTTCACGGCCGCCCCGCGGCCGAGGCGGCCGAGGCCACCGCGCGGGAAGTCTTTGAGCAGGGCGGCGCCGGGGCGGACCTGCCCACCCTCGCCCTCGACCGCGCCGAGCTCGGCGGGGGCATCTCCGTCGTGCAGCTCTTCGTCCGCGCCGGGCTCGCGAAATCGGGCAAGGACGCCAAGCGCCTCATCGCCGAGCAGGGCGCGCGGCTCGACGACGCGCCGGTCTCCGATCCCGGGCTCATGCTCGACGCCGCCGCCCTCGCGCGCCCGGTGAAGCTCTCGGCCGGCAAGAAGCGCCACGCCCTCGTCACCCTGGCCGACTGAGCCTTCTTCTTGGCGAAAATACTCCGTGGGTGAATTGGCCGCAGGCCAAGAGGGGGCAGCGCCCCCTCGCCCGCGACGGTGACGCATGCGGGCGTCAGCGCGCCCCGCCGGCCAGCATCCAGGTGCCCTCGGGCCAGAAGGCATGGAACGCGAAGGCGAACATGACGTCATGGGCCACGTCCCGGCCCGCCGCGTCGCGCACCCGCACAGAGCCCACGTCGCGCCCGGCGGCGATCGTGCCGGCATCGAGCGCGGAGGCCTGGCCGGTCCGCCATGACAGCGTGACGCCCGCCTCGGCGATGCGGCCTTCCTCGGAGAGCCGCGAGAGCGGCCAGGCCCGGGTATCCACCCGCACGACGCGGGCGAGCGGCGGGATGCCGTGGGGCGGCATCTCGCCGGAGTAGAGGAAGGGCCGGCGCGCGCTGTCGTAGCCGCGATAGGGGTTGCGGCCATAGGCGCGGTTCCAGTCGGGCTCGTCCATCACGAGCCCCTCGGGATTGCGCGCGGCGAACTGCGCCCAGCCCTCCATCCAGGTGGGCAGCGTCTTTAGCGTGGTGCCCGTCATCTCGCCCGCGATCGCCTCGCCGATGGCCTGCTGCCACCAGCTCTCGGTCTGGCGGTCGTACATGATCATGTCCGAGTGGCGGAGCTTGCCGGAGACGCCGAACGCGAGCGTGCGCCCACCCGCGCGCCGGTCGAAGGTGATGCCGGAATTGCAGAGCGGGCAGAAGGTCACGGCGACGGGCCGCCCGCCGATCTCGTCGTTCACGATCTCGTGCCAGGTGAGGTAGCGGATCGGGTAGGCGCGCGGCCGCTCGCCGGCAAGTTCCACCGCGATCACCGGCTCCAGCGCACCGAGCCGCGTCTCCTTTGAGACGGGGATGAAATCCGGGTCCGAGAGCGCCGGGATCCCGTCCTTCGGCGGGCCGCCCGAGATCACCTCGTCCCAGCTCTCGAGCGTGGTTTTCGAGAAATCGGTATCGGGCCACTCGGCGACCCAGCGCGCGGGGTCGGCGGCGACCGGCCCGGCGGCGGCGAGCGCGAGGCCGAGCGCGGCGAGAATCGTTCTGGGTGTCATGGCGCGGTCTCCCATGCGGAACTTCCGCACAGGGTGCGGGCGAATCGCCCGCCCGCACAGCCCCCTTGCCGCGAACGTGACCGGCCGCGAGGCCCCGGCTCAGTCGGTGACGGTGACCCGCTCCATGACGTCGGGCTGCCCGATCACGGCGCCGTTCTGCCCCTCGCCGCGCTTGATCGCGTCCACCACCTCCATGCCGGAGGTCACGCGCCCCACGACCGTATACTGGCCGTTCAGGAACGCCCCCGGGGCGAACATGATGAAGAACTGCGAATTCGCGCTGTCGGGGTTCTGGGACCGGGCCATGCCGACCACGCCCCGCTCGAACGGGATGTCGGAGAACTCGGCCGGCAGGTCCGGCATGGCCGAGCCGCCACGCCCGGCCATGGACATGTCGCCGCCCATCTTGCCGAACTCCACGTCTCCGGTCTGCGCCATGAAGCCGTCGATCACGCGGTGGAAGACGACCCCGTCATAGGCGCCCTCGGCGGCGAGCGTCGCGATGCGCTCGGCGTGGGCGGGCGCCACGTCTTCGAGAAGGTCGATGGCAATGGTGCCCTCGGCTTCGCCCGAGACCTCGATCTCGATGCCGGTGGCGAGGGCGGGAGAGGCCGCGAAGGCCAGGATAACGGCGAGTTTACGCATCGGCGGCCACCTTGACGCTGATCATCCGGTCCGGGTTCGCGGGCGGCTCGCCGCGGGTGATCGCATCCACATGCGCCATCCCGTCGATCACGCGGCCATAGACCGTGTACTGCCCGTTCAGGAAGTGGTTGTCCTTGAAATTGATGAAGAACTGGGAGTTCGCGCTGTCGGGGTTCTGGCTGCGCGCCGCGCCGAGCGTGCCGCGATCGTGCGGGATGCGCGAGAATTCGGCCTTGAGATCGGGCAGGTCCGAGCCGCCGGTGCCCGCGCGGCGCAGGTTGAAATCGCTTTCCATGTTGCCATGCGCCACGTCGCCCGTCTGCGCCATGAACCCGTCGATCACGCGGTGGAAGGCCACGTTGTCGTAGGCGCCGGCGCGGGCCAGCTCCTTCATCCGCGCGCAGTGTTCCGGCGCGATGTCGGGCAGAAGCTCTATCACGACGGTGCCGTCCTTCAGCTCCATCAGGATGGTGTTCTCGGGGTCCTTGATCTCGGCCATGGCCGGCTCTCCTTCGCCTCGGTTCGCCACACTCCTAGGCCGCGTGCGGCCAGCCCGCAAGCTTCGCATTGACGCGCCGGGGCGGCCCGTGGAAGAGGAGCCCGGGCCGCAACCGGGCAGGAGGGGACGATGGGCTGGGCGACGCTCGACGACATGGCGCTCGAGGGCAAGCGGGTGCTGATCCGCGTGGACATCAACGTGCCGGTGCAGGACGGCGAGGTCACCGACGCGAGCCGCATCGCCCGCACCACGCCCACCATCCGCGACGTGCTGGAGGCCGGCGGCCGGCCGATCCTCTTGGCCCATTTCGACCGCCCGAAGGGCAGGCGCGTGCCGGAGATGTCGCTGGAGCAGCTCGCACGCCCGATGCAGGACGCGCTCGGCGTGCCGGTGCGCTTCTGCGAGGCGTGCGTGGGGCCCGCCGCCGAAGCCGCGGCGGACGCGCTGCCCGCGGGCGAGGTGCTGCTTCTGGAGAACACGCGCTTTTACCCGGGCGAGGAGGCCAACGATGCAGATTTCGCCGCGGCGCTGGCGCGACTCGGCGACATCTACTGCAACGACGCCTTCTCGGCCGCGCATCGCGCCCACGCCTCCACGGCGGGCATCGCGTCCCACCTGCCCTCCTGCGCGGGGCGGCTGATGGCGGCCGAGCTCTCGGCGCTGTCGCGCGCGCTGACCGAGCCGGAGCGGCCGCTGATGGCGGTGGTGGGCGGGGCCAAGGTCTCGACCAAGCTCGACCTTCTGGCCAACCTCGTGGAGCGGGTCGACATCCTCGTGATCGGCGGCGGCATGGCCAACACCTTCCTGGCCGCCCGCGGCCTTGAGATCGGCCGCTCGCTGGCCGAGCACGACATGGCAGACACCGCGCGCGAGATCACGGAGAAGGCGGCGAAGGCGGGCTGCGAGGTCCTGCTTCCGGTAGACGTAGTGGTGGCGCGCGACCTCGCCGCGGGCGCGCCGCACGAGACCGTGCCCGCCGACGCCTGCCCCGAGGACGCGATGATCCTCGACGCGGGCGCCGAGAGCGTCCGGCGCATCCGCGACGCGCTGGAGCGCGCACGCACGCTTCTCTGGAACGGCCCCCTCGGTGCTTTCGAGTACCCGCCCTTCGATGCGGCCACGGCCGCCGCGGCGGCCAAGGCGGCGGAGCTGTCGCGCATGGGCCGGCTCGTCTCGGTCGCGGGCGGCGGCGATACCGTGGCCGCGCTCAACCGCGCCGACGCGGCAAAGGATTTCACCTACATCTCAACGGCGGGCGGCGCCTTCCTCGAATGGATGGAGGGCAAGGATCTTCCGGGCGTCGCGGCGCTCAAGCGCTGATCGCGTGGTGGTGCGCCGCGCCCGCCCGCGTCAGGCCCCGGCCTGATCGCCGCTCATGTAGGTGTTGTAGAAGGCGGGCTCGCCCATCCGCTCCAGCAGGTCGATCTGCCGGTTGAGCCAGTCCCAGTGGCCCTCTTCGTCGAGCACGATGTCCTCGAAAAGCCGGCGCGTGCCGATATCGTCATTGTCCGAGGCGGCGCGCGCGGACTCGGTGTAGAAGCGGATCGCCTCGCCCTCGTCCTTCCGGTCGGACTCGAAAAGCGCGCGTAGCGACTCCGCCTTCGACGGCGTTGCCGCGGGGGTGAGGTTCGGCGTGCCGCCGAGGAACATGATGCGCTCGATGAACTTGCCGGCATGGCCGAGTTCCTCCTGCATCTCGTCGCGCATCCGCGAGGCGAGCTTGTCGAGCCCCCAATCGTCGAGGACATGGGCATGCAGCAGGTACTGGTGCGCCGCGGTCAGCTCCATCGCGAGCGCCTGTTGCAGGTTGTCGATGCTGGTCTCGTTCTTCATGGCCATGCGGGCCTCCTTTCCTGTCCGTCGCGTTCCCGTGCCCCGTCCGCGTTCCGGGGCGGGTGCACGTTCCTCGGCGCTCCGGCGCGGCCCTGCCGCGCCGATGCGCGCCGGCGTTCATCCCGAAGTGGAGGCTCCATCCCGGTTTTCAACCCGTGCCGGACCCGCGCGTCCCGGATGCGCCGCGCCGGGCCGCCGGCGTGTCGATGCCCGCGGATTCGGGGATTCCCATGGCGAATCGCCTGTGCCATAGTGGCGGCCGACGGCCCGAAAGAGGCCGCGGCCGAGGCAGAGCAAGGCGCAGCCATGCTGACATCGCGATCCCGTCCCGCCTTCGGGGCGATCCTCTTCTTCGCCGGCGCCCTCGGGCTCGGGCTCTACTTCACCTATGCCGCGGTGCAGGGCGATTACGGGCTCTTCCGCCGCGCCGAGGTCGAGGTGGAGAAGGCGCGCCTGGCCGAGGATCTGGCACGGCTCCGCGCCGAGGTGGCGCGGATGGAGAACCTCACCCATCGTCTGTCGGACGACTATCTCGACCTCGATCTGCTGGACCAGCAGGCCCGCGACGTGCTGGGCCTCCTGCGCGCCGACGAGGTCGTGCTACAATAGCCCACCAGCGGCCCGCGGCGCCGCGCCAGAAACCCCCTTACTCCCGCCGGGGGAATCCGCTATGGCTTTTGTTCAGTGCTAAACCATCTGCCTGAGGGAGGGCGCGCCCCCATGGCCACCCGCAAGACCGCCAAGGCCCCCAACGTGTCGGCCGAGGAGCTGAAAGGCTACTACCGCGACATGCTCCTGATCCGCCGCTTCGAGGAGAAGGCGGGCCAGCTTTACGGCATGGGCCTGATCGGCGGCTTCTGCCATCTCTACATCGGGCAGGAGGCCGTCGTGGTCGGCCTCGAGGCCGCCGCCGAGGAAGGCGACAAGCGCATCACCTCCTACCGCGACCACGGCCACATGCTGGCCTGCGGGATGGACCCCAAGGGCGTCATGGCCGAGCTCACGGGCCGCGAGGGCGGCTATTCCAAGGGCAAGGGCGGCTCCATGCACATGTTCTCGAAAGAGAAACATTTCTACGGCGGGCACGGGATCGTCGCCGCGCAGGTGCCGCTGGGCGCGGGGCTCGCCTTCGCCGACAAGTACAACGAGACCGACCGCGTCACCTTCACCTATTTCGGCGAGGGCGCGGCCAACCAGGGCCAGGTCTACGAGGCGTTCAACATGGCCGCGCTCTGGGAGCTGCCGGTGATCTTCGTCGTGGAGAACAACCAGTACGCCATGGGCACCTCGCAGAAGCGCGCGACGTCGACGCCCGACATCTACACCCGCGGCGCCGCCTTCGGCATCCCCGGGGAGGCGGTGGACGGCATGGACGTGCTCGCCGTGAAGGCCGGCGGCGACAAGGCGGTGGCGCACTGCCGGTCCGGCAAGGGGCCCTACATCCTCGAGATCAAGACCTACCGCTACCGCGGCCACTCCATGTCCGATCCCGCGAAGTACCGCACCCGCGAGGAGGTGCAGAAGATGCGCGAGGAACGCGACGCCATCGAGCATGTGCGCGAGCTGCTGCTGTCCGGCGACCACGCCAGCGAGGAAGACCTCAAGGCGATCGACCGCGAGATCAAGTCGGTGGTCAACGCCGCGGCGGATTTCGCCCGCGAAAGCCCCGAGCCCGCGCTCGACGAGCTCTGGACCGACATCTATGCCAACACCGCGCCGCAGGATGCCTGAGGGAGACCCGACCGCATGAGCACCGAGATCCTGATGCCCGCCCTCTCGCCGACGATGGAGGAAGGCACCCTTGCCAAGTGGCTCGTCAAGGAGGGCGACAGCGTGGCCGCGGGCGACATCCTCGCCGAGATCGAGACCGACAAGGCCACCATGGAATTCGAGGCGGTGGACGAAGGCACCGTCGGCAGGATCCTCGTGGCCGAGGGGACCGAGGGGGTGAAGGTCAACACGCCCATCGCGGTGCTGCTCGACGAGGGCGAGAGCGCCGAGGACGTGGCCGAGGCCCGACCGGCCGCGGAGGCGCCGAAGGCGGCGCCCGCTGCCGCGAAGCTCGCCGAGGCCCCGGCCGGGGGCCCCGAGGCGTCCGCCCCCGCCCCCGCGGCAGAGCCAGACGTGCCCGAGGGCACGGAGTTCAGGAAGCAGACCGTGCGCGAGGCGCTGCGCGACGCCATGGCCGAGGAGATGCGCCGCGACGGGTCGGTCTTCGTCATGGGCGAGGAGGTCGCCGAGTACGAGGGCGCCTACAAGATCACCCAGGGCATCCTCGACGAATTCGGCGCGAAACGCGTCATCGACACGCCGATCACCGAGCACGGCTTCACCGGCCTCGGCGTCGGCGCGGCCTTCGGCGGGCTGCGCCCGGTCGTGGAGTTCATGACCTTCAACTTCGCCATGCAGGCGATGGACCAGATCATCAACTCGGCCGCCAAGACGCTCTACATGTCGGGCGGGCAGATGGGCTGCCCCATCGTCTTCCGCGGCCCGAACGGCGCGGCGGCGCGCGTCGCCGCCCAGCACAGCCAGGATTACGCGGCGTGGTACGCGCATGTTCCCGGCCTCAAGGTCGCGATGCCCTATTCCGCCGCCGACGCGAAGGGCCTTCTTAAGACCGCGATCCGCGATCCCAACCCGGTGATCTTCCTCGAGAACGAGATCCTCTATGGCAAGAGCTTCGAGGTCCCGGTGCTCGACGATTTCACCATCCCCTTCGGCAAGGCGAAGATCTGGCGCGAGGGCAAGGACGTGACCATCGTCAGCTTCGGCATCGGCATGACCTACGCCATGGACGCGGCCGAGAAGCTGGCCGAGGACGGCGTATCCGCCGAGGTGGTGGACCTGCGCACGCTGCGGCCCATGGACACCGCCACGGTGATCGAGAGCGTGAAGAAGACCAACCGCTGCGTGACCGTGGAGGAGGGCTGGCCCGTCGCCTCCATCGGCAGCCACGTCTCCGCCGTGCTGATGCGCGAGGCCTTCGACTGGCTCGACGCGCCGGTGCTGACCGTCGCCGGAAAGGACGTGCCGATGCCCTATGCCGCCAACCTCGAGCGCCATGCCCTCGTCACCACCGACGAGGTGCTCGAGGCGGTGCGCCAGGTCACCTACCGCTGAGGGAGCGCTGCGCATGCCCACCGAGATCCTGATGCCCGCCCTTTCGCCCACCATGGAGGAGGGCACGCTCGCCAGGTGGCTCGTGAAGGAAGGGGACACCGTCGCCGCAGGAGACCTTCTGGCGGAGATCGAGACCGACAAGGCCACCATGGAATTCGAGGCGGTCGACGAGGGCACCGTCGGCAAGATCCTCGTGGCCGAGGGCAGCGAGGGTGTGAAGGTCAACACGCCCATCGCGGTGCTTCTCGAGGAAGGCGAAAGCGCCGACGACCTGAGCGAGGCCGCTCCGGCGGCCGGCAAGGGCGGCAAGGCGGGCGGCGCCGAGGCCCCGGCGGAAACCGGCAAGCCGGAGAGCGCGCCGCGTTCCGCCCCTGCCCCTGCCCCTGCCCCTCAGGCAAGCGCCGGGAACGCGCTGCCCGACACGCCCGCCCCGGCCGCGCCCGAGGATGCCGAGGGGCGGCGCGTCTTCGCCTCCCCGCTCGCCCGCCGCATCGCCGCGGCGAAGGGTCTCGACCTGACCCGGATCGAGGGGTCGGGTCCGCATGGCCGGATCGTCCGCGCCGACGTGGAGGGCGCGGAGCCCGCCGCGGCCGCTGACGCCGCCGCGCCGGAGGCCGCACAGGCCGCGCCGAAACCGGCAGCCGCCGCCATGCCGACAGGCCCCGACGCCGACCAGGTCCGCAAGATCTATGCCGACCGCGAGACGGAGGAAATCGCCCTCGATGGTATGCGCCGCACGGTCGTCCAGCGCCTCACCGAGGCCAAGCAGACCATCCCGCATTTCTACCTGCGCCGCGAGATCCGGCTAGACGCCCTTCTCGACCTGCGCAAGCGTCTCAACGCGGACCTGGAGGCGCGCGGCGTCAAGCTCTCGGTCAACGACTTCATCATCAAGGCCTGCGCGCTGGCCCTTCAGGAGGTGCCGGCAGCCAAC
Organism: Rhodosalinus sp. K401; assembly: GCF_041365735.1. Classification (NCBI taxonomy): domain Bacteria; kingdom Pseudomonadati; phylum Pseudomonadota; class Alphaproteobacteria; order Rhodobacterales; family Paracoccaceae; genus Rhodosalinus; species Rhodosalinus sp. K401. The sequence goes on along the minus strand of NZ_JBGFSI010000002.1, from coordinate 335,990 downwards.
GCCGTCTGGGCGGGCGACCGCATCCTGCGGCTCAAGCCGTCGGACGTGGCCGTGGCCGTCGCCGTGGAGGGCGGGCTCTTCACGCCGGTGATCCGGGATGCCGAGAGCAAATCGCTCTCCGCGCTCTCGGCCGCGATGAAGGATCTCGCGGGCCGGGCCCGCGACCGCAAACTCGCGCCACAGGAATACCAGGGCGGCAGCTTCGCGATCTCCAATCTCGGGATGTACGGGATCGAGAATTTCGACGCGGTCATCAACCCGCCCCACGGCGCCATCCTCGCGGTGGGCGCCGGCGTGACGAAGCCGGTCGTGGACGCGGGCGGCGCCCTCTCCTCCGCGACGGTGATGTCCGTCACGCTGTCGGTGGATCACCGGGTGATCGACGGCGCGCTCGGCGCGGAGCTGCTGGCGGCCATCGTCCGGCACCTCGAGGCGCCGCTCGCCATGCTTGCCTGACGCCCCGGGCGTCAGCCGCTGATGGGCGACGCCGGCCCGGGGGGCTGCGCCCCGCAGCACGTCGAAGCCCGCACCCCGGGATCAGCGTTCAGGGCCGAAGGATCCGGCGGGGTCAGATCTCGCCGCGCAGGATCTGGTCCATGGTGACGGAGGGCTGGGCGCAGCCGGCCTCACCCACGATCCGCGCGGGCACGCCCGCCACGGTCTTCTTCGGCGGTATGTCTTCGAGCACCACGGACCCCGCGGCGATCCGGCAGCAATCGCCGACGCGGATGTTGCCCAGAACCTTGGCCCCCGCGCCGATCAGCACGCCCGAGCCGATCTTCGGGTGGCGGTCCTGGTCTTCCTTGCCGGTGCCGCCCAGTGTCACCGAATGGAGCATGGAGACGTTGTCGCCCACCATCGCCGTCTCGCCGATCACGATGGAATGGGCGTGGTCGATCATGATGCCCTGCCCGACGCGCGCCGCGGGGTGGATGTCCACCGAGAACACCTCGGAGACGCGCATCTGGAAGAAATAGGCGAGGTCGCGCCGACCTTGCGTCCAGAGCCAATGCGCCACGCGGTAGCATTGCAAGGCTTGGAACCCCTTGAAGAAGAGAAGCGGTTGCAGGAAGCGGTGGCAGGCCGGATCGCGGTCGTAGACGGCGGCGATGTCGGCGCGCGCGGCCTGGGCGAGCGCGGGCTCGGCCGCGTGGGCCTCGTCGCAGATCTCGCGGAGGATCTGCTCTGACATCTCGCCAGAGGCGAGCTTGAGCGAGACCCGGTACGCGAGCGCGCGCGGCAAGGTCGGGTGGTGCAGCACGCTGGAATGGATCACCCCGCCCAGAAGCGGCTCGTCCGCGACGGCCGCCTCCGCCTCGGACGTGATGCGGGCCCAGACAGGGTCGAGCTGCTTCAGCTTCGCGCGCGTTTCCGCCATGGCGGCCTCCCTCGGCACTTGATACGGTCCGTGATACACAAAATGGTCCTCGCCCGCCATTCGGAAAGTCCTGAACGGAGGCTCGACACCCATGCCGGATCCCGATCCCGAGGAGTTCCGCGCCCTGATCGCGGCGCGTCTCGCCGAACTCGACGCGGAGGACGCGCTCGGCGCCGGCGGCCAGTCGGTGGTCACGCTGGACCAGCAGTCCGTCGGGCGGCTCTCGCGGCAGGACGCGCTTCAGTCGCAGGCCATGGCCAAGGCCCAGCAGCTCCGCCGCGACACGGAACGGCGGCGGCTTTCGGCCGCGCTCGCCCGGATCGAAGAGGGCGAATTCGGCTATTGCGAGGACTGCGGCGAGGCGATCCCGGCCGGACGGCTGCGCCTCGACCCGGCGGCGGCGCGTTGCGTGGACTGCGCCTCGGGCTGACCGGCGCGGCGAAACGCGGCGAGTTCGGACAGCACCACCGCCAGGCAGTCGCACCAGTCGGGATCCGACAGCGGCGGCGCGGGCGGCAGGGGTCCCGCCTGACCCGCCCGTGCCATGAGCGAGCCCGTGCCCCAGCGCGGATGCGCGCGGCCGAAGCGCCGGTGGTAGCGGTGCGCCGCGTCCGCTTCCTGCAGAAGCAGGCGGCAGGCCCGGGCGCGCGCCGGGCCCGGCAGCGCGCGAAGCGCCCGCGCCGCCGCCCAAACGTCGCCCACGAGAACGGCCCGCATCAGCCGCCCACCGTGAGCGCCGCGAAAGGCCCGGGACCGTAGCGCGCCGAGACCTGCGCCACGCGCAGCTCGAAGGGCGCCGCGACCCCGTCGGCGGCCATGTCGGCGGCGGCATACACCCATTCGGGCGCGTCCACCGTCACCTCCCGCTGCACGCCGGTGCCGGTGACGATCCGGACGAGGTAGCGTTCGCGCTCTTCCCCGAGCGGCACCTCGGCCGCCTCCCAGCCGTCGCCGTCGATGCGCGTGCGCCGGACCCAGCGGAAATGCCATGCGCCGGCCTCGGCCCGGGCGCGCAGGTGGCAGGGGCGATAGGGCCGCAGCCCCTCTCCGGCGAAGGCGGCCACGACATGGGTATAGCTCGGATCGTCATAGCCGCGCCGCGCGGGGCCGATGCGGTAGTGCCGCGCCACGTTGCGCGCGGTGGGCGGCAGGGCGATCTGCTGCGCGGCCCCGTTCATCAGGACGATCCGCGAGCCCGCGGGCCAGCTTGGCGGCATCACGCCGTCGCTGCCCGCCTGCCCGCGAAGCCGCTCGGACAGAAGCCACCGGTCGGGCCCGAGCATGCGCGCCGCGCGGAACTGGAAGAGCTCCCATCGCGCCGGGCTCCCGTCGCCGATCGCCACGAGGTTCGCGCCGGCGAGCAGCGCCTCCTCGGTGACATCGCCCAGCGCGCCGCCGTCAAGGCGCACGGCGAGCGCCGGGCCACGGTCGATCCGCCCGGGCGGCGCGGCGGGCAGCGCCGTTTCCGTGACCCCCATCGCGGCGCGGACCGCGAAGACGGAATTCAGCGCGTAGCCCGCGTCGAACGGCGCGTCCCACACCGCGACCGTCCCGGGCCAGGGATCGGCGCGAAGCGCCAGATGCGGGACATGGGGCGCCTCGTCGCCGGTCATGAGCGGCAGATCGAGGAAGACCGACTCCACCGGCACCGGGACGACGAAGGGCGCGAGGCGCGAGGGGGCCTCCGGCTCGAACGCGGCCGGCAGGTAGACGCTGGGCTCCACGCGCACCGCCTCGACCAGCAGCGCGGCGCCCTGCTCGGTCCGGTCGATCCGCCAGAGCGCGCCACCCCCGCCGTCGCCGAGGCGCACCACGTCGCCCGGACCGAGCGCAAAGCGCGACGGCGGCAGGGCGAAGCGGCACGTGTCGCGCGCGACCCGTGCCTCTGCAAGCCAGCGCTCCGCCGTGGACGTCGCCTCGGCGCGCGTCATCGCAAGCGGCATCTCGCTTTCGCTGACCGCGTGGGTCGCATCGTCGGGTAACACGGCCTCTGCGGCGGCGATCTCGAAATCGCTGCCATGGGCCACAAACCGCAGCCGCACCCGCCCGGCCTGCTCGGCCTCTGCGGCGCGTGTTTCCTCGAGGCGGCCCTCCAGGCTCTCGATCACGGCAAGCCGGTCCGGGTCGAGCTCCAGCGGACGCGCCCGGTCTCGCGGCTGGAAGCGCAAGCGCCCGTCGCGTTCCACGGCGTCGATGCCGTGGCGCAGAAGCAGCGGCTGAAGCGCGGCGCGCGCGGTGCCCGCATCGGGCACGAGGTAGCCGCGCACATGGCCGTGCGCCGCGTCCACGTCGTAATCGTGCAGCCCGGCCCGGTCGCAGATCTCGCCGATCACGGATCCCAGCCCGCGCCCCGAGGCGCGCCCGTTGAGCCAATGGCCCCGCGCATAGTTCACCCCGTCCGCCCAGACATCCTGCGCGGCGGGAAACCACGGCCAGGGCCGGGCATCCCAGCTCCACGCGAAACAGCGGGACAGGTCGATCATCGGCCCGCCATAGATGTCCGAGACCGGATTCGCCGCGGGATCCGACCAGTGGGCGAGCGTCGCCCGGTAGTAATTCGCCTGAACCACCTCGTCGCGCCGCCCATCCGAGAAGTGCGGCAGCCCGGATTCCGAGGATTTCGGGTCGAGAAAGCGATTGGGCTGGTTCGTGCCCTTGTCCACCGCCGCGCAACCGAACTCCGTGAACCAGATCGGCTTGGACCCGGGAACCCAACCCGTGGGCGTGGCCTGCCGCACGCCCCCGATGCGCTCGTGGTGCGGGTTCTCCCACCAGCTCCGGATATCCTTGGGCCGCCAGATCCAGGCCTCGCCGTGGGCGCCGTCCTCGATCGGCGTGCGGATCTGGGCGGCGCGCGCCTCCTCGGAGTGATAGAACCAGTCGAAGAGTTCGCCGCCCGCAACGTTCGCGCGCAGGTAGTCGAGATCGTGAATACCACCCGCATCACCCGCGTCGGCGTGCTCCGTGCCGTCGCGCCAGTCCGACAGTGGCAGATAGTTGTCGATACCCACGAAATCGATTTCCTCGTCGGCCCAGAGCGGATCGAGGTGAAAGAGCCTGTCGCCCGGCGCGTCGGGCGGCTGGTAACCCCAGTATTCCGACCAGTCGGCGGCATAGCCGATCTTCACCTCCGGGCCGAGCAGCGCCCGCACCTCGGCGGCGAGCGCGCGCAGCCGCGCGACCGCGGGAAAGCCCGCGTCGTCCCGGATCTGCGTGAGGCCGCGCAGTTCCGACCCGATGCAGAACGCCTCCACCCCGCCCGCGGCGGCGCAGAGCGCCGCATAGTGCAGGATGAAACGGTTAAGGCCCCAGTCCTCCGCCGGGCCGGTGTAGGTGACGGTCCCGTCGCCCACGGCGAAATCCGCCGCCCGCGCCGCGCCGAAGAAGGCCGCGACCTCGTCGGCCGCGGGCGCGGTGCCATCCGGAGACTCCTCGCGCCCGGGCGCGACGGAGAGCGTGATGCGCCCTCGCCATGGCAGCACGGGCTGCCCCGCCGCGCCGGTCCACGGGTCGGGCAGCGTGTTGCCGGCCATCTGTTCCATCAGGATGAACGGATAGAAGGTCACCGCCTGCCCGCGCGCGGAAAGCTCGCGGATCGCCTCGACCACGGCGGCGTCGGTGGGCGTGCCACCGTAGACGGGACGGCCGTCATCGACAGGCACCGTTCCGGCTGCACCGCGGGTCACCCCCGCCACTGCCCACGGCATTTCCTTGCCGTCGGCCTCGGCCTGCTCGACCTTCGGCCGCAGGCTGCACGCGCCGCAGCGCAGATCGTCACCGAACCAGCTCACGACCAACGACACCGCCTCGCAGGCCGGCAACTCGCGCTCGAGCCCGTCGAGCGAGGTCACCAGATCGGTCTCGCCCGAGGGCGAGTTCACGTTGGCGACCACCTTCCGCCCTGGCTCGCGTTCGAGCCGGACCGGCGTGGTGGCGAGCGCGTATTCGCCGGTGCCCGGCGTGAGGGCCACCGCACGCAACACACCCGCCGGCTCCGTCTCGGCCCCGGGACGGGCGGGCTGCTCGTGGCGGATCACCTCGAAGCTCAGCTGCGGGATGCGGTTTCCCCAGGTCGACAGGTCCAGATCCTCGATCACCAGATAGGCCGTGCCGCGGTAGGCGGGCACCGCGCCCGCCCCCTCGATCGCCTCGATCGCCGGATCGGGCAACTGGTCCTCGCTGCCCGGGTGCACCCGCATGACAAGCTCTCCGGGCGCGATCTCGGCGCCGTCCGCCCAGACACGGCCGACGCCCGCGATCTCGCCCTCGCAAAGCGCCACGGCAAGGCTGACTCGGTAGCTGTAGCGCCGCGTCTTGGGCTGGCGCGGTCCGCCCTTGCCGCCACCGCCCGCCTCGGTGACGACTTCGGTAAAGCGGCTGGCCCAGATCACGTGCCCCCCCACCCGCATCCGGCCATAGACCTGCGGAACCGGCGCGCCCTCGCCCGCGCCCGTCAGGCGGAACCGCTCGATCCGGCCGGTTTCCACCGTGTCCGAGCCCTGCCCCATCAGCCGCGCGTCGATGGCCCGCCCCAGCGTGGCGCCCAGGAACCGGCCCGCGGCCGTCATCGACAGGCCGAGAACCGTGCCCCCCAGCGAACTGCCAAGCGCCGCCCCGGCAGCGGAAAGAAGGATCGTCGCCATCAGCGGGTCCTTTCGGGAAACGAGAAACGGGCCACGATGCACCGCCGCCAGGGCGATCCGAGCGCACTTTCCACCACGCCGTGGCCCGAATAGGCGTGGATCACGCTGGCCGCGCGGCCGGTGCGCCCCTGGATGCCGAGATGCTTGGCCACCGCGCCGCGCCGAAGCCGGAAGAGCAGGACGTCCCCCGGCGCCTCCGCGGCGAGCGGCTTGGCAACGAGATGCCGCGCCGCCGCACGCCAGAGCCGCTCTTCGCCCTGCGGCTCCGACCAGTCGGGCGTGTAGGGCGGGACGGCCTCCGGCTCGGTGCCCAGAACCTCGCGCCACACCCCGCGCAGCAGCCCGAGACAGTCCGCGCCGGCCCCCTTCACGCTCGCCTGGTGGCGGTAGGGCGTTCCGATCCAGCCGCGCGCGGCGGCGACCACGATCCGCGCATGCGCCGCCATCTCAGCGCCGGCTTCCGCCGCCGATGCTGCCCGACTGCGCGGCATGAACGAGCATCCAGTCCTCCTCGGGAATATCCGGAAAACCACGAAAGTTCAGAAGGTTGTCGAATTTCAGGCGACAGGTTTCCATGCGCTTGTCGCACCCCGCCTCGAGGCGCAGCCGCGTGCCCGCGCCGACGACGGCACGCAGCGGCTCCCAAAGCTCGATGACGCGCGCGGTCTCTTCGGCCGCGTCGCGCTTGATGGCGCCGGAAAGCCCCGCCGCAGGCCCGTCCAGCACCGTCAGCCGCCCGTGCGCGAACCAGCCCGGCGCGAAGCCGGGCAGCGGGGCAAGGCGGAAGACCCGCGCGCGATCCGCCGAAACGGCCGCGGCCTCGTGGGCATACCCGGGCCTCGACAGGTCGAAGCGGCAGGCAGCGTCGCCCAGGACGGCCGTGCAGGGCCGCTGGAAGACGCGCCCGAGCGGGCGGTTGAGCGCATCCGAAAGCCCCCGAACCTCGGCGCGGAAAGCGCCGTCGATCCGCCGGATCTCGCCGATATGCCCCCGGAAGACGAGGTGGTGCGCCCGCGGATCCTGCCAGTCGACGATCCAGACCTGAAGCTCCGCGCCATCGTAGCGGCCCGCCTCGACGTCGGCCTCCGTGATCGCGGAATCCGACAGCGCGCCCAGCGCCTCGGTGTTGTCGACCGCAAGCCCGGTGCCCTGCTGAAGCGCCATGGCGCTCAGCCCGGTGTCGGGGCGGAACGCGATGCCCTCGAAGACGAGCGGACGGTCGTGATCGGTGAACCCCATCTCCACACCGTCGGTGCGGGTCAGCGCCCAGGCGCGCGCAAGGGTCGTGAGGCCACCGTCGAGATGCGCGGCCAGGGTCGGGTTCATGTCGCTCATGTGCGGATCTCCACCACCGGCACGCGGGGCATTTCGCCGGCGCGGAAACTCGCCACGCCGGTCTGGATCGCGTCGGTGTCGAACCTGACCGGCACGTCGAACTCGAACCCCGCAGTGATCTCCATGCCCGCTGCCGGCGCGCGCTCCAGCGTCACGAGGCCGGTGGCCGCATCGACCTCGAAGTCGACGCCCTCGCGCAGCGCGTCGCCCTGCACCGCCACGCGGACGGTGCCGGAGACCGGCTTCTCGATCCGCCGCGTGTAGGCGCCCTCTCCGGACCGGTAGGTCTTGACGAGCTGCCAGGCCCGTGTCGCCCCGTCGCCCGTGCCAAGGTGCTGATCGTCCCGCGCGACAGGCCGGCTGGGGCGCGACGACTTGAAGTCCGACCAGTCCTTCCAGCGAAACCCGTGCAGCCGCCCGCGCCGCGCCTCGAAGAACGCCACGAGCGTCTCGATGTCGTCGAGCGACCGCAGGCCCACGCCCGCGTCATAGCGCCGCCGCGACTGCGCCCAGGGCGTGTTGCGCTCCTCGAACCCGTTGGCGAGGGTCACCACGTCGGTGCGGCGCTCCGGCCCACCCACCGATCCGAAACTCAGGTTGCTTGGAAAGCGGATCTCGTGAAAGCCCATGGTCCCTCCTCAGCGGTAGCGCTGCCCGCGGGCGAGCGCGCGGCCCATCTCGGCGGCGATCTGGCCCTGCGACCGGCGGAAGCCGTCGACGTCGGGGGTGGTGACGTTGACCACCACGGTGACGGGCCGCGCCGATCCCTGCCCGGAGCGCACTCCGAGCCGCCCGTCGGCGCCCCGTGCGAGCGGCAGGATCGCCTCCGGTCCCGCCTCGCCCATCAGCCCGGTTCCGCCCCGCATGGGAAAGAGCGTGGGCCGGGTGACGATCCCGCCCTCGGCGAACGGCATCACCCGCCCTTGCGTGAAGCTGCCGCCCGACGCGAACCCGGAAAGCCCGCCGAAGAGCCCGCCCACCGCGTCCGCGATCAGCCCGCCGAAATGATCGGTCACGGGCTTCACCGCGGCGCCGTAAGCCGTGGCGACGAGCGAGCGGCCCACTGCCTCCAGCGCCTCGGAGGCGCGCATTCCGTCCAGCACGATCCCGTCGATGGCCCGGCGAAGCCCGCGGCCCAGCGACGACTCGAGCTCCGCCACGCCCTTGCCGGTGGCGCTGAACGTCTCGTGGATGCGCCTGAGTTCGGCGTCGAAGCCCGCCGCGAGGCCTGCCGCGGCGCCGAAACTCGCCTCGAGGGCGTCGATCTGGTCCTCGAGGCGCTCGGCCTCCTCGTAGTCAGCCATCGCAGTCTCCCATGTCGTCAGGAAACGCCGCGAGCAGCTCGTCGAGCCGCGCCCGCGGCATCGGCGCCACCCCCGCCTCCGGTCCCAGTAGCAGCCGCAATTCGGCCGGGGTCAGCGCCCAGACCTCGGCGGGCGCCAGCCCCAGCCCGCGCACGCCAGCCCGCAAGAGCCCCGGCCAGTCCATTCGCGCCGTCACGACGGCTCTCCGGGATCCATGAAGGCGCGCGCCAGAAGCTCGGCGGCCGCCCGCGCCGCCGCCCGCGGCCCGCCCGCGATCTCGGCGCGGGCAAGATCTGCGGCCGTCATGTCGGCGCCGCCTCCCCGCAGCCCCGCCGCAAGCAGCGCCAGCACATCGCGCGCGGAAAAAATCTCCTCCTCGAAGCGCCGCACAAGATCGAGGAGCGATCCCGCCTCGAGCGCGGCCTCCAGCTCGGCCAGCGCCCCGAGGGTGAGCCGCATCACCCGCGCCTTGCCGTCTATGACGAGTTCCACCTCGCCCGCCCAAGGATTGGCCATCTCAGAGCGCCGTGAACCGAAGGGCGCCCGCCGAGGCGAGGGAAAGCTCGTAGGTGGCTTCGCCGTTGTGGCTGCCCGCGTAGTCGAGCGCGGTCACTTGGAACGCCCCGTCCACCGTGCCGAAGCCCGGGATCACCACCTGGAAATCCGGCGTCTCCCCGTCGAAGAAGATCTGGCGGGCGCGCTCGTCGGTCGCCGCGTCGCGGAAAACGCCCGAACCCGAGATGGCGGCCGACTTGACCCCGGCGCCGGCCAGCAACTCGCGCCAGCCGCCCTGACTTTCCAGGCTGGTCACGTCCACCTGCTCGGCGTTGAAACTCAGCCGCGTGGCCCGCAGCCCCGCGATGGTGTGGAACTGGCCGTCACCGGTCAGATCCACCTTGATCAGAAGATCCTTGCCGTTCTGCGCGGTCATGCGCGGTCCTCCTTCGGTCAGTCCTCGTCCACGCGGACGCGGAACACGAGATCGATGCGGCGATAGCGGCCGCGCTTTTCGCGCCGGGCCGCGGCGCGGCGGAACCGGAGCGAGACGAGATGCCCGCGCGCCAGCGAGAGCCCGGGCGCCAGAAGCGCGTCCGAGACCGCCGCGGCGGCCGCCTTCGCCGGGGCGAAGCCCCGCCCGTCCGAGACGACGGAGACGGTGACGTCGTGGTCCGCGCCACGCGCGGTGGCGTCCGACCGGTCGCGCACCGTCTCGTCGCCCAGAAGCACGAAGAGCGGCGGCAGCTTGCCCGGCGGCAACGCGTCATAGACATGGCCGGCCACAAGCGCCGCGAGCGCCGGGTCGGCCGACAGGCGGCCATGAACCGCCTTCTGAAGATCGGGCGCGAGCGCGTAACTCATTGCGAAAGCTCCTCCTCGCAGACGCAGTCGAGATAGAGGCCGTGCGGGTCGGCCTCGGCCACCGCGAGGATCCGGAAACGCCGCTCGCCCTCTGCGAAGCGCTGGCCCGGCCGCGGACGGGCCGGATCGCCGGGGCGCGCCGCGCGCACGGTGACCCGGTAGGCGGACTGCGCCAGAGGCGCCGCCATGCCCGCCTCCTCGCGCGCCGCGCGCGGCGTGACCGCGGCCCAGAGCGTTCCGAGCGCGCTCCAGCCCGGGACGAAGCCGCCGGCGCCGTCCGGCACCTCGCCCGGCGCCTCCAGCACCAGCGCCCGGTTCAGCCGCGCCGCGCTCACCGCCCCGCCCCGGCATGAAGCCGCAATGCGCGGTAACGCTCGATCAGGCTCGTCACGCCGAAGGGCATGCAGCCCCCGCCGAGCGAGGTCGCATCACGGTATTCGTAGTAATGCGCCGCGAGCAGCAGCACCGCCTGGCCGAGGTCGGCCGGCAACTCTCCCCAGGCCGCGGCGTAGCCTGCCTCGAAGCGCAGCACGGCGCTTTGCTCCCTGGGGATCGCCGGCAGGGCCCCGCCCGCGGCGCGCAGCACCGGGCGATGCGCCTCCTCTGCCAGCCAGACCACGTCAAGCCCGCTTGCCGTTTCCGTGCCCGCCCGGTCGCGGAAGCCCAGCGAGACCAGCCCCGTCACCGGCGCCACGGGCAGTGGATGCGCGTCGCGCGCAGCCCAGTCCTGCACCGTCAGCGCAAAGACGCGGCGGACGAGCGCCTTGGCCGTGCGCGCCTCGATCGCCGCGATGGCCGCCCGCAGGAAACTCCGCAGCACGGGCTCCTGAAGCGTCTCGGCGGAAAACCCCGTGCCAAGCCGCAGATGGGCCGTGAACTCCGTCACCGGCAGCGCGGCGTCGGGCACGCCGGCTTCATCGATCAGCATCATCCAACCTCTCCGACTGGTCTCCGGCCCCGGCCGCGCGCGTGGGCGCCGCCGGGACCGGCTCTGGCTTGCCGTCGCCGCGTCAGGACGCGGCGAAGCGCAGCAGCTTGATCGCGGCGAAGTCGGTCACGTCACCGCCCACGCGCTTCGTGGCGTAGAAGAGGACATGCGGCTTCGCGCTGAACGGGTCGCGCAGCACGCGCAGGTCCGGCCTTTCCACAACCGTGTATCCCGCGCGGAAGTCACCGAAGGCGATGGCGTCCGAACCGCTGGCGATGTCGGGCATGTCCTCCGCGATCAGCACCGGGTAGCCCAGCAACCGCGCCGGCTCTGCCGCGGCGAGGCCGTCAGACCACAGGAAGCGCCCGTCATTGTCCTTGAGCTTGCGCACCGCGCCCGCCGTCTTCGAGTTCATCACGAAGCTCGCATTGGCCCGGTAGGGCGCGCCCAGCGCGTAGACGAGGTCCACCAGCGCTTCGGCGCCCGAGAACGCGCCGGTCGCGCCAGTGGGCACATAGCCCAGGCTGTCCCACGCCCAGCTGTCGTTCGCCACCGCCGGGTGGGTCAGGAACCCCGTGGGCTTGTCCGTCCCGTCGCCCGACACGAAGGCCGCAGCTTCGGCCCGGGCGAACTTCTCCGCGATGCGCCCGGCCAGCCAGCCCTCGATGTCGAAGGCCGCATCGTCGAGAAGACGCTGGCTGCATTTCGGCAGCGCCGAAAGTTCGTGAAGCGGGATCGAGATCCGATCGACCGTGGGCGTCCCGGTCTCGGCCTGCGGGCCCGTCTCGCTGGCCCAGCCCGCGCCCGCCTCGCTGGTGTCGATCAGCACGTCATAGGCGCTGGCCTCGACCTCGACGACGTTGGCGATCCGCCGGATGGAACCCGCGCCGCCCAGGACCGAACGGATCGTCGCCGCGGTTTCCGGGTCGATCAGGTAGCCCCCGTCGCCCGCCACCGCGGTCGACATCGCCTTTCCCTCGAATTCGAGTCCGCGCAGATGATCGTCGTCGCCCGTGCGCAGGTAGGCGGCGAAGGCCTTGCGGTGCGGGGCGTCGGTGTGATCGGCGCGCGAAAGCGCGGGGCGCGTCGTCGTCGCCGTGGCGAGCGTTGTCTTGCGGTCAAGCATGTCTAGCCGTTCTTCCTGTTGCTGAAGCCTTTGATGAATTCCTTCTCGGAATTCCCTGAAGTCCTTTGTGAAACCCACCACTGCGCGCTTCACCTCCGCGACAGGCGCGATCTGCCCGCCCGGCGCGTCCTCCTGCGTTTCCATCCGGTTTCCTCTCGCTTGGCCGCGACCGCGGCGTGTTTTCGGGGGACGGGTTCAGTCGCCCGCCAGGCTGCGGCGCGCGGTCTCGAAGACCTGCGCCATCTCGCGAAGCGCGACCGCGCCCGCATCCTCCTTCGCCGCCACGCGGGCGCTCGGCAGCATCGGGAAGGTGACGAGCGACACCTCCCACAGCTCGATTTCCTCGAGCACACGGCGTCCCGCGGCGTCGCGGTGCGCGCGCTTCACGCGGTAGCCGATCGAAAGGCCCTCGATCGCGCCCGCCGCCAGCAGCGCGGCGGCCTCGCGGCCCCGGGCCACGGCCTCGAGAAGCCGGCCGCGCACACGCAAGCCCTTCTTGTCCTCGCGAACCTCGTCCCAGACCCCGATCGGCTCGCGCGGGTCATGCTGCCAGAGCATCCGTACCCGCCCGCCACCCGCGGCGAGGCGCGCCAGCGAGGCCGCGAAGGCGCCCTCGGCGACCACGTCGCCGCCCGTATCGCCGGCGCCGAAAAGACTTGCATAGCCCGCGATCACGGCGCCTTCGCCCAGCGAAAGCGTCTCGCCCGCGCGGCAGAACTTGCGCTCCAGTCCCGTTTCCATGTCCATCGCCCCATTCCTTCCCTGGCCTCCCGGCGCGCTCAGGGCGCGCCCTGCATCAGCGACTGCGCCGCCTGCGCGAGGATCATTCCCGCGATCCCGTAGACGGTCAGCCAGAGCCGCCGTTCCAGTCGTTCCACCATCTGCTCGATCCGCGCGAGCCGCGCCTCCAGCGTCTGGAACTGGAGCCGGACCATGGCCTCGTGCGCCTCGAGGCGCAGCGCGGGGGCACAGTCGAACGGCTCAAATCCGTAGCGTGCCCGCTCACTCATCCGTGGCCCCGTCCGGCTCGGCCGGCAGGCCGAGCAGCCGCCGCTTCTCGGCGTTCGTCAGGAACTCCGCGGCCGCGACCCGACGCCACTGCGCGTCTCGCTCGGCGGCAAGGGCGGGCACCTGGTCGAGGTCGGGACCGAGCTCAAGCACCGCACCCCCGAAACCCGAGAGCCAGTCAGCGATCTTGGCGGTCACCCGCTGGGCAAGCGGCAGGACGGTCAGCCTGTAGAACGCCCGGTTGGCCTCCTGGTAGTTGGCGTAGGTGGCGTCCCCCGGTATCCCGAGCAGCATCGGCGGCACCCCGAAGGCGAGCGCGATCTCCCGCGCCGCAGCTTCCTTGGTCTTCTGGAACTCCATGTCGGAGGGCGAAAACCCCATCGGTTTCCAGTCGAGTCCGCCTTCCAGAAGCATCGGCCGCCCGGCGTTCCGCGCCCCCTGGTGGTAGCGCTCCATCTCCGCCACGAGCCGGTCGTACTGCTCGGCGCCGAGCCCGCCTGCGCCATCCGCGCCGGTGTAGACGATCGCGCCCGACGGCCGCGCCGCATTGTCGAGAAGCGCCTTCGACCAGCGCGAGGCGGAATTGTGCACGTCGATGGCCTGCGCCGCGGGTTGCAGCGGGGAAAGGCCGTAATGATCGTCCTGCGGGTGAAAGCTTTTCACGTGGCAGATCGGCGCGGGTGGCTCGTCCATGTGGAACCGGTGCTTCCGCCCGCCCACCGTGTAGTCGTAGGCGGCGGGCCAGCCGTCGGCCCCGGGCACGAGGCTCACCCGGTCCGAGCGCAGCACGTGCAGTTCCACCGGCCAGCCCTCGCCGCCCGCCACGGCCTCGAGATAGGCGTTTCCGGTGAGCAGAAGCTGGCCGTAGAGCGCCTCCAGAAGTTCGGCCCGCCCGTGCACGGGATTCGGCCGCGCGAGCAGCGTGAGAATGGGATGCGTCTCGTAGCGCCGCGCGCGGTCCTGAAGGACGAGGGGCAGCGCGGCCGCGGCCTCGGCGATCAGCTTGACGGCGCGAAAGCCCACCGGGTTTCCGGCAAAGCCCGTGCGGGTCAGCGTCGCGGTGTCGCGCGGGCTCCAGGCCACGCGGCCCGCGCTCGCCCAGGCAAGCACCGGTCCCGTGGCAGATGCCTTCTGCTCGGGGGCCTGCGGCTCGGCGCGGCGGAAGGAAAAGACCATCTTTGGCGGCTCCTCGATCTTCGTCTGCGGCGGGCGCTCCGTCGCGCCCCGCGGCGTTGAGAAGGGGTATAGCTACCAAGGCGTTAACGACGCGGCAGCGAAGCGCACGGTGATGTGCGCGACCCCGCAACAGGCACGATCGACCGTCTTCAGCCTTCGCCCGGCGGGCGGCCGCGCATCCCCGCGATACCGCCCGCGGGTGCCGCGAGGGGCCGGCATGCCCTCCCCTTGCGCAGGCGGCCCGCCCGCGGCGTTCAGCCTCGCGCCTGTCTCAAAGTTCCCGCATGCGCGGCCGGCGCCAGCCCGCCGCCGGCAGGATCATCAGTTCGTGGAGCGCCCAGACGAGCGCATCCACGCGGTCTGGGCTGCCCGAACCCTCGAAGCCATGCGCCGTCATGCGGCACATCTGGTCCTCGAGCCGGGCGAGCCCGCGCAGGTGCCGCACCCTCCCCTGTTCGTAAAGCGCGGCGACGGGCTCGGCGCGCGCCACCTTGCCGCGCGTCGCGTGAACGCTGCGGATCGGCACCAGCGGGTCGACCTGCCGGATGACCGCCTCGACCATCGCGCCGCCCTGGTTCACCTCCGCCACGAGACGCTCGGCCCGCCAACGCTCCATCGCGGCGACGGCCGCCTTCGCCCAGGCCGAGGGGCTCGCGGCCTCGACGCTGGCGTCCTCCAGCACCACGGCGCGCCAGTCCGCCACCGGCCCGCGCGTCACCGCGCCGGCCACGACGATGCCGCACGCGTCGCTGCCCGCATGGCCGGTGGCCGGCGGGTCCACGGCGACCACGATCCGGTCGAGCTCGGGCGCCACGTCGAGCTGCATGCCCGCCAGCGCGGCCGACGTCCAGAGCGCCCCCTCGGCATCTTCCAGAAGCACGCCGTCGAGCTCCTGGCGCCCAAGCCGGGTGCCGTCGTAGCGCGCCCGCACCTCGGCAAGGAAGCTCTCGGCGAGGTTCGCGCGGTTCGCTTCCGTCGCCGCGCGTGTGACCACGGTCGTCGGCGCAGCGAGCAGGCGTTTCAGAACGGCGACATTGCGGGGTGTCGTCGTCACGCACAGCCGCGGATCGTCGCCGAGGCGCAGCGCGAACTGCAACATGTCCCAGGCGGCCTCGCCGCGGGGCCACTTGGCAAGCTCGTCGGCCCAGGCCGCGTCGAACTGCGGGCCGCGAAGCGCCTCGGGATCCGACGCCGAGTAGAGCTGCGCGGCGGCCCCGTTCGGCCAGACGAGGCGGCGCTTGCTCACCTGCCATTCCGGGCGACGGTCGGGCGGGGAGCAGGCCACGATCCCGCTTTCGCCAAGAACCATGACGTCGCGCGCCTGGTCATAGGTCTCCCCCACAAGCGCCACATTCCGCGCCCGGCCCGGGTCGAGCGGGCGCGGCCCCTCGACCTGCGCGCGCACCCACTCCGCGCCCGCACGCGTCTTGCCCGCGCCGCGTCCGCCCAGCACCACCCAGGCCCGCCAGTCGCCCCCTGGGGGAAGCTGATGGTCCATGGCCCAGAACTCGAAAAGGTAGGGAAGCGCCAGAAGCGGCCCGTCAGCCAGCGCATCAAGAAACGTCCTCCGCGTCTCGCGCCCGGCGCAGGCGATCCAGTCGAGCGGCGATTTCGCTTCGGGCGGCGTCGAGGTCGAGGGCGTATCCGCCGCGGGCGATACCGGCGCGGTTTCTTTGTCGTGTGGCAAGGAGCATCTCCGCTTCGATGGCAAGGCGGATCCACTGCTTGATCGAAGAGACCGCCTTTCCCGTTTCGCGCGCCTCGACGAGATCGCCAGAGGCAAGACTTGCCTGGAAGTCTTCGAGATCGTGGCGCATTTCGCGAAGTTGGCGGGCAATGCTGACGATCTCCTCGTCCAGCGGGGAGGTGTCCTCCGCCTCGGTCTTCAGGATCATGTCGGTGATCGGCCTTTCATGGGAACGTCCCGCCGTCGGCACGAAAAAGGCGGCCGCGGGGTCATCCCCCGGGCCGCCCGCATCGCCGTCAGCGTGGCACACCTTATAGGCGAGAGCGGCCCGGGAGTCAACCGCGTTGCGCAACGGAGCACCGGGTAAGCGCCCGGTTCCTTTAACAAAATCCTGCCCGCAGAGACCGCGTTACTGGTTGTCCTGGTCCGGCTCGGCCGCCCGTTCCGCCTCGATCTCGCGCCAGCGTGCGACATTGCGATTATGCTCGGCCAGCGTCTCGGCGAAGGCGTGTCCACCGGTGCCGTCGGCCACGAAGAAGATGTAGGGCGTGGCGTCGGGGTTCACCGCGGCCTCGATGCTCGCGCGGCCCGGATTGGCGATAGGCGTGGGCGGAAGACCCTCGATGACATACGTGTTGTAGGGAGTCGCCCCGCGAAGCTCGCTTTGACGAAGTCCCCGCCCCAGCACGCCCCGGCCCTCGGTAACGCCATAGATCACGGTGGGGTCGGTCTGCAGGCGCATCCCCGCACGAAGACGGTTGACGAAGACGCTGGCGACCTGGCGCCGCTCCTCGGGCACGCCGGTTTCCTTCTCGATGATGGAGGCGAGGATGAGCGCCTCCTCCGGCGACTCGAGCGGCAGGTCGGGCTGGCGATTCTCCCATGCGGCCGCGAGGATCACCCGCTGCGCCTGCTGCATCCTGTCGATCAGGGCCTGCCGGCTATCGCCGGGCACGACCTCGTAGCTGTCGGGCGCAAGGCTGCCCTCCGCTGGCAGATCGACCTCGCCGTCCAGAATCTCCACGTCGCGCAGCGCCTCGGCGACCTGCCAGCTCGTCACGCCCTCGGCCAGCGCGATGCGAAAGCGGGTGTCGGGCTTCGCCATCGCCTCGGCGACCGCATCGGGCGCCTCGCCCGTCCCGAGCAGGTATTCCGCCTGCTGCTCGTAGCGGCCGCTTGCCGGGTCGAGTTCGCGCAGTTCCGTCTGTGTCTGGGTCACGCCCACGCGGTAGACGATCTCGGTGCCGCAGGTGGACGCCCCGCCCCGGGTCACGATGTCCGCGATCTCCTGCATCGATGCATGCACGGGCACGAGGTAGCTGCCGAATTTGAGCGCCTCGGACTTGCCCGCGTAGTCCATTCCGATCCGGAAGAGGGCCGCGCTCTCGATGGCGCCCTCGGCGGCGAGGTCCTCCGATACGTCGCGGATGTTGGCGCCCCGCTCGACCCGCAGGCAGATCGGCTCGGAGAGCGGTCCCTCCGAAACGTATTGCCGCTGGCCCCAGAGAATGGCGCCGGCAGCAAGAAACAGCGCCAGCGCGAGGATCGTCAGGGCGTTCGACGCAAGGCTGCGCCACATCAGGCGACGTTCCTGAAAAGCACGCTCGCGTTGGTTCCGCCGAAGCCGAAGGAATTGGACAGCGCCACGTTGATCTCGCGCTCGCGCTTCGCGTTGGGCGCGAGGTCCACCGCCGTTTCCACGGCCGGATCGTCGAGGTTGATCGTCGGCGGCGCCACCTGGTCACGGATCGCGAGGATCGAGAAGATCGCCTCGATGGCGCCCGCGGCACCGAGAAGATGCCCGGTCATCGACTTGGTGGACGACATGGTGACCTTGGACGCGGCGTTGCCCATCATCCGCTCCACCGCGCCCAGTTCGATCACGTCGGCCATGGTCGAGGTGCCGTGGGCGTTGATGTAGTCGATGTCCGACGGCGCGAGACCGGCCTTGTCGAGCGCGGCGCGCATGCAGCGCTCCGCCCCGTCGCCGTCTTCGGAGGGCGCTGTGATGTGATAGGCGTCGCCCGAAAGGCCGTAACCGATCACCTCGGCGTAGATCCGCGCCCCGCGCGCCTTCGCGTGCTCGTAATCCTCCAGCACGACGATTCCGGCCCCCTCGCCCATGACGAAGCCGTCCCGGTCCGCGTCGTAGGGGCGGCTCGCCGTTTCCGGGGCGTCGCCACGCTTCGTGGAAAGCGCCTTGCAGGCGTTAAACCCGGCGATGCCGATCTCGCTGATCGCGGCCTCGGCCCCGCCCGCCACCATGATGTCCGCGTCGCCGTCGCGGATCAGCCGCGCCGCGTCGCCGATGGCGTGCGCGCCGGTCGAACAGGCGGTGACCACGGCATGGTTCGGCCCCTTGAAGCCGTAGCGGATGCTCACCTGACCCGAGATCAGGTTGATGAGGGAGCCGGGAATGAAGAAGGGCGACACGCGCCGCGCGCCCTTGTCGCGGATCAGGTATGCCGTCTCGGCAATGGAGTTGAGCCCGCCGATTCCCGACCCGATCATCACGCCGGTGCGCAGCTTCTCCGCCTCCGACGGGGTGGTCCAGCCGGCGTCCTCGACCGCCTGTTGCGCGGCGGCGAGACCGAAGACGATGAACTCGTCGATCTTGCGTCGCTCCTTCGGCGCGACCCAGTCATCGGGGTTGAAGCTGCCGTCGGAGCCGTCGCCGTAAGGCACCTCGCACGCGTAGGTCGTGGCAAGATGGCTCGCATCGAACTTGCTGATCGTGCCCGCGCCCGACCGGCCCTCCAGCAGGCGCCGCCATGTCGTTTCGACGCCGCAGCCGAGCGGCGTCACAAGTCCCAGCCCCGTCACCACGACACGTCGCATGCCCGGCCCCCGTCTTGTTCCCGTTTTTTACTCGCCGCTCATTAGCGCGGCTCGCCCGCGTTCGGCAAGAGCGCCGCACCCGGCGTCGGCGGCGCGGCGCAGGCCCGCCCAAAAGCAAGAACGGCGCCCGGGGTCTCCCGGACGCCGCCCGCAATCATCCCGAGGCTGCCCTTACTGGGCGTCCTGAATGAACTTCACCGCATCGCCGAAGGTCTGGATGTTCTCGGCGGCGTCGTCCGGGATCTCGATGCCGAACTCCTCTTCGAAGGCCATGACGAGCTCGACAGTGTCGAGGCTGTCCGCGCCGAGATCGTCGATGAAGGACGCATTGTCGGCGACCTTGTCCTCCTCCACGCCGAGATGTTCCACGACGATCTTCTTCACGCGATCCGCGATGTCGCTCATGTCAAATCCTCATTGTCTTTCCGGGGCTTCGCCCCTGATTTGCCCTCGCCCATTGCGGACGCTCGGTTTCAACTGCCCCTGAGGGCGGCTCCTGCTCCCGCCTCGGGCGGGCCGGCGGGACATGCCCGCAGGCCCCCCGCCGAAATCCTGCGCGCCTATAGCACAGGCGCGGGGAATGGCAAACGCTTTCGCCCGCCCCGCACGGCGCTCACAACATGGCCATGCCGCCATTGACGTGCAAGGTCGCGCCGGTAACGTATCCTGCCTCCTCGCTCGAAAGGTAAACCACCGCCGCCGCCACCTCGCGCGCCGACCCCATGCGTCCCATCGGCACGCGGGTCAGCAGCCCCGACTGCTGATCCTCGGTCAGCTTTTCCGTCATCGCCGTGGTGATGAAACCCGGCGCGACGACATTGGCGGTGATGTCGCGGCTCGCCACCTCGTGGGCGATCGACTTCGTCAGCCCCACGAGGCCCGCCTTCGCCGCGGCGTAATTGGCCTGGCCCGGGTTGCCGATGGCTCCCACCACCGCGCCCACCGAGACGATGCGGCCCCAGCGCGCCTTCATCATGCCGCGCATGACACCGCGGCAAAGCCGCATCGCGGCAGTCAGGTTGACCTCGAGCACCCGCGCCCATTCCTCGTCGGACATGCGCATGAAAAGGTTGTCGGCGGTGATGCCCGCGTTGTTCACGAGGATGTCCACCGAGCCCATCGCCTCGGCCGCGCGCTTCGGCAGCGCGTCCACCGCCGCGGGGTCGGAGAGGTCGCAGGTCAGCACATGCGCCCGCGCGCCCAGCTCTTCCGTGAGCGCCGCAAGAGGCGCCTCCCGCGTTCCCGAAAGCCCCACCGTGGCGCCCGCCTCGTGCATCGCGCGCGCGATCTCGCCGCCAATACCGCCCGAAGCGCCCGTGATGAGCGCCGTCTTTCCCGTCAGATCGAACATGCCCGCCTCCCAGCAAAAAACACACCGCCCACCCGGCGATCCAATCCCGGAGCCTTAACCGAGGGCGCGGTCGCGCGGCAAGACGGGAGCGCGGCTTGCAACCCGAGCGGCCAGGCGATATCGCGCAAGAAGGCCATCCGGACAAAGCACATGCCGAGCCCTCTTCGCATCGTCGTCTATGTCCGCGCCGTTTCGGGCGGCGCCGGCAAGAACGCGGTGAAATACGCGAACATCCTCGCCGAGGCGGGGCACGAGGTCACGTTGGCGACCGGCCGCGCGCCCCAGGTGGACCAGTTCGGGCTGCGCCGCGATCTCGTCCGCCTGGAGGTCCTGAACGTGCGCCGCAACATCCAGGTGGGGCCGCGGCTTCGCAGGGTCATCGAGGGCGCGCGCCCCGATATCTGCCTCGTGGTGGACATGGCCAACATGCTCGGGCTTCAGCTCGCCCTGCGCGGCGTCGACCCGCAACCGCGCGTGATCCTGCGCGAGGCGCTCTACACGTGGGAGCGCAACCAGATGCGGTCCTGGTTCGTGCGCACGCAGAAAGCGTATGTGTTCCGCAAGGGCTACGCCCGCGCCGATCACGTGATCGCGCTCACCGACAGCATGGCCGAGCAGATCGCCGAGAAGTGGGGCGTGCCGCGCGAGCGGATCACCGTGATCCGCAACGCGGTCGACGTGCCCGACGCCCCGCCCGAGCGCCTGCCGCCGGACGGCCCGCCGACGATCCTGTGCGTCGCGCGGCTGACGAAGCAGAAGAACGTGGGCCTCCTGCTCGACGCCTTCGCACGGCTGCGCCGCACGCGCGAGGCGCGGCTGCGGATCGCCGGCGACGGCAAGCTGCGGGAACAGCTCGAACGCCAGGCCCGACGGTTGGGCATCGCCGAGGACGTCACCTTTCTCGGCCACGTCTCCGACGTGGACTCCGAATATCGACGCGCCGACCTGACGGTTCTGCCCTCCCGCTGGGAGGGGTTTCCGAACGTCATCATCGAGTCGCTCGCCCACGGCACGCCGGTCGTCGCCACCGACACGCCCGGCGCGGTGGAAGTGCTCGAAGGCTCGGGCTGCGGGCGGATCGCGCGGATGGACGACGCCGACGACCTCGCCCGTCAGGTGCAGGCCGCCCTCGACACGTCGTTTTCGCCCCAGACGCTTCATGCGTTCGCGAGGAAGCATGCGGGCGACGTTCTGCGCGACCGCGTTCTGGCCCTCATCGATCACGAAACGACCGCCGTACCGGGCTAGCCAGCCTCTTCCGGGTAGCCGAACGTCGCAAAATCCCTTGCGTAAAGCCGTCGCACCACGCGCTCGAGGTCCGGCGTGTAGAACTGGGCGCGCTTGGACGTCGCCCCGGTGATCTTGTGCGGTTGGCTGGCCTCGAGGGGGTGCGGCTTCTCCAGCGCGCGGGCGCGCTCCGGGTCACGATCGATCATGGTCAGCAAACGGGCCATGTCCTCGGGCAGCGTTTCAAGCCGTCCGATAAGGTCGAAGTGCTCGGGCGGCATGATGAGCAGATCGCACTGCGGCCACCAGTGCCGATCATGCGACAGCCCGCCTCGATCCAGAAAGGCCACGAACTCGGCGAAGCCCGCCGGGGTCGCCTCGCCCCAGCCCGGTACGACGCGAAACCGCGGCTTGCGGCTGTCTATGCCCTTTTCGCCCAGCGCCACCTTGTTGAGAAATGCGGAAAGCACCCGGTCGTAAGGGTTCCGCACGACGGTGAAGAAGGTGTAGCCGCGCATCTCCCGCGCATCGCGCCACCCGCAGCGCGCCGGTGACAGCGCGCCCTTCTTCGCATCGCGAACGGAGTTGAAAGACTGCCCGCTATCCTCGGCGGAGAGCTCCGCCAGAAAGGTGGTGACGGTCGAGTTTCCAGCTTTCTTGATCCGGTTGAACGCGACACGCAGCTGCGGGAACGCCGCCACGGCATCCGCGTTGTTCAGGTTCGAATGCACGACGTCCATGCCGCGAAAGACGAGCCTGTTCCGCAATCCGATCAGGGGCTTCATGCGATCGCCTCGCGTTTCCCGCTCAACTGCGCCAAGAGGTTTGCATCCTCACGATAGAAGTCCAGTACGCGCTGCCGCAATGCGTGCGTGACCGCGGGACGTCGGCCGCTGGACCGCTTGGCCTCGTAACGGCCTTGCGATCGCGTGCCGTCCGTTTGCGCATCGATCCAGTCGAAGACCGGGTTCAACCCGTTCTCGAAGTCGAAAAGCGTCATTCCCTCACAGACGAAGTCGGACTGAGGCCGGATGTGGTTGTCGTTCACGCACGGATCTTCCGCATAGGCCGAGAAAACCGCTTCGACCCACTCCTCGAATGTCAGGCGCAGATGCTGCCGACCCACCTTTACAGGCCAGCGCCCGAACCAGATCCGCGGGTCGAGCGCATGAAATCCCGGGCGTGCCTTCAGCCGAAAGCGATACTCGCTCACGAGCCTGTCCAGCGGATTGCGCAGGATCGCGAACCAGGCATCGACACCTGTGTCGGCAAGCTTCGGCAGATACAGCTCACGATGATAATGCTGCTGTGTGACGGGATCGCCGGGCACTGGACGCTGATCCCCCGACATCATGGAAAGCCGCCCCTTCGTGGCCATGTAGGCCTCGACACTGGTGCCCCCCGTTTTCGGAATGTGCGCGAAGAAGATGCGGCTGCCATTCGCCTCCAGCAGCGGCATCTCCTAGCCCTTTAGCCCTGAAACCGCGCGCACCTCCTCGGGGGTGCCGACCTGTTTCGTGCCCGCCTCGCGCGCGATGCGCCGGATCATGCCCGAGAGCGCCTTGCCGGCGCCGATCTCCCAGAACTCGTCGACGCCCGCGCCGGCCATCCAGGCCACGGACTCGCGCCAGCGCACCGCGCCGGTCACCTGCTCGACCAGCAGGCGGCGGATCTCGTCGGGGTCGGTGACGGCCTCTGCGCGGACATTGGCCACCAGCGGCACGGCGGGCGGCGCGATCTCCACGCCGGCGAGCGCCTCGGCCATCTCCTCGGCCGCGGGCGCCATCAGCGCGCAGTGGAAGGGCGCGGAGACGGGCAGCAGAACGGCGCGCTTCCCCCCGCGCGCCTTCGCGATCTCCACCGCGCGCTCCACCGCCGCCTTGTGCCCCGAGATCACCACCTGCGCCGGGTCGTTGTCGTTCGCGGCCTCGCACACCTCGCCGCCCGCCGCCTCCGCGGCGACCTCGCGCGCGGCCTCCAGATCGAGCCCGAGAAGCGCGGCCATCGCGCCCTCGCCCACCGGCACCGCGCGCTGCATCGCCTCTCCGCGCCGGCGCAGGAGCCGCGCCGCGTCGGCGACCGAAAGCGCGCGGGCGGCCGCCAGCGCGGAATATTCACCGAGGGAGTGACCGGCGACGTAGGCCGCGGACGTCACGGCGACGCCCTCCGCCTCGAGCGCGCGCATCGCGGCGAGCGAGGTGGCCATGAGCGCGGGCTGCGCGTTGCGGGTGAGCGTCAGTTCCCCGGCGTCGCCCTCCCAGACGAGGTGCGACAGCCGCTCGCCCAGCGCCTCGTCCACCTCGTCGAAGACCGCTTGCGCGGCGGGGTAGGCCTCGGCCAGCGCGCGCCCCATGCCGATGGTCTGCGCGCCCTGTCCTGGAAATACGAATGCCCGGCTCATGCGGCCCTCCCTTCAATCCCGCGCCCAGATAGCGGGCGCGGCGAGAGGGCGCAACGGCCGAGGCGGCGCCTCAGCGCGGGGCGGTCAGAAGCGTCGCGCTGCCGCCAAGCAGGAAGAGCGTGAGCCCGAACTTCAACAGCAGCGTTTCCATGGCGAAGAGGGATCCCGGCAGCACCCAGAGCCCGGCAGCCGCGGTGAGAAGCGCCACCCCCAGCACCCTGCAGAAAAGACGGTTGAGGCCCTGCGGCGTCGGCCGGGCGTTCTGAAGATCGGTAAGCGACATCACTCATCCTCCGTGGCTCGTCTTGTGTCCACCAAGGTCATTCAACACTGCGTCGAATTTTGGGCACATGCGGGGCAAGGCCGCGACGATGACGCGCCGCGCGCGCGGCGGCGTTTCCCCGGGGTGCCGGACTTGCGCCGAGGGTCGATCCGTGGCAAGTGACACGCCTTCCGCGCAAGCACTCTTTTGCCGCGCAGTCTCTCGTGGGTCGGGGCGCGGAAGCAGATCGTCCGGCCCTATGAAATGCGCCTGAACAGAAACGGAGCACGCATGCCGCTTTACGAGCATGTCCTGATCGCGCGTCAGGATCTTTCGAACGCGCAGGCCGAGGGGCTCATCGAGCATTTCGGCACCGTCCTGGCGGACAACGGGGGCCAGGTCGTCGACACCGAGTACTGGGGTGTCAAGACGATGGCCTACAAGATCAACAAGAACCGCAAGGGCCATTACGGCTTCATGCGGACCAACTCGCCCGCCGCGGCCATCCAGGAAATGGAGCGCCTGATGCGTCTGCACGACGACGTGATGCGCGTGCTGACCATCAAGGTCGACACCCATGACGAGGGTCCCTCGGTCCAGATGCAGAAGCGCGACGAACGCGGCGACCGCCGCGAGCGCCGCTGAGCGAGGAAAGGAGTTCCGAAAATGGCTGCGAAACCGTTTTTCCGCCGTCGCAAGGTCTGCCCCTTCTCGGGGGACAATGCGCCCAAGATCGATTACAAGGACACGAAGCTGCTGCAGCGCTACATCTCCGAGCGCGGCAAGATCGTGCCATCGCGCATAACCGCGGTATCGTCGAAGAAACAGCGCGAACTCGCCCGTGCGATCAAGCGCGCCCGCTTCCTCGCCCTGCTGCCCTACGCCGTGAAATAAGGAGAGAGCGATGCAAGTGATCCTTCTGGAACGCGTCGCGAAGCTCGGCCAGATGGGCGACGTCGTCGACGTCAAGCCCGGCTTCGCGCGCAACTTTCTCCTGCCGCAGGGCAAGGCGCTCAGCGCCTCCAAGGCCAATATCGCCGCCTTCGAATCCCGCAAGGCCGAGCTCGAGGCGCGCAACCTCGAAACCCGCAAGGAGGCCGAGGCGCTTTCCGAACGCCTCCACGGCCAGCAGTTCGTCGTGATTCGCCAGGCCTCGGACGGCGGCTCGCTTTACGGGTCCGTCGCCCCGCGCGATGCCGCGGACGCCGCGGCCGAGGCGGGCTTCTCGGTCGACCGCAAACAGGTTCTGATCGAAAAGCCGATCAAGGAGCTGGGGCTGCACACGGTCCTCGTGCGCCTTCACCCGGAGGTCGAGGCCCGGATCACGCTGAACGTGGCCCGCTCCCCCGAGGAGGCCGAGGTCCAGGCTTCGGGCAAGTCGATCCAGGAACTCGCCGCCGAGGAAGAGGCGCAGGCCGAATTCGAGATTGCCGAGCTCTTCGACGACATCGGCGCGGCCCAGCTCGACGAGCTCGACGAGGTCGGCGGCGAAAGCCGCGATGCGGACGAGCCCCGCGAAGACGGCTCCGACGAGGATACCGTTCAGGGCGCCTGAGGCGCCCGCCTTTCCCGGCCGCGGCGCGCCCGCGGCCGGGCGCGTCCCCGGCATTCACACCTTGCCTTTCTCTACCCAAGGATGTAACGTTTCACCTACTTCAACGTAGGGCGGGAAGGCCTCATTCAGGCCGGGGGACGTCGTGGTCTTCGATCGGAACCTTGGCTTCCTATCTTCTTCGCCGTCCGACATTGCCCGCCGAGGCTGCGAGGGAAGATGGATATGAATTCAGTGGATGTCATGGTCGGTCAGCGGGTGCGTGCGCGGCGCGCGGCCCTCGGCATGAGCCAGACGGAACTCGGGCGACGGATCGGCGTCAAGTTCCAGCAGGTCCAGAAATACGAATCCGGCCAGAACCGCGTCAGCGCGTCCAGGCTGTGGGCCATTGCCGAGGCACTCGACGTCCCGGTTGTCCATTTCTTCGAACAGTTGCCCGTCGGATCGGCATCTGACGCCGGGCGCGCCGATTTTCTCGGCGATACCCGCGCCATGCGCCTCGTGAGCGACTTCCTGTGCCTTCCCGAAGAGCAGAAGAAGGCCGTTCTTGATATCGTCGCGTCCATGGCGCACCGTGAGGGGTCAGACAGAACGGCGGAGCGACTCGGCGCCTGATCGCCACAAGACATGCCCGACCTCCCGGGTTCCGGGGCCGGGCCGAACCCAGCGGAGCCCGGATGGATCCTATCGACCTTGGAACGATCTCCGAGGAAGATCGCAGCTTCGAAGATTTCCTTGCGCAGATCTGCGACAGGCTGGGCTTCGATCACGCGGCCTATGCCGGCAGCAACCCCATAAACGGCACGCTCCACGGCCATGTGACCTATCCGGAGTCGTGGAAGCGCCACTATGTCCGCAACGGCTTTCACAACATCGACCCGACGCTCATTTCGGCCGGGCGCAGCATCGCGCCGGTGGACTGGCGCCGCCTCGAGCGCGACGCGCGCTTCCACCGCGTCTTCCGCGATGCGCATGACTTCGGTATCGCCGATCGCGGCATGACCGTGCCGGTCCGGGGCCCCTTCGGCGAGGTGGGCATGCTGAGCGTCACGCGCGATTGCACGCCGTCCGACTGGGATGACTTCCTGCCCGGCGTGATCGCGGATCTGCAGGCGGCGGCCGTGCACCTGCACGACACGGTGATGCGGTCGGACGTGCTCTCGCGCGCGCTGCGCTTTCCCGCGCTCTCCCTGCGCGAACTGGAAATCCTGCAATGGACGGCCGCCGGCAAGTCGCAACAGGACATCGGCGACATCCTGTCGATCTCGCATCGCACGGTAGAGGTGCATCTGCGCTCGGCGCGCGAAAAGCTCTACTCTCTCACCACGCCCCAGGCCGTCGGCCGCGCGATCGGGCTCGGGCTCATTCAGCCCCGCTGAGCGCCGCCTCGCGGCGACCCGCAGGGCCCGCCCGCCACGGATCCGTTTGCGCAAGAGAGCTACGGGATTTCCCCAATGGAGTAGATCGCTCCATCCCCTAAAGTTTTTTCCACGGAAACATCGGGGGAAACCGAAATGATCATTGTCATCGACGCCATCAACAAGCACCGCTTCCAGCACGTTCTGGACGACATGTTCCGCCTTCGCGCGCGTGTCTTCGCCGACCGGCTCGGGTGGGAGGTGGAAGTCAGCGACGGCAAGGAAATCGACAAGTTCGACCGGCTGGATCCGGCCTATGTGGTCGGTCTCGACGACGAGGGCCATGTGGTCGCGTGCGTCCGTGCGCTGCAGACGACCGGCCCGCACATGCTGGCCGACGTGTTCTCCGCAATTCTAGACGGCGAGCCGCCGCTGCGCAGCGCGACGCTCTGGGAATCGACCCGCTTCTGCGTGGACACGCAGCGTCTTGGCCGCGGCAAGGCGCGCAACTCGATCTCTTACGCGACCTGCGAGCTGATGATCGGATCGCTCGAATTCGCGCGCCGTTCGGGCATCTCGGACATCGTGACGGTGATCGACCCCATCATCGATCGCATCCTGAAACGCTCGAACAGCGCCCCCTACGACTACCTCGGCACGGCCAAGCCGATGGGCAAGGTCACGGCGATGGCCGCGCTTCTCGATTGCACCGAAGAGCGGATCAACCGGATCCGTGCCTTCGCGGGCATCCATCACGACGTGCATCTGAGCGACGAAGAGGCGCTTGCGCTGGTCGCG
Source organism: Rhodosalinus sp. K401 (assembly GCF_041365735.1). Lineage (NCBI taxonomy): Bacteria > Pseudomonadati > Pseudomonadota > Alphaproteobacteria > Rhodobacterales > Paracoccaceae > Rhodosalinus > Rhodosalinus sp. K401. Next base: position 308,259 of record NZ_JBGFSI010000002.1, on the reverse strand, counting down.
CGCCGGGTCGCCGGCGAAGCGACCGCGGCGGGTCAGCCGCCGCTGGCCGTGGTCGATGGCGACAGTCCGGAGGAAAACGCTCCGGCCCCGAGCATCGACGCGCTGTGCGCTTACCTGCGCGCGCAGATCCGTGACGCACGGGACGAGACGGAGCTGGAGGCCGCGCTGGCACTCATGGAAGAGCTCCTGAAATCCGGTCGCGGCGAGACGCCGAAGCGTCCCGCCCCGCACCGCGTGGTCGGCTGACGCCGGCTGCGGGGCCCGGGCGGCGGCGCCCCCCAGCCCGCGCCGACCGGACCTCGGAGCTCCGCCCTTGGGCGGAGCTCACTCTTCTTCCATCGCCTCCACGGCGGCCTGAAGCTCGTCCTTGCCGACCTCGCGCTCGGTGACCTCGGCAAGCTCTAGGATATAATCGACGACCTTGTCCTCGAAGATCGGCGCCCGCAGCTGCTGCTGCATCTGCGGATTCTGCTGCACGAACTCGAAGAACTGCCGCTCCTGGCCGGGATATTGCCGCGCCTGCGCCATCACCGCCTGCGTCATCTCCGCATCGGAAACCTCGATCTCCGCGCGGTTGCCCAGCTCGGCCAGAAGCAGGCCAAGCCGCACCCGGCGCTCGGCCAGCCTCATGTGCTCGTCGGTGGGCTCGATCTCGGGGTGATCGTGGCCTTCGACGTCCGGGTTCTCCTCGTGCCAGAGCTGGTGCGCGATCTGCTTGGCCTCGGCCTCGAGCAGGCTCGGCGGGAGGTCGAAATCGACCATCTCGTCGAGCTTGTCGAGAAGCGTCCGCTTGGCGACCGCGCGCGCAGCGCCGGCATACTCGGCCTCCAGCCGCTCGCGGATCTGGGCCTTGAGCGCCTCCAGATCGTCCGCCCCGTAACGCTGCGCGAGCGCGTCGTCGATTTCGGCGGCCTTGGGCGCCTTCACCGCCTTCACCGTGACGTCGAAGGCCGCAAGCTTCCCGGCGAGGGCCTCGGCGCCGTAATCCTCGGGGAAGGTCACCTCGATCGTCTTCTCCTCGCCCGCGGTCACGCCGGCGAGCTGCTCCTCGAAGCCGGGGATGAAGCTGCCCGAGCCAAGGGTCAGCGGGAAATCCTCGGCGGCGCCGCCCTCGAAGGGTTCGCCGTCCAGCTTGCCGACGAAATCGATGACAACCTGGTCGCCGTCTTCCGCCGCGGCGCCCGCGTCGCGGTCCTCGAAGTCCTGGGCGTTCTCGGCAAGGCTCTGCAGCGCCTCCTCCACCGCCTCCTCCGACGGCTTCACGACAAGCCGCTCGAGCGAGATCGAGGACAGATCGGGCTCGGGAACCTCGGGCAGCGCCTCGTAGGTCATCTCGACGAGGACATCGTCGCCTTCCTTCCAGTCCTCGCCCTTCATCTGGACCTGCGGCTGCGCGGCGGGGCGGTCACCGGTCTGCTCGAAATGCTCGGACATGGCGGCGTCGATGCTCTCCTGCATCGCCTCGCCCAGAAGGCGCTGGCCGAACTGCTTCTTCAGCAGCGCCATCGGCACCTTGCCCTTGCGAAAGCCCTTCATTTCCACCTCGGGCCGCGCCTCGGCGAGCTTCTCGTTGACCTTTTCGTCAAGCTCCGCGGCGGTGACGGTGATCTCGTAGCCGCGCTTCAGCCCGTCCTTGAGAGTCTCGGTGACCTGCATTCTCAGTCCTTCTCAAACTTGTCTGGTGCGGGTGGAGGGACTTGAACCCCCACGCCTCGCGGCGCCAGAACCTAAATCTGGTGCGTCTACCAGTTCCGCCACACCCGCCAATAGAACGAGAGGGCACCCGCCGGGTCCCCGCCGTTTCGCGGCTGTCTAGCAAAGCGCCCCTGGGGATGCGAGAGGAAAAAAGGCGCCAGAAAAACCGCGACATCAACCAGATTTTGCCGTATTCTGATGAGAAACAATAAGGCAGGCGAAGCAGGACCAGCCCATGAGACCTCGACAGCCACGTCGCGTCAGCGACGCCGGACTCGATCTGTGCCAGCCGCCCGGAACGGGGGGCATCCCCGCAGGCGCGATCGTCTACAGCAAGGACGGCGAACTTCCGGTGGAGTATCTCTGCCCTGGCGACCGCATCATCACCCGCGATCGCGGCCTCGCGACGCTCCGCGCCGTGACGTGGCGCAGGGCACGCATGAGACGGATCCGCTTTCCGGCCCGCGTGATGGGCCAGCTTCGGCCGATCCGAGACACGGCGCTGCCGGGCTGCCAGGGCGTGCTCATCCGCGATTGGCGGGCGAAGGCGCTTTACGGCGCGGAGCAGGCGATCATTCCCGCCGCGCGGCTGGTGGACGGCACCTGCGTCACGGATGAGGGCGTGGCGGAGTGGACGCTCTTCACCCTGAAGTTCGACAGCCCACACATCGTCTACGCCGACGGGCTGGAGCTCGCCGCCGCCTCGGCCATGACCGCCCCCGCCGAGAGCTGAGGCTCAGCCAAGCGACCGCAGGACCGACGGCAGCATCTCGGGCAGGTCTTCCGCCACGAGGCCGGCACCGAAGGCGATTGCCGTTTCCTGATGCAGCCAAGCCGCCGTCGCAGCGGCGTCGAGGGGCGCGCGCCCCTGCGCCAGAAGCCCCGCGACGAAGCCCGAAAGCACGTCTCCCGCGCCCGCCGTGGCAAGCCAGGGGGCGGCGCGCTCATGGACCGCCGCGCTCAGGGCCGCCGAGGGTCCGGGCCCCGCGATCACCGTGTCGGCGCCCTTGAAAAGCAGCGTGCAGCCAAGGCGCGCCGCCGCCTGCCGCGCCGCCTCGACCTTCGAGACGGCCGGCCCCTTGACGGGTGGCGCGTCGAGCGCTTCGGACAGGTCCGGAAAGAGACGCGCGAACTCTCCTCCATGCGGCGTTAGCACGCATCCCGCGTGGACGAGCCGCGCCAGCGTCCTGTCCGCCGCCAGCAGCGTGAGCGCGTCCGCGTCAAGAACTGCGGCGCGCCCGGAGCGAAGCGCCACCTCGAGGATCGCCGCCTCCCGGGTACCGGTGCCCAGCCCGGGGCCGAGGCACAGCACGGTGATGCGCGGATCCTCGAGCAGTTCCGCGAGGCGGTCGGCGTCGGCGACCTCCCGCAGCATGATGGCGTCCAGCCGCGCGGCATTCTCGGTGCGCGCCTCGGGCGGGCAGCCCACCGTCACGAGACCCGCGCCCATGCGCAGCGCGCCGCGCGCGGCCAGCCGCGCCGCACCGCCCTGCCCCACCCCGCCCGACAGGACGAGCGCATGGCCGTACTCGTATTTCTGGGCCTCGGGCCGCTTCCGCGGCGGTGCGAAGGGCGGCGATCCGGGGCGCACGAGACGAAGCAGGGCGGCGCCCGGTCCCGTCGCGGCGTCCCCGCCCAGGCCGATGTCGTGCACCGCAAGCCGCCCGCAGAGCCTCGGGCCGTCGCGCAGGAAATGTCCGGGCTTGGCCCGATGGAAGCTCACCGTCAGGTCGGCGGGCGCGAACACGCAGCCCCCGGCCGGCGCGTCGGGGCGGCCGGCCGGCACAAGCGCCGCGCCACTGTCAGCGCAAAGCCCGCTCGGGATGTCCACCGCAAGGACGCGCACGCCGTCCATGCGGCGGACGACCCGGCCCCAACGGACGAGCTCGTCCGGGATCGCACGGCCGAGCCCGGTGCCGAACAGCGCGTCCACCACGAGATCGGGGGCCGCCGCGCTTTCGGGCGGGGCGCCGTGCACCGGCCCGGTTGCGGCCCAGCGGTCGTGGTTGGCGCGCGTGTCGGGCGGCAGCTTCTGGGCTTCGCCGAAGAGCACGACCTCCACCTGCCAGCCACGCCCGGCGAGGAGCCGCGCCACCACGAACCCGTCGCCGCCGTTGTTGCCCGGCCCGCATAACACCCAGGCCCGCCGCGGCGCGGCCGCGAGATCGGGCCAGGCCTCGAACGCCTCCGCCACCACGCCACGGCCCGCACGCTCCATGAGCGACAGCCCGGTGGCCGCCCCGGCCTCCATGGCCGAGCGCTCGGCCGCGCGCATCTGCTCCGCGGTCAGCACCTCGCAGGGCGCCCGGCTCACCGATTCAACTCTGCTCATTTTATATGCGCCTCGCACAAAACCGCGCCACGCGACGGGAAACCCCTCCCCGCTCCGTGGCGCTCTCAGCCTATCCGATTGTCGCCCCGGCGCGAAACTGGTCTCACCGCCGTGACACGGGAAGCGAGGGAGACCCCGGGATGAAGAAGATCGAGGCGATCATCAAACCGTTCAAGCTCGACGAGGTGAAGGAAGCGCTGCAGGAGGTGGGTGTGCAGGGCCTTTCCGTCATCGAGGTCAAGGGCTTCGGACGGCAGAAGGGGCACACCGAGCTTTATCGCGGGGCGGAATACGTCGTTGATTTCCTTCCCAAGGTGAAGATCGAGGTCGTTCTCGACGACGACCAGGTGGACGCGGCGGTGGAGGCCATCGTCAGCGCCGCCAAGACCGACAAGATCGGCGACGGCAAGATCTTCGTCAGCCCCGTGGAACAGGCGATCCGCATCCGCACCGGCGAGACCGGCTCGGACGCGATCTGATAAACGCCCAAATCTAGACGAAAGGGACCAAGGGAATGAGCAAGGACTCCATCCTCAAGACCATCAAGGACGAGGACGTGGCCTACGTCGACCTGCGCTTCTGCGACCCGCGCGGGAAGATGCACCACGTCACGGTCATGTCCGATCTGGTGGACGAGGACTTCATCGACGAGGGATTCATGTTCGACGGCTCCTCCATCAACGGATGGAAGGGGATCGAAGCCTCCGACATGAACATGAAGCTGGACCTCGACAGCAGCTACATCGATCCGTTCTATGCCGAGAAGACGCTCGCGGTGCATTGCTCCATCGTCGAGCCGGACACCGGCGAGCACTACGACCGCGACCCGCGCGGCACCGCGGAGAAGGCAGAGACCTACCTGAAATCCTCGGGGATCGGCGATACCTCCTTTTTCGGTCCCGAGGCCGAGTTCTTCCTTTTCGACGACGTCCGCTTCTCGGTGGGCATGAACAAGGTGTCCTACGAGGTGGACGCGCTCGACGCGTCGTGGAACACCGACACCGAATACGAGATGGGCAACATGGGCCACCGCCCGGGCATCAAGGGCGGCTATTTCCCGCTGCCGCCCGTCGATGACGGGCAGGACATCCGCTCCGAGATGCTGTCCACGATGAAGCGCATCGGCATGACCGTGGACAAGCACCACCACGAGGTCGCGTCCTGCCAGCACGAACTCGGGCTGATCTTCTCGACCCTGACCAAGCAGGCCGACGAGCTGCAGAAATACAAGTATGTCATCCACAACGTGGCGCAGGCCTACGGCAAGACGGCGACCTTCATGCCCAAGCCCATCGCCGGCGACAACGGCACCGGCATGCACGTCAACATGTCGATCTGGAAGGACGGCAAGCCGCTCTTCGCGGGCGACAAGTACGCCGACCTCAGCCAGGAGGCGCTGTGGTACATCGGCGGGCTTCTGAAGCACGCCAAGACGCTCAACGCCTTCACCAACCCGTCGACGAACTCCTACAAGCGGCTCATCCCGGGCTTCGAGGCGCCGGTGCTGCGCGCCTATTCCGCCCGCAACCGCTCGGGCTGCATCCGGATCCCGTGGACCGAAAGCCCGAAGGCCAAGCGGGTCGAGGCGCGTTTCCCCGACCCGTCGGCGAACCCCTACCTGTGCTTCGCCGCGCTGCTCATGGCCGGCCTCGACGGGATCAAGAACAAGATCGATCCGGGCGAGGCGATGGACAAGAACCTCTACGACCTGCCGGCAGAGGAGCTCGAGGGCATCCCGACCGTCTGCGGGTCGCTGCGCGAGGCCATCGACTGCCTGAAGGCGGATCACGAGTTCCTTCTCGCGGGCGACGTCTTTACCAAGGACCAGATCGACGGCTACATCGATCTCAAGATGGAAGAGATCGAAACCTACGAGCACACGCCGCACCCGGTCGAATTCAAGCTCTACTACAGCTGCTGAACCGTATCGTTTCCAAGGTTCGCGGGGGGCGCCTTCGGGCGCCCCGTTTCGTTTCCGAACCGGCGACGACGCGTCGGGAGTCCGGCACTTGCCCCCGGTTCTGCGAATTCGGGTCACGAATTCTCCGCGATTGACCGTCATTCTCCTTCGGAAACCCGAGCGAGGGCGACGATGACCGCGATCCCGCACACCCTGCACGGCACGGGCCATTACGCCGCGCTCGTGTTTCCGGCCGACGAAGCGCCGTCGGCGGCGGCGCTTCTGGACCGGCTCGACTGCTGGCTCGAGCAGGCCGGCCACACCGTGCGCGCGGCACGGCTTCACCCGTCGAACGGGGCCGCGCTGATCGAAACGGACGGGTTCCGGGTCACGGTGATGGAAAGCGTGGGCGAGACCGCGAAGGAGCGCCGCCTCGCCATCCGGCTGGAGGAAACCGGCGGCTCGGCCAACGCCGCGCTCCTCGCCCTGATCGGCATCACCTACGGGCTTACGGCGCGGCTCGGGCCTGTCGCGCTCGAGTGGCAGGAACCCGGTCTCCGGCTCGATGTCGCGGATTTCCTGCGCGTGATCCCGGGGCCGATCGGCCGCGTGCGGCCCGCACGCCCCGCGCGCGTGCGCCGCCCCGCCGCCCCGGCCCCGCCGCCCGGGGCAGCGCAGGACGCCTCGCCGCCGGCACGGGCGGACGCAGCCCGCTACGCCCCCCCGGCCGCGCGACGGCCCGGACGGGCCGAGACGCTTCTGCCCTGGACCTTCACGGCCGCAATCGCGACGATCTACCTGCCGCTCGCGCCGGTGCTCGCCGCGATCAACCTTCGCCACGGGGCCGATCCGCGCCTGCCCGTCCACGCGATGGCCCTGGCCGGGATCTATGTCCTGCTCGAACGGGCGGGCACCTTCGAGCATCTGGCCGCGCTCGCCCTGTCCTGAAGATCCCGGACGCGGCAGCGAACGCTTTGCCGCAGCGTAAACTTTGGCTACGCTTCCCCCGTTGGCACCGCACACGGAGGGACACGATGCACGCCCGACAGAGGAGCCGCGCCATGGGCGCGCTTTTCGCGCTCGCCGCCGCCGCCTCGACCCCCGCCGCCGCCGCGCCTTGCGGCAACACCGGCGCGGGCTTCGAGACATGGAAGGCCGCCTTCGCGCAGGACGCCGCCCGCGCCGGGGTCGGTCAGCGCGGCCTGCAGGCGCTCGCCGCCTCGCGCTATGCGCAGTCCACCATCAACGCCGACCGCAACCAGAAGAGTTTTCGCCTCGGGCTCGACGAGTTCATGCGGGTGCGCGGCTCGGCCACCATCGTCAGGCAGGGCCGCCAGCGCCTTGCCCGGAACCCGCGGTTCTACGCCTCGCTCGAACGCGCCTACGGCGTGCCAGCGGGCGTTCTGATCGCGATCCACGGCATGGAAACGGGGTTCGGGCGCTTCATGGGCGACAGCCAGGTCGTCTCGGCCATCGTGACGCTGGCCTATGACTGCCGCCGGAGCGATTTCTTCAGGCCCCACGCCATCGGCGCGCTGAGGCTCGTGGACAACGGGACGATCTCCGCCGGCACGCTCGGCGCCCGGCACGGGGAGCTCGGCCACACCCAGTTCCTGCCTGGCAACGCGCTGCGCTACGGGGTGGACGCCAACCGGGACGGCCGGGTGGATTTCTATTCCGAAGCCGACGCGCTCGCCTCCACCGCGAACTTCCTCGTGCAGAAGGGCTGGCAGCGCGGCGCCGGATACCAGCCCGGCGAACGCAACTTCCGGGTGATTCAGGAATGGAATGCGGCTTCCGTCTACCAGCAGACCATCGCGATCATGGCGGCGCAGATCGACGGTCGGGGCTGAGCGCCGCGCGACCGGCAGAAAATTGCCGTGCTCTGCGTGCCCGGTTACGGCCGTCCGGCAACAATCCGCGCAATCCTTAACAATTGCCTAACTGTTTCTGCCGTCAGGACACAGTTTTTCCCTCTTTGCCCGCCACAACTTGGGCAAGAAAGAAGGAAGGAATCCGCAATGGACGAGGAAGCAGTTCTTCACCAGGCCGTGCTGGTGGTCTTCGGCCGCCACACGTTCGATGCAGACGAGCTGCGCGGCGACGTCGAGACGGCGTTCCGCGCCACTGGCCAGGCCCCGCTCGGCGATCCGGCCGAATGCGACGATCCGCTCACCGTCGTGGGACGGACGCTGATGGCCCAGCTCGACGTGTTCGCCGATGCCCGCCGCGGCGGCAGCGTGCCGGAGGACGAGGTGAAGGAAGGGATCGAGGTCTTCGCTGACGCCTATCCCGACCTGCCGCGCCCCGACGCACTGATTTCGGTGCGCCTCGTGGCCCATGCGCCCGACACCGACGGCACGCCGGACACGACCTCCGCGGTGCTCGCGCAGATGCTGCACCTTCTCGTCGATCGCACCTACGCGCATTTCGTGCGCTTGCCCGGCCGCTCGGGCCTGATGACAGGCGAAAGGTTCCAGACCGAATTCCGTCTCGTGAGCCCGCCGACCGTGCTGATCGGCGCGGGAAACAGCGAGGACGACGCCTCGGTGGACGCGCGCTTCCCCGACATCGAGGAAACGGGCGACCGGCTCGAGGCCGAGTGGCTCCGCCTCGACCCGCCGGAGCCCGACGCCCGCCGCTTCTGGCAGGACATCGTCGAGGATCGCCCGCAACTGCCCATCGAGGCGCGACTCGCCACCTGGGCCGTCAACGGCACGGTTGCGATCTTCTCGCCGCCTGTGGGGGCCTCGCTCGCGGTCTACAACGTCCTGCGCGGAGAGGATTTCCGGCTGAACACCCATGCGCTGACGCTGACCAGCGTGTTCCTCACCCTCGCCGCGGCCGGCGCGCCGGTTCCCTTCATGTGATGGCGTCGCGCCCGGCCGCGGCCCCGCGCGGCCGGGCGAGCATGTAGGTGTGGATCGAGAACACCACCGCCCCGCTTTCCGGCAGGCGCAGCACGCATTGGCGCTCGCAGCGCAGGTAGGGGGCGCTGCCGCGATCCCCTCGGTGCGGGTCCGATTCGCTCCTGGGCTGGAAGAGCGCCGGATCGTGGTAGCCCAGCGCGTTGAAGCGCCAGAGCGGGCGGCCGGGTTTCACCCCGTGAAAGAGCCTTTGCACACGCCGCGCGAGATCGGCGTCGTAAACCTCCACCGGCCGGTGGATCGCGGTCAGCGGCCCCAGGAACTTCTCGTCGAGCCGCCAGCTCGCGGGGAAGCAGAGCACCGCACCGGCAAGGAGATGTTCCGCGCCGCGCAGATCCATCAGGCACAGATCCTCCTGCACCAGCCGTCCGAGCGTGGCCAGCGGATCGCCCCGGTCGAGCGCGACGCGCACGCCGTCGGGCCGGAGTACGTCCCCTGCCCCGACCTCGTAGCCCGGCTGCCGCGACAGGTGGCAGAGCACCGTGTCGAAAAGCTCTTCCGCCGCCGGCCGCGCCGCCGCGTCGAGCCGCAGCACCTCGTCGCGCCGCGTCGCGAGCAACCGGTCGCGCAGCGCCATCTGCGCGGCGAACGCCTCGTCCACCAGCAGCCAGTCGGCCGGGTCGAGCGGCGCGACCCCCGGCAACGGGCGCGGCGCGGCCGGATCGAAGGGTAACCGCTCCTGAAGGATCGGCGCGCTCATCGCTCGGCCTGCCGCGGGCTCGCGTAGTGCAGAAGGCCCCAGCCCGTGAGCGCCCGGTCGATCCGGGCCCAGTGGCCGAGCGCGGCAAGCGTGTCGCCGCCGGCCGCCGCGACGATATCGGCAACGCTCCGCCGCCCGTCGATCCGGGCGAGCAGCGGGGCGCACGCACGCGGCAGAGGCTCTGAGATGCGCGTGCCCGCGCCCTGCGCCGCGACCTCTCCCTTCGCCGCCACATGCGCGGCAAGCTTCTCGGGCGCGGCGCCGCGAAGATGCGGCACGAGCGCGCTGTCGCTGCCCCGCGCCATGGCCCGGCCCGCCCGCGCCTCGGGCGCGGCATAGACGATGTGGGTCTTGAGCGTGCCCGAAAGCCGCTCGGCGAGCCCCATGCGCGCGGCCAGGGGCAGGTCTTCGGGAAGCGCGACGCCTTCGGGCAGGAAGCGCGCAGGATCATAGAGCGCGGGCCGGGCCGGGCTCACGAGGCCAAGCCCGGCGCGGGAGAGATGCGCGTCGAGCTCCTCGATGGCGAAGGCCCGGTCGCAGCTGTGCAGAAGAAGGTCGTAGAAGCCCGCGTCGCTCGCCGCGTGGTCCACGAGATGGGAGTTGCGTCGGAACGGGTGGCCTTCGGGCACGCGGGCGAGGATCTCCCGCGCCCGGGCGAGCCGCTCGGCCGGGGGGAGCCCCGCGAGCAGGGTCCGGAACGCTTCCTGCAGGGGATAGACCCCGCTTCGGCCGTGGGGCGCATAGACCATGAGCCCGATCCCGCCCCCGGGGTCGAGCGCGGCGGCGAGCGCGTCGAACCCCTCCTGCGGCTCGAGCAGGTGATGAAGCACGCCGCAGCAGTCGATGTAATCGAAGGGGCCGAGCCGGGCGGCCTCGCGCAGATCGCCCGTCTCGAAGCGGATGCCGTCGAGGCCGCGGATCCCGGCGCGCCGCTCGGCGATCTCCCGCGCAGCGGTCGACAGATCGAGATAGGTGATCTCCGCGCTCCGCCCCGCCCAGGCGAGCTGCTGCGCGATCTGCACGAGCCCGTCGCCGGTGCCGCCCCCCGCGACCAGCACCCGGAAGGGCCGCGACCAGTCGCGCCGGCCGGCGAAGAGGAAATGCTCGATCTCCCGCAGGTCGGAGGGCGAACCCGTGACGAGGCGGCGGCGCTCGTCATCGGGGTCGCGCTCGGGATAGGGGTAGGCGTCGTACTGCTCGGTGATCTCGGACATGGGGCCAGAGAGTTTCGCGCCAGCGCGGCGGAGGCAAGCCCGAAACGCCGGCGGCAGCCTGACGCGTCCGGCGCGACCGAAAACGACAAGCGGAGATGTCGCCCGCAGGCGCGCGCGCCGCGCGAGGCCCGACAGACTTGGCGCGAGCGAGGAGGGCCGCGCCATGAACCAGCACTACCGCGACACCCGCAAGATCGACCCCACGCGGGGCGCCACGCTCGGTGACGGAACGCCGAACGACAATGACCGCGTGGAGATCGGCCCGACCCGGCTCGCCTTCCGGGAATGGGAGGCGGCGGGGCTCGCGCTTCCCGATCTGGCCCGGATGCGCCGCTACCGCTGGCGCCGGCTCACCGATCACGTCGTGACGCGCGATTACGGTGGGCTGCTGCTCTTCGACCCGCTCAACATCCGCTACGCCACCGATTCCACCAACATGCAGCTCTGGAACACCCACAACCCGTTCCGGGCGCTCCTGCTCTGCGCCGACGGATACATGGTGCTCTGGGACTACAAGAACGCCCCCTTCCTGAGCGAATTCAATCCTCTCGTGCGCGAAGTTCGTTCGGGCGCGGACCTCTTCTACTTCGACCGGGGGGACAAGGTGGACGTGGCGGCCGACGCCTTCTCGAACGAGCTGCGCGACCTTGTGGCCGAGCATGGCGGCGGCAACATGCGTCTCGCGGTGGACAAGATCATGCTTCACGGGCTCCGCGCGCTCGAGCGCCGCGGCTTCGAGATCATGGAGGGCGAGGAGGTCACCGAGAAGGCGCGAAGCGTGAAGGGCCCGGACGAGATCCTCGCCATGCGCTGCGCCTCCCACGCCTGCGAGGCGGCCGTGGCCGAGATGGAGCGCTTCGCCCGCACCAGCGTGCCCGGGGGCGGCGTCAGCGAGGACGACATCTGGGCGGTGCTCCACGCCGGAAACATCCGCCGCGGCGGCGAGTGGATCGAGACCCGGCTTCTCGCCTCGGGGCCGCGCACCAACCCCTGGTTCCAGGAATGCGGGCCAAGGGTCGTGCAGGAGAACGAGATCGTGGCCTTCGACACGGATCTCGTCGGCGCCTACGGTATCTGCGTGGACATCTCGCGCACCTGGTGGTTGGGCGAGGCCGAGCCGCGGCCGGACATGGTAGAGGCGATGCGCCACGCGCACGAGCACATCATGACGAACATGGAGATGCTGCGGCCCGGCGTGCACATGCGCGAGCTTTCCGAAAACTGCCACCGTCTCGCGGACAAGTACCAGGATCTGAAATACGGCTGCCTGATGCATGGCGTCGGGCTTTGCGACGAGTGGCCGCTCATCGCCTATCCCGACCGGATGGTCCCAGGCGCGTTCGACTATCACCTCGAACCCGGCATGGTGCTCTGCGTCGAGGCGCTGGTGGGCGAGGTCGGGGGCGATTTCTCGATCAAGCTCGAGGACCAGGTGCTGATCACCGAGACGGGCCACGAGAACCTGACGCGCTACCCGTTCGACCCCCGGCTCATGGGCGCCTGAGCCCCGCGGAGAGGGGGCAAGCCGCTTGCAAGCGGCTTGCCCGCGCGTTGCATCTCTGACGTTCCATCACCTCGCCGCGAGGCGCCTTGCGCCGGGCCCGCGGCCTCAGCAGGGTGCGGTCACGTCATCGCCGAGGAGCTCGACCCCATGCCCGACGACCGCTTCACCTTCGAGGGCCACGCCGGCCACGCGCTTGCAGCCCGGCTCGACATGCCGAGGGGCGCGCATCTGGCCACCGCGCTCTTCGCGCACTGCTTCACCTGCGGCAAGGACATCGCCGCCGCGCGGCGGATCGCCCAGCGCCTGGCCGGCATGGGCATTGCCGTGCTCCGCTTCGATTTCACCGGGCTCGGGCATTCCGAGGGCGAGTTCGCCAACACTTCCTTCAGCTCCAACGTGGACGACCTCGTGGCCGCCGCCGCGGCGCTTGAGGCGCGCGGCATGGCGCCCTCGCTCCTCGTGGGGCATTCGCTCGGCGGCGCGGCGGTGCTCCGCGCCGCGCGCCGCATCGGAAGCGCGAAGGCCGTGGCCACGATCGGCGCGCCCTGCGACCCCGAGCATGTCACCCACAATTTCGGCGCCAATCTCGACGAGATCCGCGAGGCGGGCGAGGCGACGGTGGATCTCGGCGGGCGGCCCTTCACGATCTCGCGGGGCTTCCTCGAGGATCTCGAGGGCGCGAGCCTCGTCGAGGACATCCGCGAGCTGCGCCGCGCGCTGCTCGTCATGCACGCCCCCCGCGACGCGGTGGTGGGGATCGAGAACGCCACCCGCATCTTCGTGAACGCGAAGCACCCGAAGAGCTTCGTGACGCTGGACGACGCGGACCATCTCGTGACACGGCAGCGGGACGCGGACTATGCCGCGGAGGTCATCGCCGCCTGGGCCGGGCGCTATCTCGCGCTCGAGCGCTCCGCCCCGCCCGACGGCGCGCCCGAGGGCGTGGTCCGCGTGACGGAAGCCGATCCGAAAGGCTTCCTGCAGGACATCCAGTCCGGGCCGCATCACCACGCGCTGGCCGACGAGCCCGAACGCCTCGGCGGGACGGACAAGGGCATGTCGCCCTACGGCTTCGTCGCCGCGGGACTCGGCGCCTGCACCTCGATGACGATCCGCATCTATGCCCGCCGGAAGGGCTGGCCGCTCGCGCATGTCGAGGTGGAGGTCACCCACGACAAGCTGCACGGCGAGGACGCCGACGAGGCCGGCGCGGGCGAGGCGAAGAAGGTGGACGTGTTCCGCCGGACGATCCGGCTCGAGGGCGATCTCGACGATGCGCAGCGCGCCCGGCTGCTCGAGATCGCGGACCGCTGCCCCGTCCACCGCACCCTGGAGCAGTCGAGCCGGGTGGAGACCGCGCTCGCCTGATCCCGCGGGCGCGGCGCTTGCGGGGGCGCGGCGCGCGGTCTACACCCCGCGCCGTCCCAGGAAGGAGCGCCGCCCATGATCCCCCGTTATTCCCGCCCCGAGATGGTGGCCGTCTGGTCGCCCGAGAGCAGGTTCCGCATCTGGTTCGAGATCGAGGCGCATGCCTGCGACGCCATGGCCGAGCTGGGCGTGATCCCGCGCGAGAACGCCGAAGCCGTCTGGAAGGCGAAGGACGCCACCTTCGACGTGGCGCGGATCGACGAGATCGAGGCGGTGACCCGCCACGACGTCATCGCCTTCCTCACCCATCTGGGCGAGATCGTGGGCCAGGAGGAGGCGCGCTTCGTCCACCAGGGCATGACGAGCTCGGACGTGCTCGACACCTGCCTCAACGTGCAGCTCACCCGCGCGGCCGACATCCTTCTCGAAGATCTGGACCGGGTGCTCGCCGCGCTGAAGCGCCGCGCCTTCGAGCACAAGGAGACCGTGCGCATCGGCCGCTCCCACGGGATCCACGCCGAACCCACGACGATGGGCCTCACCTTCGCGCGCTTCTACGCCGAGATCGACAGAGGCCGCCGTCGGCTGGAGGCCGCGCGGGCGGATATCGCGACCGGCGCGATCTCGGGCGCCGTGGGAACCTTCGCCAACATCGACCCGGCGGTGGAAGCGCATGTCTGCGCGCAGATGGGGCTCGCGCCCGAGCCGATCTCCACCCAGGTGGTCCCGCGCGACCGCCACGCCGCCTTCTTCGCGACACTCGGCGTCATCGCCTCGTCTGTGGAGAACATCGCCACCGAGATCCGCCACATGCAGCGCACCGAGGTGCTCGAGGGGGAGGAGTTCTTCAGCCAGGGCCAGAAAGGCAGCTCCGCGATGCCGCACAAGCGCAACCCGGTGCTCTCGGAGAACCTCACAGGGCTCGCGCGGCTGGTGCGCTCGGCGGTGATCCCGGCGATGGAGAACGTCGCGCTCTGGCACGAGCGCGACATCTCGCATTCCTCCGTGGAACGCGTGATCGCGCCCGACGCCACGGTGACGCTCGACTTCGCGCTGCACCGCCTCGCGGGGGTCGTCGACAAGCTGGTGATCTACCCCGAGCGGATGCTGGAGAACCTGCACCGTTTCCGCGGCCTCGTGATGAGCCAGCGCGTTCTGCTCGCGCTCACCCAGGCGGGGGTGAGCCGCGAGGACGCCTACGCCATGGTCCAGCGCAACGCGATGAAGGTCTGGGAGGACGGCCGCGACTTCAAGACCGAGCTCCTGGCCGATCCGGACGTCGTCCAGGCGCTTGGAAAAGAGGCGATCGAGGAAAAATTCGACCTCGATTACCACCTGAAACACGTCGACACGATCTTCGAGAGGGTTTTCGGTGCATCGAGCATTTGAAGACCGCCGTCGCCGTGCTAGCCTTTCCACTACGGAACCAACAGGAGACCGCCATGACCACGATCAAGACGCTTCTGGCCGCCGCCGCCCTGACCGCCGTGCCCGCAATGTCGATGGCGGCCTGCGGCAGCCACAGCAAGCAGGTGATGTCCTGCGGCGAGGGCCTTGTCTGGAGCGAGGCTCAGCAGGCCTGCGTGCAGCAGGTAATGAGCTGACACCGGCGACGCCGGGCAGGACGGAACAGGACCGGGCGGCCCCGGCGGGCCGCCTTTTTCGTGCGTGACGGCACGTCCGCCGCGCGCCCGTGGTGCCCGGCCCATGGCCCCGTTCGCCCGCGGTCTCTTGCCCGAAAAGCGACATGCGCCAATCGGCGCCGTCTCCGTCGCGCATCCCGCCGCCGCCGCGAGGCGGGGCCGTCTCGTTGAATCGACGCGCGCCGGGAAACCAGGCGGGCGCCGCAAATCCTCCGCCCCGGTTCAGTCTTTCTTCACCGCTCCCGCTTAAGACCCGTCGAGAACGGCTCGACATCGGGGAGAGGATGGATACGCATCGCGAGCTTGCACCGCTCGGCGCCACGCCGGCCGCCCCCCAGCCCTCGTCGCTCGACCGGCGGCGCAAGGCGGCGATCATCGTCCGCCTTCTTGTGAACGAGGGGGCGGAGATCCCGCTTTCCGAGTTGCCCGACGAGTTGCAGGCAGAGCTCGCCCAGGAAATGGGCGCCATGCGCTACGTCGACCGCGACACGTTGCGCGCCGTCATCGACGAGTTCGCCGACGAGCTGGAGCGCGTGGGCCTCGCCTTCCCCGGGGGCATGGCCGGGGCGCTCGACGCGCTCGAAGGCCATCTCAGCGCCCCCACCGCCGCGCGTCTGCGCCGCGAGGCCGGGGTGCGCCAGTCCGGCGATCCCTGGGCGCGGCTCGGGGCGCTTTCCCCGAAGGAGCTTCTGCCCTTCGTGACGGGTGAAAGCATCGAGGTCGCGGCCGTGCTGCTCTCCAAGCTCGAGACGTCCAAGGCCGCGGCGCTTCTCGGCCTTTTGCCCGGTGCGCGCGCGCGGCGGATCACTTATGCCGTCTCGCTCACCGCCGCGATCACGCCCGAGGCCGTGGACCGGATCGGCCTTGCCCTTGCCGCGCAGCTCGACGCGCGCCCGCCCCGCGCCTTCCCGGACGAGCCGGTGCAGCGCGTGGGTGCGATCCTCGACTCGTCTGCCGCCGCCACCCGGGACGACGTGCTCGAGGGGCTGGAGGAAACCGACCGCGCCTTCGCCGAACGCGTGCGCCAGGCGATCTTCACCTTCGCCGACATCCCCGGCCGGCTGGAGCCGCGCGACGCCGGCAAGATCCTGCGCGAGATGGAACAGCCGATCTTCGCCCGCGCGCTCGCCGCGGCCGAGGCCTCGGACGAGGGTCTGCGCGACGCGGCCGCCTTCCTCCTCGACAACATATCGTCCCGCCTGGCCGACACGTTGCGCGAGGAAATGGCCGGGCTGGGGGAGGTCTCCGCGCAGGAGGGCGAGGAAGCCATCACCGAGGTCGTGGGCGTCATCCGGCGTCTCGAGCGCGCGGGCGAGATCCGCCTCGCGACGCCCCCGCCCAGGGAGTGAGCCCGACGGCGGTGGACAGCCGCGATGGCCCGTGCCTAACCTTCCGACATGACACGCCCCGCGACGCCGACCCCCGCCCCGATCGTCGATCCGGCCCTCGTCCGGTCGCGGGCGATCCTGCTGATGCTCGGCGCGGTGCTCTGCTTCACGCTGATGGACGCCACAGCCAAGGCGCTTTCAGTCCGGGTCGGCACCGTTCCGACGCTCTGGGCGCGCTACGCGGGCCAGACGCTCGTGGTGCTGGCGCTCATGGCGCCGCGGCTCGGCACCGTGCTGCGCACGCGCTACCCGCGTCTGCAGCTGCTTCGCTCGCTCTACCTTCTTGGCGCGACGGCGTGCTTCTTCTTCGGCATCGCGAATATCGGACTTGCCGAGGCCACCGCGATCATGAACGTGAACCCGGTGCTGATCACGCTCGGGGCCGCGCTCTTTCTCGGCGAGCGGATCGGTCCGCGCCGCGCCTTCGGCATCGCGGCGGCGCTTCTGGGCGCGTTTATCGTGATCCGGCCGGGCAGTGCCGTATTCTCGCCCTTCGCGCTGCTGCCGCTGGGCGCGGCGATCTTCTATTCGGCCTATGCGCTCACCACCC
The DNA here is from genome assembly GCF_041365735.1 of Rhodosalinus sp. K401. Lineage (NCBI taxonomy): Bacteria > Pseudomonadati > Pseudomonadota > Alphaproteobacteria > Rhodobacterales > Paracoccaceae > Rhodosalinus > Rhodosalinus sp. K401. Next base: position 291,038 of record NZ_JBGFSI010000002.1, on the reverse strand, counting down.
GGTTCGTCGGCCGCGACGAAGACCGCTGGACCTCGCTCGTCTACACCGCGCTCTTCGGCACGGTCGCGCTCAGCCTTGCGGTGCCGTTCTACTGGCAGACGCCCGATGCCCTCTCGCTTCTCCTCATGGTGGCGCTCGCGGGGTTCGGGACGACCGGGCAACTCCTGCTCATCACCGCGCTGCAGCGGGGCGAAGCGGGAATGCTCGCCCCCTTCGCCTATGCCGGACTGGTCTTCGCGGCGCTCTGGGGCATCCTCTTCTTCGCGGAATACCCCGATGGCTGGACCATCCTGGGCGCGCTTGTGATCGCGGGCGCCGGACTCTATGTCTGGCACCGCGAAACAAGGGCCGCCTGACGGCGGAGCGCCATGCCCCCTGCCCCGCCCCAATCCGACGCCCCCGGCGGAAGCTGGAGCGACTGGCTGACGGACCGGCTGCTGCGCGGTCTGATCGCCGGTGCCCTGCTGCTGCCCTGGACGACGCGAACCCGCCTCATGGGATGGCTCGTGCGTCGGGTGGTGGCACCGCTCGCCGGCTGGCGCGCGCGGGCGCGGGCCAATCTTGCCCATGTCTGGCCGGACATGCCCGAGGCGGAGCGGCGGCGCATCGCCGACGCGGCCGCCGACAATGCCGGGCGCACCATGATCGAGAACTACGACATCGCGGGGCTGAAGGCGCGCGCCGCCGCCGCGCCCATCGGCGGCGAGGGTCTCGCGCTGCTGGAACGCGCCCACGCCGCCGGCGAGCCGGTGCTGCTGGTGACCGGGCATTTCGGCAACCACGAGATCCCGCGCGCCGCGCTGGTGGCGCGCGGCCTGCAGGTGGGCGGCCTCTACCGCCCGATGAAGAACCGCTACTTCAACGATCATTACGCGGCGAACATGCACGCGCTTTCGGGGCCGGTCTTCGAGCAGGGCCGCCGGGGCACGATGGGCCTCGTCCGGCACATCCGCGAGGGCGGCATCGGCGTGCTTCTCTTCGACCTCTATGCCGGGCGCGGCGCGCCGGTGGATTTTCTGGGCAAGCCCGCGCCGACACTGACCTCGGCGGCCGAGATCGCGCTGAAGACCGGGGCTCACGTGATCCCGTTCTTCAGCATCCGCCAGCCCGACGGCCTTCATTTCGAGATCGTGTTCGAGGCGCCGGTGCCCCATGGCGACCCGGTGAAGATGACCCGAGAGATGACCCGGCGGCTTGAGGCGCGGGTGCGCGCCGATCCCGGCCAATGGTTCTGGATCCACCGCCGCTGGAAGCCCGAGCGCCAGGCCGCGCGTCAGCGCAAGCGCGCCGCCGCGAGCACCGCGCCCTGATCGTCACCGTCGCCCGCGTCCTGGACCAGAACCACGACGGGCTGATCCCCGGGCGCCTCCGCCAGAAGCCGAAGGGGCGTCTGCCCGTCCCAGCGCGCCAGCACCGTCCAGCGGGTCACGATGTTGGAATAGGCCAGCGTGCGGCCCGCGTTCTCGCCCCGCGTGATCTTCACGGTCGCGTGCGGCCGGTAGCGCACGAAGTGCACCTGCGCCGCGCCCACGGGCGCCACGGCCTCGACCTCGATCGCCACTTTCGCCCCGGCGGCCCGCTCGAGGCCCAGCGACACCTTGCGCGGCGCCTCGGCATGGGCGCGGATCAGGTCGATCACGGCCATCGGGCGGGCGCCCATCACGTGGTCGGCGCCGCCCACGATCATCTGCGGCGTGTAGATGGAATTGTGCCCGGCGGCATGGGCGTAAGCCTTTTGCCGCGCGGTGAAGGCGGGCTGCGCGAAGCTGTCCTTCCAGCCGATATAGTCCCAGTAATCGACGTGCAGCGCGAGTGCGATCACGTCGTCGCGCTCTGCCAGATCGGCCAGAAACGCGTCGGCGGGCGGGCAGGAGGAGCATCCCTGCGAAGTGAAGAGTTCGACGACGACCGGGTGCTCGTCGGCCGAGGCCACCGACGCACCCGCCACCAGAACCCAGCCAGCCAGTAGCCATCCGCCGATCCGCCGCATGCCTCGATGCCTTTCTCCGTTACGCCACCTTCGTTCTAGGAGCCGCACCGGGGGTTGGCCAATCACCGTTTTGCGAGAGCTGTCACACGCGCCTTGCGACCAATTGTGCACTATAGTATACAAAGCGTGACGCCGGCCTTGATCGCACCCCTGCGCGGGCGGTAAGCCGGCCGCGAACGCGCCATTCCAGCCATTACCCGAGGAGCTTTCAATGCCCATCACCGTCGGACAGGACAGCGCCGGAACCCGCCGCGAGATCGAGGCGGGCGGCAAGCGGTTTGCCTACTACTCCATTCCCGCGGCCGAGGAGGCCGGGCTGGGCGACTTCTCCCGCCTTCCCGCCGTGCTCAAGGTGGTGCTGGAAAACATGCTCCGCTTCGAGGACGGCAAGACCGTCTCGGTGGACGACATCAAGGCGTTCTCGGCCTGGGCCGAAAAGGGCGGCAAGACCCCGCGCGAGATCGCCTACCGCCCCGCGCGGGTCCTGATGCAGGACTTCACCGGCGTGCCGGCGGTCGTCGATCTCGCGGCGATGCGCGACGGCATCAAGGCGCTTGGCGGCGATCCTCAGAAGATCAATCCGCTGAACCCGGTCGACCTCGTGATCGACCACTCGGTGATGATCGACGAGTTCGGCAACCCGCGCGCCTTCCAGATGAACGTGGACCGGGAATACGAGCGCAACATCGAGCGCTACACTTTCCTCAAATGGGGCCAGAAGGCCTTCGACAACTTCCGCGTGGTTCCGCCGGGCACCGGCATCTGCCACCAGGTGAACCTGGAATACCTGGCCCAGACCGTCTGGTCCGACGCGGACCAGAACGGCGATGAGGTGGCGTATCCCGACACGCTGGTGGGCACCGACAGCCACACCACCATGGTCAACGGGGCGGCCGTCCTCGGCTGGGGCGTGGGCGGCATCGAGGCGGAGGCCGCGATGCTGGGCCAGCCGATCTCGATGCTGATCCCCGAGGTGGTCGGCTTCGAGCTGACCGGCCGCATGATCGAGGGCACGACCGGCACCGATCTCGTGCTCAAGGTGGTCGAGATGCTGCGCAAGAAGGGCGTGGTGGGCAAGTTCGTGGAGTTCTACGGCGAAGGGCTGGATCACCTGCCGCTCGCCGACCGCGCCACGATCGCCAACATGGCCCCCGAATACGGCGCCACCTGCGGCTTCTTCCCGGTCGATGACGAGACGCTGCGCTATCTGCGCCAGACCGGCCGCGAGGAGGCGCGCGTGGACCTTGTGGAAGCCTATGCCAAGGCCAACGGCATGTGGCGCGGGCCCGACTACGCGCCGATCTACACCGACACGCTGACGCTCGACATGGGCACCATCGTGCCCGCTATCTCGGGGCCGAAGCGGCCGCAGGACTACACCACGCTCGACCGCGCCGCGCCGGCCTTCTTCGAGGTCGTCTCGGAGTATCGCGGCGAGGACGAGGGGCTCGAGGCCACCTCCATGGCGTCCGAAGGCCCGGCGCCCGACGCGATGGTCGACCCGCGCAAGGAGATCTCGGTCGAGGGCGAGGACTACACCCTGCGCGACGGCTCGGTGGTCATCGCCTCGATCACTTCCTGCACCAACACGTCGAACCCCTACGTGATGATCGGCGCGGGGCTCGTGGCGCGCAAGGCGCGCGAACTCGGCCTGACACGCAAGCCCTGGGTCAAGACCTCCCTCGCCCCGGGCAGCCAGGTCGTCTCCGCCTATCTGGAAGCAGCCGGGCTTCAGGAGGATCTGGACGCCATCGGCTTCAACCTCGTGGGCTACGGCTGCACCACCTGCATCGGCAATTCGGGCCCGCTTCAGCCTGAGATTTCCGAGGCGATCACCAAGGGCGACCTCATCGCCACCTCGGTGCTTTCGGGCAACCGCAACTTCGAGGGCCGGATCAGCCCCGACGTGCGCGCGAACTACCTCGCCAGCCCGCCGCTCGTCGTGGTCTACGCGCTCGCGGGCGACATGAACATCGACCTCACGCGGGAGCCCGTCGGCGACGACAAGGACGGCAACCCCGTCTACCTGAAGAATCTCTGGCCCAGCCAGAAGGAGATCGCGGAGCTCGTGGAACGCACGGTGACGCGCGAGGCGTTCCAGACGCGCTACGCCGACGTCTTCGAGGGCGACGACAAGTGGCGCTCGGTCGAGACCACCGACAGCGAGACCTACGACTGGCCGGCAAGTTCCACCTACGTGCAGAACCCGCCCTACTTCCAGGGAATGGGCATGGAGCCCGGCACCATCGAGAACATCGAGGGCGCGCGCATCCTCGCGATCCTCGGCGACATGGTGACCACCGACCACATCTCGCCCGCCGGCTCCTTCAAGCCCGACACGCCGGCCGGGCGCTACCTGACCGATCGGCAGGTGGCCCCGCGCGACTTCAACTCCTACGGCTCGCGGCGCGGCAACCACGAGGTGATGATGCGCGGCACCTTCGCCAACATCCGCATCCGCAACGAGATGCTCGACGGGGTCGAGGGAGGCTACACGCTCGGCCCGGACGGCGAGCAGACCTCGATCTACGAGGCCGCCATGGCCTGGCAGGAGAAGGGCGTGCCGCTCGTGGTGATCGCGGGCGAGCAGTACGGCGCCGGCTCGTCGCGCGACTGGGCGGCGAAGGGCACCGCGCTTCTGGGCGTCAAGGCCGTCATCGCCGAGAACTTCGAGCGCATCCACCGCTCGAACCTCGTGGGCATGGGCGTCGTGCCGTTCGAGTTCATGAACGGCGACACACGGCGAACTCTGGGGCTGAAGGGCGACGAAAGCGTCTCGATCGGGGGGCTCGACAGCGTGAGCCCGCAGGCCGAGGTTCCGGCGACGATCACCTACGGCGACGGCACGACGAAGGAGATCACCCTGAAGTGCCGCATCGATACGGCGGTGGAAAAGGAATACGTCGAGAACGGCGGCGTGCTGCACTTCGTGCTCCGGAACCTCGCCGGCGCGGCATGATCCGAAGGGCGGCGCCGGCGACCCCGGCGCCGCCACCTGCCCTCCTTACGGGAGCGCGCGGGAAAACCTTTCCTTGACGATTTTCGGGCAGAACCGTCGCCACGGGCGAGGGCGCCATCACGGAAATCACGAATGACACATCGTTTCGCAAACCACCGTTCCGCCCCCGCGCGCGTCCTGCGTCGCGGGGCCATCCCGATGCCGCTTCTCGAGGCGGCATTCCTTCTCACGCTTGTCCTGGTCTCGGCGTTGTGAGGGTCAGTTCCCGGCGATGCCGCCCGCCCGCTCGATGGCCGGGCGGATCGTGCTTTCCAGGATGCTCTCCGTGATCGGTCCGGCGAAGCGCAGGACGATCACGCCGTCGCCGTCGATCACGTATGTCTCGGGCACGCCGTAAAGCCCCCAGTCGAGCGCCATACGCCCCGAGGCGTCCGCCCCGATGGCGGCGTAGGGATCGCCCAGCTCCTCCAGGAATCGCAGCGCCTTGCCCGGGTCGTCCTTGTAATTGATTCCGTAGATCGGCACGCCCTCCTCGGCGAGCGTCTCGAGATGCGGATGCTCCACCCGGCAGGGCGCGCACCAGGACGCCCAGTAGTTCACGAGCTTCGCGCCCGGACGGCGCAGCGTGTCGTCATCGAAAAGCGTCTTGTCCCCGAGGTCGCTCACCTGCACGGGCGGGGCCGGTCGCCCTTCCCGCGCGGAGGGCAGCGCGTCGGGGTCCTCGCGGAACATGCCCGCGAAGAACAGCCCCGCCAGCGCGGCGAAGATCACCGGCGGCAGGATCATCATCGGCCTAAGCTTCGCCATCGCGCCGCGCCTCCAGCTTGTCGAGATCGGCCTTCACGCGCCGCGCGCGCCTCAGGCTCAGCCAGACCAGCGCCGCGAGGAGCAGAAGGCTCCCGCCATAGGACCCGAGCACCGCGGCCGCGTATTTTCCGAGATCGGGCATCATGCCATCCGCTCCCGCGCGATGAGCGCCTTCGCCCGCCGCGCGCGGATCTCGGTGCGCGTGCGCAGCAGCAGAAGCGCCACGAACAGAAGCACGAACCCGGCGATGCAGACGAGAAGCGGCAGGTAGAAGACGTCGTGCACGTTCTCCTCGGCGTCGAGCGACAGCGACGCGCCCTGGTGCAGACCCTGGTTCCAGAAGAGCACCGCGTAGCGCGACAGAAGCGCGAAGACCGAGCCCACGAGGCACAGCACCGAGGTGAGGTCCGCCGCCGTGTCCGGGTTGTCCACCGCCTCCCAGAGCGCGACGTAGCCGAGGTAGAACAGGAACAGGACAAGAAACGAGGTGAGCCGCGGATCCCACGCCCACCAGGTACCCCACATCGGCTGCCCCCAGAGCGCGCCCGTCAGAAGCGCGATCACCGTCATGACGAGGCCCACGGGGGCCGCGGCCTTCGCCGCCAGCGCCGAGACGTGGTGCCGGCGGATCACCCATATCAAAGAGGCCGCCAGCATCATGATCCAGATGTTGATCGCCATGAGCGCGGCCGGAACGTGCAGGTAGATGATCTTCACCGTCGATCCCTGGCGGAAATCGTCGGGCGTGAAGAAGAACCCCCAGACAAGACCCACGGCAAGGCAGATCGCCGCCCCCCAAGACACCCAGGGCAGCAGCCATCCCGATAGCCGCAGGAATTTCACGGGGTTCGCCCACTCCCACATCGACCGGCTCGCGCGCTGTTCCATCGTCCTCCCTCTCGTCGCGCCTGATCTAGTCGCTGCCGGCGCCGGGCGCAATTCACATCAGCGCAGGTTGATCCTGACTACCGCGGCAGAGGCGAAAGGCAAAAGCGCGATGGTGCCGCAGGTCAGCCCGGCCAGAAGCGCGGCGGGGGTCGCGACAGCGAGGCCCTCGGCCCCGCGGCGCGCCACTTCCGCCCCGAAGATCAGCGTGGGAACGTAGAGCGGCAGCACGAGAAGTGACAGCAGAAGCCCGCCGCGCTTGATCCCGACCGTCAGCGCCGCACCGAAGGTGCCGATCACCGACAGCGCGGGCGTGCCGAGCGCGAGCGAGACCACGAGCCACAGATACCCCCCGGGCGCGAGGTTCATCAGAACGCCGAGGGCCGGCGCGGCCAGCACCAGCGGCAGCCCCGTGGTCAGCCAGTGCGCCAGCGCCTTGACCGACACCAGCGCCTCGAGCGGCAGGGGGGCCGTGGCCAGCAGATCGAGGCTGCCATCCTCCCAGTCGAGCGCGAAGATCCGGTCGAGCGACAGCAGGCAGGCCAGCAGCGCACCCACCCAGAGGATGCCCGGCGCGATCCGCGCGAGAAGCGCGGTATCCGGCCCGACCCCGAAGGGCACGAGGACGGTGACGATCAGGAAGAAGGCGAGGCCGAGTCCGAACCCCCCGCCCGCGCGGATCGCAAGTTTCAGGTCGCGGGCCAGAAGCGCGATCACAGGAACGCCTCGTCCTCGGCCGCGGCGCGCGGCCGCGCTTTCAGCGGGGTGACGTCCAGCACCTGCGCCTCGAGCCCGAGATCGATATGCGTGGCGATCAGCACCGCGCCGCCCTGCCCGAGATGGGCGCGCACCGCCTGCGCGAAAAGCCCCACAGACGCCATGTCGAGCGACACGGTGGGCTCGTCCAGCGCCCAGACCGGCCGGCCCGTGACCAGCAGGCGCGCAAGCCCCAGGCGGCGCTTCTGCCCGGCCGAAAGCGCGCCCGCCGGCCGCTCTGCCAGCGCCTCGAGGTCGAAGGCGGCCAGCGCCGGGGCGATATCGCCGGTGCCGAAGACGCGCGCCCAGAAGGCGAGGTTCTCGGTCACCGTAAGCGTCGTCTTCAACCCGTCGGCGTGGGCCGCGTAGGCGATGGCGTCCGGCGCGGCCTCGATCCAGCCCTCGAGCGGCGGCTGAAGCCCCGCCACCGTGCGCAGAAGCGTGGTCTTGCCGGACCCGTTCGGCCCGCGCAGCACCAGCGCCCCGCCCGGGGCGAGCGTGAAGGCCACGTGCTCCAGCACGGGCACGCCGCCGCGGGAGACAGCAAGATCGTGGGCGGACAACAACATGACCCGGGCCTTAGCCCATCGCCCCGGCGGGGGAAAGGCGGGACGGCGCCGCGCCCCCGCCCGATGTCGATGGGCCGCGCGGATGCGAGCCGGGGCTCACGAAGGCGCCCCCGGACCCCTCAGACCGGCAGCGCGGCGAGCGCGATGCGCCTGCCCTCCGACAGGAGCACGTTGAAGCTTCGGCAGGCGGGCCCCGTGGCCATCACCTCGACCCCGATGCCGGCCTCCTCGAGCCGGGCGCGCAGATCGGAGGGGATATGGGCGATCTCCGCACCGGTGCCGACGAAAAGCACGTCGACGTCGCCCGCCAGCGCAAGAAGGCTCTCGTTGTCCTCGTAGCCGCCCCAGGACGCCGCGCCGCGGTGGCTCAGAAGAAGCGGGCCCTCGCGCGCCTCCCCGCCCACGCGGAAGAAGCCGGGGCCGTAGCCGTCCACCGGCAGGGCATCGGTATAGACCACTTCGTTGAGGCGCATCGCGGACCTCCCTCAGCCGTCGAAGAGCGGGGCTCCGGTTATCACGGCAAGCGCGATCACGCCATAGGCCGCGCCCCGGAAGAGCCGCTCGCGGGCGGGATCGAAGAGCCACTGGCCCAGAAGCGTGGTGACGAAATAGGGCACGGCCAGCAACGCGGCGAGCCAGACCGTCGCCGCGCCGCCCCCCAGCCCCCGCAGCGACAGGTTGGCCACGATCACCACGTCGAGCGCCGCGAGAAAGAGGATGGTGTTGGCGCGCACGGCCTGCGCTGCGCGGGCCGAGGCGAGGTAGAACAGGATCACCACCGGGCCGGTCAGCCCGGTCATCCCGCCCACGACGCCGGCGGCCCCACCGATCGCGGCAATGCCCGGCGCACGAAGCCGCGCGTGGTAGCGCCATCCCGTTGCCACGGCGGCGAGTGTCGTCGCCGCGATACCCGTGACGAGCCAGCGCAGCGTGGTTTCCGGCAGCACGCCCAGCGCCCAGACGCCGGCGGGCACGGTCACCGCGGCACAAAGCGCAAGCACACCCACCTCGCCCCGATCGGCCTCGCCCCAGGCCCGCGGCAAAAGCGCCCCGGTGCTTGCCAGCCCGGTGAGCGCGATCAGCAGCACGACCTGCGAGAGCGGCAGGAAAAGCCCCGCGACGGGCACGAAGATCAGCGCCGTGCCAAAGCCGGTGAAGCCGCGCACGAGCCCGGCGACGGCGATCGTGAGAGCGAGCCAGGCCGCGCCGGGGGTCGCGAGCGCGGCCCAGAGGCCCTCAGGCATCCACGTCGGAGAACTGCGTTCCGGCGGAGGCGTCGGGCTTCGACCAGTCGCGCTTCACCCCGAGGACGAGGAGGATCGTCGAGGCCACGAAGATCGAGGAATAGGTGCCGACGACCACGCCCCAGATCATCGCGAAGACGAAGCCGCGGATCACGTCGCCGCCGAGGACGAAAAGCGAGATCAGCGCGAGCAGCGTCGTCACCGAGGTCATGAAGGTGCGCGAAAGCGTCTCGTTGATCGAAAGGTTCAGCACCTCCCGCAACGGGCGCTTCTTGTATTTCATCAGGTTCTCGCGCACCCGGTCGAAGACGACCACCGTGTCGTTGAGCGAATAGCCCACGATGGTCAGCAGAGCCGCGATGATCGCGAGGTCGAACCTGATCTGCAATTCCGAGAAGATGCCGATGGTCAGGATCACGTCGTGGATGAGGGCGGCGACGGCGCCCAGCGCGAACTGCCACTCGAAGCGCAACCAGATGTAGATGAGCACCGCGCCGATGGCGAGCATCACCGCGATGATCGCGGTCCTGATCAACTCTCCGGAGACCTTGGGGCCGACCGACTCCACCGACACGAACTGGATGTCCGGCGCGACCGTCCGAAGCGCGCCGCGCACCTCCTCCACGACCGCGGCGGAAACGCTTTCCTCGCCCTCCTGCGCTGCGAGGCGGACCATCGCGACGTTCTGGTCGGGGCCGAAGGTCGGATCGAAAACCTCCGATATCGCGACATCGCCCAGGTTCAGCCGCTGCAGCGCGTCGCGGTAGGCGCCCACGTCGACGGGCTGGGCCGATTCGGTCCGGATCGTCGTGCCACCGCGGAAATCGATGCCGTAGTTCAGGCCCTGGAGCAGAAAGGAGGCGATGGCGACGACGACCAGGAGCCCCGAGATCCCGAGCCACAGCTTCGGCCGCCCGAAGAAGTCGAAATTCGTGTCCTGGGGGACCAGTTTCAGCCGCATCGTCAGACCTCCAGCGTCTTGGGTCGGCGACGCTCGAACCACATCACCACCAGCAGGCGGGTGACGAAGATCGCCGTGAACACCGAGGTGAGGATGCCGAGGCCGAGCGTGATCGCGAAGCCGCGCACGGGCCCCGACCCCATCACGTAAAGGATGAGCGCGGTGATGAAGGTGGTGATGTTGGCATCCACGATCGCCGAAAGCGCCTTTTCGTAGCCCAGCTCGATGGCCCGCGCCGGGCCCTTGGCGGTGCGAAGCTCCTCCCGGATGCGCTCGAAGACGAGCACGTTGGCGTCCACCGCCATGCCGACGGTGAGCACGATCCCGGCAATGCCGGGCAGCGTCAGCGTCGCGCCGATCAGCGACAGCAGCCCGAAGATGAGACCGATGTTGAGAATGAGCGCCACGTTGGCGAAAAGCCCGAAGAGTCCGTAGGACAGCCCCATGAAAATCAGCACCGCGGCGAACGCCACCATGGTCGCGATCCGCCCGGCCTCGATGGAGTCGGCGCCGAGCTCGGGGCCGATGGTGCGCTCCTCCAGGAACTCGAGGCCCGCGGGCAGCGCGCCCGCGCGCAGCAGCACGGCGAGATTGGTGGACTCCTCGACCGTGAAGTCGCCGGTGATGATTCCCGATCCGCCGGGAATGTGGCTCTGGATCACGGGGGCGGAGATCACCTCCCCGTCGAGCACGATGGCGAAGGGGTTGCCGATATTCTGCGCGGTGTAGTCGCCGAACTTGCGCGCGCCGGTCGGGTTGAAGCGGAAATTCACCGCCGGGCGCCCGTTCTGATCGAAGGCGGGCTGCGCGTCCACCAGCTCCTCGCCGGTGACGACGGGCGCGGATTCGAGGTTGTAGAAAACACCCTCCTCGTCCAGCGAGGGCAGGATCTCGTTGCCGATGCCCGGAGGCTCGCCGGGATCGGCGTTTCGACTGACCACCGGCTGGAAGGTCAGAAGCGCCGTGGTGCCGATGATCTCCTTGAGCTCCGCGGCAGAGCCGATGCCGGGAACCTGGATCAGGATGCGCTCCGCGCCCTGTCGCTGGATGGTCGGCTCGCGGGTGCCCACCTCGTCGATGCGGCGGCGGATGATCTCGAGGGCCTGGCGCACCGTGCGATCGTCGGTGGCGCGTTTCTCCGCCTCCGAGAGCGTCACCACGATCTCGTCGCCCTCGCCGCGCACCTCCAGGTCCTGGGCGCCCGTGCCGGCAAGCGACGTGACCGGGCGGGCGAGCCCGCGCGCGACCTGCAGCGCGCGCGCCATGGCGTCGGGCTCGGAGATGCGCACGCGCAACTCGTCGGGCGCGGAAGGCTGCAGGCGGATCGTGCCCACGGTTTCGCGCTCGTCGCGCAGCGCGTCGCGCAGCTCGGGCCAGAGCGACTCCATCCGGCTTTCGTAGACGTCCCCGACCTGAACCTCGGCCAGCAGATGCGCACCGCCGCGCAGGTCGAGGCCGAGATTGACGATGCCGGAGGGCAGCCACGACGGCCAGAGCCCCGCCTCGGCCTCCAGCCGCGGCGTCGCGCCCTCGCGCTCGATGGTGGCGACCGCGTCGTTACGGGTCTCCACCCGCTCGTAGAACAGGTTCGGCATGGCCAGAAGCAGTCCGGTGGCCACGACGAGCCAGATCAGGACGCGCTTCCAGAGATCGAACTGGAGCATTTCGCGGACCTTTCGTCCGGGGCCGCGGTCAGGACCCCGAGGGCTCGGTCTTGCTGAGGACCTGCGCGATGGTGTTCTGGACGACGCGCACGCGCACGCCATCGGCCAGCTCGACCTCGATCTCGTTGTCGTCCTTGACCTTGGTGATCTTGCCGATCAGCCCGCCCTGCGTGACCACCTGATCGCCGCGGCGCAGGTTCTCGACCATTTTCTGGTGTTCCTTCATGCGCTTCTGCTGCGGGCGGATCAGCAGGAAGTACATGATCGCGAAGATCAGAATCAGCGGCAGAATCTGGGCAAATGCGCTCGCACCGTCCATCGGGGACTCCCTTGATAAGTGGCGGGGCGTCCCCGCGAGATCTGGCGCGAACCTATGGGGCGGGCGCCGGGTTTGCAAGACGCGCCCGGACGCTTGCGGGCGCGCCTGACCCGACGCTAGGCTCGCCTGGCCCGACATCCCTCACAAGGAGCGCAAGGATGCGTGCGCCGCTCCGCCTCGCCACGCTTTGCCTCGCGCTATGGGCCCCGCTGCCGGGCGGGGCAGAGAGCGCGCTGCCGCCGCTGGCCGACGCCGGCGGGCCGGCCTGGCACGCGGTCGGACGCGTCAACGTCGCGGGGTTCAAGCGCCGCACGATCTGCACCGGAACACTGGTGGCGCCCGACCTGGTAGTGACCGCCGCACATTGCGTGACGCGGGGAGACGGGCGCTCGGTTCCGCTCGGCGATCTGCATTTCGTCGCGGGCTGGCACAAGGGCGCCCATGCGGGCCACGCGCGGGCCGTGGCCGTTCACCTGCATCCGCGCTGGCGCGGCACCGGCCGGAGCGAGGTCGCCGCGGACATCGCGGTGATCCGGCTCGACGCGGCGCTCGAAGTTGCGCCACTGGGCTTCGGGGCGGCCGGCCGGCCGAACGGCGGGCGCGCGATCCTGGGATATCAGGCCAGCCGCCCCCACGCGCTCGGCGGGCGCACCGGCTGCGGCGGGGTCGCGGTCGCGCCGGGGCACATGCGGCTCGATTGCGCGGCCGCGCCCGGCGCCTCCGGCGGGCCGGTGCTCGAGCGGCACGGCGACGCCTGGCGCGTGGTGGGCGTCGTCTCGGGCGGCGCGCCGCCCGGCGCGCCGCCGCGCACCCATGCCGCGCTGCTCGACCGGTGGGCGCTGGGGCACCTCGCCCGCCCGCGCTGAAGCGGCAGGCCCCGGGCCCTTACGTCGGCGGCGGAATTGTTCCATAACCCGCCCCGACCAGGACGAGTCGCAAGAGGGACCGATGCACGACATCCGCTTCATCCGCGAGGCGCCCGACGCCTTCGACGCGGCGCTTGCCCGGCGCGGGGCGGCCCCCGTCGCCGCGACGCTGCTGGAGCTTGACGAGGCCCGGCGCGCCGCCATCACCGCCGCCGAACAGGCGCAGGCCGAGCAGAACCGCGCCTCCAAGGAGGTGGGCCGCGCCAAGGCCGCGGGCGACGAGGCGGAATTCGAACGCCTGCGCGCCCTCGTCGCCGAGAAGAAGGACGAGGTGGCCGCGATGCAGGCCCGCGCGCGGGCCAAGGACGAGGCGCTGGCCGAGCTTCTCGCCGAGATCCCGAACCTGCCGCTCGACGACGTGCCCGACGGCGCGGACGAGGACGACAACGTCGAGATCCGCCGCTGGGGCGCGCCGCGCGCCCTCGACTTCACGGCGAAGGAGCATTTCGAGATCGCGGGCGTCGCGCGCGGAATGGATTTCGAGACCGCCGCGAAGCTCTCCGGCGCGCGCTTCGTGGTGCTTTCGGGGGCGGTGGCGCGGCTGCACCGCGCGCTCGCGCAGTTCATGATCGACGTCCATGTCGAGGAGAACGGCCTCACCGAAACCTGGACGCCCGTGCTCGTGCGCGAGGAGATGATGTTCGGCACCGGGCAGCTTCCGAAATTCGGCGAGGACAGCTACCGCACCGAGGATGGCTGGTGGCTCGTGCCCACCGCCGAGGTCACGCTCACCAACATCGTCAACGGCCAGATCGTGGACGAGGCCACCCTGCCCCGCCGCTTCGTGGCCCATACCCAGTGCTTCCGCTCGGAGGCGGGAAGCGCCGGCAAGGACACGGCGGGCATGCTGCGCCAGCACCAGTTCGAGAAGGTCGAGATGGTCTCGGTCACGCATCCCGACGCCTCGCTCGACGAGCATGCGCGCATGACCCGCTGCGCCGAGGACATCCTGGAACGTCTCGGCCTGCCCTACCGCACCGTCGTGCTTTGCACCGGCGACATGGGCTTCGGCGCGAAGAAGACCCACGACATCGAGGTCTGGCTTCCCGGCCAGGACCGCTACCGCGAGATCAGCTCCGTCTCGGTCTGCGGCGACTTCCAGGCGCGGCGGATGAACGCGCGCTTCCGTCCCGAGGGCGGCGGCAAGCCCGGCTTCGTGCACACCCTGAACGGCTCCGGCCTCGCGGTCGGGCGCACGCTGATCGCGGTGCTGGAAAACGGCCAGCAGGCCGACGGATCGGTGGTGCTGCCCGAGGCGCTCGCGCCCTATCTCGGCGGGCGCGGGAGGCTCACGACCGACGGCACGCTCGCCTGAGCCGCACGCCCCGCCGGCCGCGCGCCTTGATGCCCGTCAGGCGAGCGCCTTGCCCAGCCGCGGCAGCCGCGCCTTCCTGAGAAGCGGGCGGATCTCCCAGCGTCCGTGCTCGGACAGCGCCTCGGCCCGGGCGCGCACGGCCTCCGCCGCCTCCGCCACCATGGCGGGGTCGGCCTTCCAGAAGCCAAGAAGAAACCCGTCGGGATCCGCGCGGGAGAGCCCCTCCTCTGCCAGCAGGCCGCGCGGAAAATCGGCCGCGTTCATGGTGACGATCGCGTCCGCCGAGCCCGCGATGGCGGCGGCAAGAACGTGGATGTCCGACGGGTCCGGCAGCCAGAGCCGCGCCTCGAGCGAACCGCCCGGCGCGATCTCGGCGTCCGGCCAGGCCGCACGCAGAAGCGCGATCTCCGCCCGCGCCTGCGCCTGGCCGCCGGGCCCGAGCTTCGCCGCGGCGCGCGCCCATTCCTCGAGGATGCGCGCGGACCAGAGCGGGCGGAACCCGCCGCGCGCCGCCACGCCGAGCAGAAGCTCGCGCATCACCGTGGGATAGAGCACGTTGGCGTCGAGCAGCGCCCTCACAGCCGGAACGCCAGCGCCTTGAGATAGCCGCTCTCGGCCAGCATCGGGTGCTGGGGATGATCGGGGCCGGCAAAGCCAGTTCGGATCAGCTGCGCGGCGCGTCCCGCGCGCCCGATGCCGCGCAGCGAGGCGCGGCGGAAGCGCGCGAGATCCGCGGCGTGAGAGCACGAACACAGCACCAGGAAGCCGCCCTCCGCCACCAGCGGTGCGGCGAGCCGCGCGACGCGCTCATAGGCGCGAAGCCCCGCCTCCAGCGCAGGTTTCGACGGCGCGAAGGCGGGCGGATCGCAGACGACGAGATCGAAGCGCGCGCCCTCTTGCCCGAGCGCGGTCATCACCTCGAATGCATCGCCCTGCCGGATGCCGAGGCGGTCACCCAGGCCCGAGGCACGCGCCCCGGCCTCGGCAAGCGCGAGCGCCGGGGCCGAGCCGTCGACCGCAAGCGCCTCCGCCGCGCCCTGCGCGAGCGCGGCGAGGCCGAACCCGCCCACATGCGAGAAGACGTCGAGCACACGGCCGTTACCCGCAAGCCGGGCGGCGAAAGCCTGATTGTCGCGCTGGTCGAAATAGAGCCCCGTCTTTTGCCCGCCGGTGAGGTCCGCCATGTAGATCGCGCCGTTCATCGGCACCTCCACCGGTCCCTCGGGCGCGCTGCCCCGAAGCACCTGCGGCAGGTCGTCGAGCCCCTCGAGCGCGCGCGCCCGGCCGCCCGCGTTCTTCAGCACCGTCGTCACGCCGGTGACCTCCACCAGCGCCTCGACCAGCGCGGGCAGATGCGCCTCGGCCCAGGCGGCGTTCGGTTGCACCACCGCGATATCCCCGAAGCGGTCGATCACCACGCCGGGCAGGCCGTCGCCCTCGGCGTGGGCAAGGCGGTAGAAAGGGGCGTCGTAGAGCCGCGCGCGCAACGCCTGCGCCCGCGCGATCCGCGCGGCGACCCAACCCGCGTCCACCCGCGCCGCCGGATCGGCGTCGAGCACGCGGGCCATGATCTTCGAGACCGGGTTGATGGCGACAAGGGCGACGGGCGCGCGCGCCGCGTCTTCCAGCACCGCGACGGTGCCGGGCGACAGGGCGCGGGTGCGCCGGTCGGTCACGAGGTCGTCCGCGTAGACCCAGGGAAACCCGTGCCGCAGCGCGCGGGCGTCGGCCTTGGGCTTCAGCCGGACGACGGGAAGATCGGAACCATTCATGCCGCCGCCATAGCCCGACAATGCGGAAAGCGGAAGCGTCCGCGTGCGCGACACCGCCCTTCCGCGGGACGAGAGGACCGGCGGCCCGGAAGGTGCGGGCAAGGCCGCGTCGAAACGGGCGTACAGCCTGCCGATCAGCCCGCAGGCCAGGGCGAGGTCGCCTCGCCGAGCGTCACCGCGGTCTCGGTATCCGCGCCGCCGCGCTGGCGCCTCAGGCCCTCCGCGGCGCAGAGCCGGTCCGCCTCGCCGACGCTCATCCCCTCGGGCCGGTCGACCGACCGGTCCCAGTCCACGCGCTCGCGCGTGTAAAGCTGGCACGTCACCGGGCCATGGGACGTGGACAGTACCACCGGAATCGATTCCAGGTTCTGCGGCGAAATCGTGCACCCGGCCAGCGCGGCCACGATCGCCATACCTGCGATTTTCGAACTCATATCAAACCTCTTCGTGCAAACTCTATCCCAAGTCCTTCGGCTCTGGACCTTGCCGCCGGGCGACGCGGCGGTGCTGCGCCCGTCACGCGCGCCCCTTCTGCTTCCGGACGCCCATGGCGCGGCCTGTCCCGCAAACTGCGATCCAACGCTGCCCCGCACGACGGTTGTCGCTCCTGTCCGATCGGGAAAACCGGGAGAGGTCCGACGTGACCGGCCGATGATACGCCTTTTAATTTCCGATACAGCGCTTTCGCCGCCCGATCAATCTTGGGGCGCGTTTTCCGCTTGGCAGGCAGGCGTTTCATCTCCCCTGATTGCGGGATCGTCGAGCTTCGCAATTCAGGGTGGCGCAGCAATCGGACAGGCGTCTTCCGCCGGGGTCCGGAGCTCGCTCGTCCGCGGCGCAAGCAGGTTGTTAGCGCTAAACCGGGTTGCTAGATTAAGAGGCAGAGGAGTTTCATGGCACTCGATCCGACGATCCACCGCGTCACCGAACGTATCCGCGCGCGCTCCGCCGCGACGCGACGCGATTACCTCGACCGCATGCGCCGCGCCGCCGAGGACGGGCCGCGCCGGGCGCACCTGTCCTGCGGCAACCAGGCCCACGCCTACGCCGCGAGCGGTGCGGACAAGGACAGCCTTGCCGGCCACCGCGCGCCCAATCTCGGGATCGTCACCGCCTACAACGACATGCTTTCGGCCCACCAGCCCTTTGAGCGCTTTCCCGACCTGATCCGGGAGGCCGCGCGGGCGGCGGGCGGCACGGCGCAGGTGGCCGGCGGCGTGCCGGCCATGTGCGACGGCGTCACCCAGGGCCAGTCGGGGATGGAGCTCTCGCTCTTCTCGCGCGACGTGATCGCGCTCGCCGCGGGGGTGGCGCTCTCGCACAACACCTTCGACGCGGCCGCCTATCTGGGCGTCTGCGACAAGATCGTGCCGGGGCTCGTGATCGCGGCGGCGACCTTCGGCCACATCCCCGGCGTCTTCATGCCGGCGGGCCCGATGACGAGCGGGCTGCCCAACGACGAGAAGGCGCGCGTGCGCCAGCGCTTCGCCGCGGGCGAGATCGGCCGGGAGGAACTCATGCGCGCCGAGATGGCCTCCTATCACGGGCCGGGCACCTGCACCTTCTACGGCACCGCCAACTCCAACCAGATGCTGATGGAGGTGATGGGGCTGCACCTGCCCGGCGCGAGTTTCGTGAACCCGGGCACGCCGCTCCGCGAGGCGCTGACCCGGGCGGCGACCGAGCGCGCGCTCGGGATCACCGCGCTCGGCGACGCCTACACGCCGGTCTGCGACGTGCTCGACGAGCGCGCTTTCGTGAACGGGATCGTGGGCCTGATGGCCACCGGCGGCTCCACCAATCTCGTCATCCATCTGCCCGCCATGGCGCGCGCGGCGGGGGTTCTGCTGGAACTCGAGGATTTCGACGAGATCTCGCAGGTCACGCCGCTCATGGCGAAGGTCTACCCGAACGGGCTGGCCGACGTGAACCATTTCCATGCCGCGGGCGGGCTGGCCTACCTGATCGGCGAACTGCTCGACGCGGGGCTGCTGCACGAGGACGTCACCACCGTGGCCGGGCCGGGGCTTGCCCGCTACACCGAGGAGCCGAAGCTCGTGGACGGGCGCCTCGCCTGGCAGGCCGGTCCGCGCGAAAGCCAGAATGCGCGCATCCTGCGCCCCGCCGCGGATCCCTTCCAGCCCACCGGCGGGCTCCGGCGGCTTTCGGGCAATCTGGGCACGGGCATCATCAAGGTCTCCGCGGTGGCCGAGGACGTGCAGACGATCGAGGCGCCTGCACGCGTGTTCGACGACCAGGAGGACGTGAAGCGGGCCTTCCGCGCGGGCGCCCTTACCGAGGATTGCGTGGTGGTCGTGCGCCACCAGGGTCCGCGCGCCAACGGGATGCCCGAGCTGCACGGGCTCACGCCGACGCTGTCGGTGCTGCTCGACCGGGGCCTGAGAGTCGCGCTGGTGACCGACGGGCGCATGTCGGGAGCGTCGGGGAAGGTGCCCGCGGCGCTTCACGTGAGCCCCGAGGCCGCCGCGGGCGGGCCGCTCGCGCGGCTGCGCGACGGCGATATCGTGCGGCTCGACGCGCGGGCGGGACGGCTCGAGGCGCTGGTCGATGACCTCGACGCGCGCGCGCCCGCCCTGCCGGACAGGCCGGACAGCGCCCAGGGCACCGGGCGCGAACTCTTCGAGCTGTTCCGCCGCAGCGTGGGCGCGGCGGGCGAGGGGGCCGGCGTGGTGGTGTGATGCGGCGCGGTGCGCCATGGGGGCGCTGCCCCCGCCGCGCCTTCGGCGCGACTCCCCCGGAGTATTTCCGCCAAGAAGAAGGAGCCGGGCCATGACGGACGACCGCGCGCGTTCGAAAGACATCGCCGCGCTTTGCGCCCGAGCGCCAGTGATCCCGGTGCTCGTCGTGACGGACGCGCGGACCGCGCGTCCGCTCGCCCGGGCGCTGGTGGCGGGGGGGCTTCCCGTGCTCGAGGTGACGCTTCGCACGCCGGCGGCGCTCGACGCGATCGCCGAGATCACGGCGGTTCCGGGGGCCGCGGTGGGCGCGGGCACGCTGCTGTCACCGGGCGACGTGGCCGCGGCGCGGGCGGCGGGCGCGGTCTTCGGGGTCTCGCCCGGGGCGACGGACAGGCTGCTCGACGCCTGCGAGGACGCGGGCCTGCCGCTGCTTCCGGGCGCGGCCACGGCGAGCGAGGCGATGGCGCTTCTGGAGCGGGGCTATTCGGTGCAGAAATTCTTCCCCGCCGATGCCGCCGGGGGCACGGCTGCGCTGCGCGCGCTGGCCGGCCCGCTGCCGCAGGTCGGCTGGTGTCCCACGGGCGGGATCACGGCCGGGACCGCGCGCGACTATCTTTCCCTGCCCAACGTGGTTTGCGTGGGCGGAAGCTGGCTGGCCCCGGCCGCCCGGGTCGCGGCGGAGGATTGGGCCGGGATCGAGGTGCTGGCCCGGGCGGCCGCGACGCTCTAGCCCGCTCCGCCACGGTCGCGCCCGCGCCAGCCCCCGCGCCGGCGCGGGGGGGCGGCCGCGTCCCGCCCCTCGGTCAGCACACGTGTCATCGGGTGGTCCGGCGCGCCCTCGCCGTGCCGCGCCAGGAGTTCGGCCAGCAGCGCGCGAGGGTCGGCCTCCATCGGCACGCCGAGCGCCCAGTCCAGGAAGATCGAGCGGCACTCTTCATAGGTGATGCCCTCGATGCGGTAGGCCTCCCGGACAAGGCCCTTCGGGTCGGCGGAATCTCGAGTCATCGGTCTTTCTCCGTGTCCGCGGGCAGGTGCGCGTCGATCACGGCCGCGGCCCGCTCCGTCACCTCGCCGAGGCGGCCGGAGAGCGCCTCGAGCCCCTCGATCCCCGTCAGGCGCGCGAGCAGCGCCGCGCCGCCCTCGCCGATGCGGTCATCGGCGAGCGGCCCCTCGCTCAGCAGCTTGGACGCGATCTGCACCTGCCAGCAGAGCGTCCAGGCCTCTTCCAGCGTTTCGGCGCCCGCCCCGTCGAGCCAGCCCGCGGCGACCGCGGCGGCAAGCCCGTCACGGGGCACGCGGGACGGCTCGTCCCCGATCAGCGCGCCGGCCTGGGCGACGAGTTCCACGTCCTGCAGCCGCCCCGGGCCGATCTTGGCGTCCCAGGGGCCCTCGGGCGACTTGGCCTCGGCGATGCGCGCGCGCATTCGCGCGGCCTCGCGCAGCACGGTGTCGCGGTCCTCGCGGCCCAGAAGGCTCTCGCGGAACGCCTCCACCTCTTCGGAGAGCGCCGCGTCCCCCGCCACGGCCCGCGCCCGCGTGAGCGCGAGATGTTCCCAGACCCACGCCTCCTCGCGCTGGTAGGACCGGAAGCTCTGCCAGCTGGTGGCCACGGGGCCCTGCTTGCCCGAGGGGCGCAGGCGCATGTCCACCTCGTAGAGCCGGCCCTCGGCGGTCTGGGCGCTCACTGCGGTCACGAGCGCCTGGGTAAGGCGCGCGTAGTAGGCGCGCGCGGAGAGCGGGCGGCGGCCCTCGGACTGCTCCACCCCGTCGGCGTCGTAGATCACGATGAGGTCGAGATCCGAGGTGGGCGCCATGCGCGCGGCGCCGAGCGAGCCCATGCCGAGCACCATCGCGCCGCGTCCGGGCGGGGCCCCGTGCTTGGCCGCGAACTGCTCCACGACCGCGGGCCAGAGCGCGCGCAGGGCGGCCTCGGCCAGAGCGGCATAGTGCTGCCCGGCCTCGACGCAGCCCGCCTGCCCGCGCAGAAGATGCACGCCCACCCGGAAATGCACCTCATGCGCCCAGCGGCGGGCGGCATCGAGCTTGCGCTCGTAGTCGTCCTCGCGCGCGAGGCGGGTCGCGAGATCGCGGCTCAGCTCCTCCACGCCCGGGATCGGCGCGAAGAAGTCGCCGGCGATCACCGCGTCGAAGACCCCGGCATGGCGCGAAAGGTGACGCGCCAGCGCCGGCGCGGTGCCCGCGATGTCCACCAGCAGGTCGATCAGATGCGGGTTGGCCTCGAACAGCGAGAAAAGCTGCACCCCCGCCGGCAGCCCCGCGAGGAAGCCGTCGAAGGCGGCCAGCGCCTCCTCGGGCCGCGCGGTGCGCGCGAGACGGCCGAGGATCTCGGGGCGGAGCCGCTCGAAGATCGCCATGGCGCGATCGGACCGCAGCGCGGGGTAGCTCGGCCAGCGCGCCGTGACGCTGGCGTCGATCTCGGGCGTGTCCGCGTCGGCGGGCGGGGGCGCGGCATCGGGCGCGAAGAACCCCTCGGTCAGTTCGTGCACCTCCGTCAGCCGCTCGGTCAGGTCGCGGCGAAGCGCCTGCGCCTCCTGCCCCATCAGGGCGGCGAGCCGGTCGAAGCCCGCGTCCGAGCGCGGCAGCGCGTGGGTCTGGGCGTCGTGGATCATCTGCACCCGGTGCTCGACCTCACGGTGGAACCGGTAGTGGCGCGCCAGCGTCTGGGCCACCTCGTCCGGCACCCAGCCCTTCGCGGCCAGCACCTCGAGCCCGGCCACGGTGCCGCGCACCCTGAGGGCCGGGTCGCGCCCGCCGGCGATGATCTGGCGCGTCTGGGTAAAGAACTCGATCTCGCGGATGCCGCCCCGGCCGAGCTTCATGTCGTGGCCGGGCAGCGTGATCGGCCCGTTGAGGCCCTTGTGCTCGCGGATGCGCAGCCGCATCGCATGGGCGTCCTCGATGGCGGCGAAGTCGAGGTGGCGGCGCCAGACGAAGGGCCTGAGCGTCTCGAGAAACCTTTCGCCCGCGTCGAGGTCGCCCGCGGCGGGGCGGGCCTTGACGTAGGCCGCACGCTCCCACGTGCGCCCGAGACTCTCGTAATAGGTCTCGGCCGCGGCCATGCTCAGCACCACGGGCGTCACCGACGGGTCGGGGCGAAGCCGCAGGTCGGTGCGGAAGACGTAGCCCTCGGCGGTGTTGTCCGACAGCGTTCGCGTCATCGCCCGGACGGCGCGCACCAGCGCGGCGCGCGCCTCCATCACGTCGTCTTCCGGGTAGCGGGTCTCGTCGAAAAGGCAGACCAGGTCGATGTCGGAGGAATAGTTCAGCTCGTGCGCCCCCATCTTGCCCATGGCGAGCGCGACGAGGCCCCCCGCCGTCGGGAGGGCGTCCTCATCCTGTCCGGGCAGCTTGCCCCGGCGGATCTCGCGGCCCACCGCGGCCTCCATCGCGCGCTGGCAGGCGAGATCGGCGAAATCGGTGAGCGTTCCGGTGACCTTTTCCAGCGGCCAGACCCCCGCGAGATCCGCAAGCGCCAAGAGAAGCGCCACGCGCCGCTTGCCCTGCCGAAGCGCGTCCGAGAGCGTGTCGGGCGGCGTCTCTCCGAGATCGTCGAAAACGTCCGCGAGCGCCGCTTCGGGATCGTCGAACGCGGCGGGAAGCCAACCGGCCTCCTTCTCGATCAGGTCCTTGAGATAGGGGCTGCACCCCCCCGCCCCTTCGAGCAACCGGGCGAGATCGCCCACGGCCCCGGGGCAGGCGGCCCGGGCCTCGGCGCCGCGCTCGGGCTCATAGGCATGGGGCAGACGGGTGATGCGGTTCGCGAAACTCATGTGGCGGAGATGGCCACGGCCCGCGCGCGGGGTCAATCGCCTGCGGCGCGTCGCGGCGGGGACGGGCCGCCGTTTCGCGCCGTCCGGGGCTGGGCTAGCATGGCACGGGCCCAACCGGAGGAGATCCATGAGTCGAAGCCTGAAACGCGTGCGCGCGGCGCTGGAGGCTGCGGGCCTCGCGGCGGAGATCCGCGAGCCGGGCGAGACGCGCACCGCCCAGCAGGCGGCCCAAGCCGCGGGCTGCGCGCTCGACCAGATCGTCAAATCGATCATGTTCCGCGGCGAGGACAGCGGCGAGGCGCTGCTGTTTCTCACCGCGGGCGGGAACCGGGTGGACGCGTCGAAGGCGGCCGCGCTCGCCGGGGAGCCGCTGGGCAAGGCGGACGCGGCGCTGATCCGCGCGCAGACCGGTTTCGCGATCGGCGGCGTTGCGCCGGTGGGCCATCTCACCCCGCCGCGCGCCTGGCTCGACCGCCGGCTCATGGACTTCGACGAGGTCTGGGCCGCCGCGGGCACCCCGCGTCATGTCTTCGCGCTGGACCCGGCGGACCTGCCGCGGATTTCCGGCGCGCAACCCGCTGATTTCACGGCCCAACGCGAAAAAATGTAAAAATCTTTCACATCTCCCCTTGCGACCGGGCGGCGCGGTTCCGATCTTGCCTCATGTGAAAGACATTCACATCGTGACACGACGCATGGAGACGCACATGACATCCGCCGCAACCGACTGGACCCGCGCCCGTCCGGGGCACTGGTTTTCCCGTGCCGAAGCCTGGCTCGACTCGCAGGGAAAGGGCGCCTGGATCGCCGCCATGGTCCTGGGCTTCATCCTGTTCTGGCCTCTGGGCCTGGCACTTCTCGCCTACATGATCTGGAGCAAACGCCTTTTCGGGGACTCCTGCCGTAACGAAAACGGCGCGCGGGCCGGCCTCGACGCCATGACGCCCTCGGGCAACTCCGCCTTCGACGCCTACAAGGCCGACACCCTGCGGCGCCTCGAGGAGGAGCAGAAAAGCTTTCACGAGTTCCTCCAGCGCCTGCGCGAGGCCCGGGACAAGGCCGAATTCGACCAGTTCATGGAAGAGCGCGCCCGCGCCGCCCGGACGGCACCGGACGACACGGACGGCGCTGGCCCCCGCGATCTCTGATCACCTCCCGACCGCCCCGGCCATTGCGCGCCGGGGCGGCGCCATGCGAAGGACCCGCCATGCATCTCGACGGCCACACGCCCTTTCCCGACCCCGAGCGCCAGCCGGAATTCTACGCGGGCGTGCCAGCCAAGCGCCTTCTCGCATGGGTCGTGGACATGCTCCTCATCGTCCTGCTGTCGCTGCTCGTGGTGCCGTTCACGGCCTTCACGGGCATCTTCTTCTTTCCCTTCCTGATGCTCGTCGTCGGCTTCCTCTACCGCGTGGCAACGCTTGCGGGCGGGTCGGCCACCTGGGGGATGCGCCTCATGGCGATCGAGATCCGCGACGCGCGGGGGCTGAGGCTCGATGTGTCCACCGCGTTCCTGCACACGCTGGGATATACCGTCTCCATCGCGGTCTTCCCGCTTCAGATCGTGTCCATCGTGCTCATGCTCGTCAGCACCTACCGGCAGGGGCTGACCGATCACGTCATGGGAACCGTGGCGCTGAACCTGCGGGCCTGAACCGTTCCGAAACGGGCTTGGCGCGTCGCGGACGGGTTGCTATCGTTTCCCGAATTTCTAGGTGGAAGCGTGATGCGCCATACCCTGCCCATAGCGCCGCAATTCTACGTGACGGCACCGCAACCCTGCCCCTATCTTGAAGGGCGGATGGAGCGTAAACTCTTCACCGCGCTGCAGGGCGAGGGGGCGGAGCGGCTGAACGACACCCTGTCCAAACAGGGCTTCCGGCGGTCACAGAACGTGCTTTACCGGCCCTCCTGTTCGGAGTGCTCGGCCTGCCTGTCCGCACGGATCGACGTCTCGCGCTTCAGCCCCTCGAAAAGCCAGCGCCGCACGATACGAAACAACGCCTGCCTCTCGCGCCGGGCGACATCGCCCTGGGCCACCGAGGAGCAGTACGCGCTCTTCCGGCGCTATCTCGACAGCCGGCACGCCGATGGCGGCATGGCGGACATGGACGTGTTCGAATTCGCCGCCATGATCGAGGAGACGCCGGTCCGCTCCCGCGTCGTGGAATACAGCGATCGCGGCACCGGGGAGCTGGTGGC
Source organism: Rhodosalinus sp. K401 (assembly GCF_041365735.1). Lineage (NCBI taxonomy): Bacteria > Pseudomonadati > Pseudomonadota > Alphaproteobacteria > Rhodobacterales > Paracoccaceae > Rhodosalinus > Rhodosalinus sp. K401. Next base: position 266,179 of record NZ_JBGFSI010000002.1, on the reverse strand, counting down.
CGTATGCCTGACGGACGTGCTCGATGACGGGCTGAGCATGGTCTATTCCTTCTATGCGCCCGACCGCCCGAAGGCGTCGCTCGGCACATACATCATCCTCGATCACGTGCAGATCGCGCGCGAGGCGGGGCTTCCCTACGTCTATCTGGGCTATTGGGTGCCCGGCAGCCCGAAGATGGGCTACAAGGCCCGCTTCTCCGGGCTGGAGGTGCACAGGCGCGGCCAATGGGAGCGGATGCGCGACCCGCAGGACTACAGCGCCGAACTGCACCCGCTGTCCACCGACCCGATCGCGGAGCAGGTGGCGAACCTGTCGCTGCCCGGCGCGCGCCCCGCTGCCCGCAAGGGCTGACATCCACCGCCATCGCGAGACATCTTCGCCGTTAGCACAGGCGGCGCGCGCGGGCGCACGCGCGCGCCGCGACCCTCAGTTCGGGATCAGGTCCGGAACGATCGTGACGATGCCGGGGAACCAGAACAGGATCGCCAGGCCGATCACCTGGATCAGCACGAAGGGCAGCACGCCCTGGTAGATCTGGGTTGTCGTCACCTCGCGCGGCGCCACGCCCCTGAGATAGAAGAGCGCGAAGCCGAAGGGCGGCGTCAGGAACGAGGTCTGCAGGTTCACGGCGATCATGATCGTCACCCATTTCGGGTCGAAGCTGCCGCCATAGATCACCGGCCCCACGATCGGAACGACGATGTAGATGATCTCGAGGAAGTCGAGCACGAAGCCCAGGATGAAGAGCACGAGCATGACGATCAGGAAGACCTTGATCTCGTTGTCGAAGCTCTTGAGGAAATCCTGGATGTAGTGCTCTCCGCCGAAGGAGATCAGCACGAGGTTCAGAAGCTGCGAGCCGATCAGGATGGTGAAGACCATCGACGTGACCTTGGCGGTTTCGCGCACCACCGGCGTCAGCACGCCGCCGGCGAACAGCACCCAGCAGGCATAAAGCAGGCCGAAGAGCGCGTAGAGATAGGCCGCCTGCGCCACGGCATAGGCCAGCCACGTCTCGATCCCCGCCGTCGAGGTCGTGACCCGAAGGTCGAAGTTCACGCCCACGAGGATCATGATGACGAGCGCGAAGGTCGACCAGATGATGATCCGGCCCGACTTCTCCTGGTCCGCGAGCTTGCGGTAGGCGGCCAGCATGATCGCCCCCGCCGCGCCGAGCGCGGCCGCCGGCGTCGGGTTGGTGATCCCGCCCAGGATCGACCCCAGCACCGCGATGATCAGAATGAGCGGCGGGAACACCACGCGCAGGAGGTCGTTGGTGGCCAGCCGCGCGAAGGCGTGCCGCACGCCGTAAAGCGTCAGCAGCAGCGGCAGCGCGAGCCACAGGAAGCTCGCCCCGGGCGAACTGAGCGGCGAGATCGCCACGATATCCGCCAGAAGGGCGAGCACGATGCCCGCCGCGCCGATGACGAGCGGCAGCGGATCGGCCGAGGGCGCCACCCCCCGCGCCAGAGCGAGAATGAGCGCGAGCACCAGGAAACCGACGGCGATGCCCGTGCCGATCGGCGCGGCGTTGGCGATATTCTCCTCGAGGCGCTGCTGATACTCTTCCTCGGTGAAGGCGTGCTGCTCCTCCACGCCGCCCGCCGCCTCGATCGCCTCCTGCTGTGCGATGGCATCGTCCCACGCCTCCTGCCCGTGCAGTTCGATCATGGAGGCCTTGCACTGGTCGGACACATTGGTGCGCAGCGACGCCATCTCGCCGCGCTCGGAGAAGCCGCCGGGATCCACGTTCTGGCCGCCGACGAGACCGACCTGCCCGGCAAGGACCACGCCGAGGATCAGCGCGGCCGGCACGCCGGCGAACCAGGTCCACCGCTCGCCCGGGGTGGTCACCTCGCCGCCGGTGCCTTCGAGGGAGGGGACCGCCGGCGCCTTGGACGGATTGAAGACCGCGTAGCCGAAGGCGTAGGCCGCGTAGAGGCCCGCCAGCAGGATCCCCGGCAATAGCGCCGCCTGGAAGAGCGTGCCCACCGAGACCACCGCCGCCTCGCCAAGATAGGTGAGCGCGTCGGTGCAGCCGGCAAGCTGGGCGCGCTGTTCCTGCGCGGCTGAGTAGATGTCGCCGGTCAGCGTGCCGAGAAGGACGATCACGATAGAGGGCGGAATGATCTGCCCGAGCGTGCCCGAGGCCGCGATCACGCCGGTGGAAAGCTGCGGCGAATAACCCGCGCGCAGCATGGTCGGAAGCGCCAGCAGGCCCATCGTCACCACGGTGGCCCCGACGATCCCCGTGGACGCGGCGAGAAACGCGCCCACGACCACGATGGACACCGCCAGCCCGCCCGGCAGCGGGCCGAACACCCGCGCCATGGTGGTCAGGAGATCCTCGGCGATGCGCGACCGCTCGAGCGTGATGCCCATCATCACGAACATCAGCACGGCGAGCAGCGTCTCGATGGACTGGCCCGCGAGCACCCGCTCGTTGATGCGGTTCACGATGAAGGAGATGTTGCGATCCAGCGCCGTCTCCCAGCCCTGCGGGAAGACGGGCGTCTCGACGCGCGGCAGTTCGGGGTATCGGAATATGTTGATGTTCGCCGGCCTCGCGCCGTCGCTCACCAGCGCCTGATACGCGGCCGAGCCGGTGTCGATCGCCTGATGTATGAGCAGCCCCGCGCTGTCGAGCGCCGCGATGATCGCGAAGGAGATCACGCCCGCCCCGCCGATGGCGAAGGCCACCGGGAACCCCGACAGGATGCCGGCGAACAGGCACAGGAAGACGATGATCAGGCCGATCTCGACCCCATCTAGACCGAACAGCATGGGTCAGGTGGCTCCCGAATGGATTTCGTGCTGGCGCTCTTCGGCCGCGTCGCCGAGAACGTCGCGGTCGACGTGCTTGCCCTCGCTTTCAGGGCCCTCGCGCATCTCGCAGACGGCGCGCCAGAACACCGCCATGGCGTGCAGAAGGACGAGCCCGGCGAACAGCACGAGCAGGATCTTGAAAAGGAAGTAGGCGGAAAAGCCCTGCGGCGCGAAACCCGTCGTCTCGACGTTCCAGCGCAGCACCCGGGCGCGCATCATCATCCGGTCGATCTCGTCCGAGGCGGAGGGCGCGGGCACGACGAGGTGCCGCCACATGAAGAACCAGCCGTAAAGCCAGATCAGGATCGCCATCGGCGCCATGAAGACCAGCGCGCCGAACATGTCCACGGCCTTCCGAACGCGGTGCGAGAACTGCGCGTAGAGGATGTCCACCCGCACATGGCCGCCCTGCACGAAGGTGTAGGAGACGCAGAGCGACACGATCATAGCGTTGTAGAGCTTCAGCCCCTCGGACCACCAACTCACGTCGAAGGTGGCCACGGAGCCCACGCCGACGGAGAGTTGCGACAGCGCGAAGATGCGCTGCGTGAACACCACCATGACCTGTTGCAGCACCATTATGAGGCCGACCCACGCCGCGATGCGCCCCACCGTGTTCGCGAACCCCTCGAGGCCGGTCACGACGCCCCATAGGAAGTTCCGGCGCCAGAGCCCGACGATCGTGATGATCGCGAAGACGTTGAAGACGACGAAGAAGAACTCGACGGAGGCGCCGTAATAGATCACCCGCATCATCGCCTCGGGGTCCGACCAGTTCAGCCAGAGCCCGGGATGGGTGACGGCATAGCCGAAATTGTAGAACGCCATCAGGACGTTCTGGAAAAACCAGCCGAGCGCGTCGAGCATCACTCCCCCTGCTCCGCGTTCTATCGCGGATCGCTTCTTGTCTCCGTCGAACGCCGCCCCCCGCGCGCGGCGGGGGGCGGCAGGGCCCGGATCCAGGCGGCGTTACGCGTTCACGCGGTTGCGCTGGCGCATGTATTCGCCGTCGGCCTGCTCGTACCAGCTGGAGGACTCTTCCATGCTGGCGAAGTAGCTGTCGGCCACCGCCTTGTAGATCGGGTCGCCCATGTTCTCCTCGCGGACCTCGGCCGAGGCGCGGCCGAACGCGTCCCAGACGTCGTCCGGGAACTGGCGAACCTGGACGCCCTGGCTTTGCAGGCGGGCGAGCGCCGCGCCGTTCTCGGCCAGCGAGAGCGAGAGGTTGCGGCTGTAGACGGCCTCGGTGGCGGTCTGGATGATCTGCTGCTGCGCGGGCGTCAGGTCGTTGAAGACATCGAGGTTCACCGCGAGGCTCAGCGCCGAGCCCGGCTCGTGGAAGCCGGCGGCATAATAGATGTTGGTGATCTCCTGGAAGCCCAGCCGCTCGTCCGCGAAGGGACCGATCCACTCCGCGCCGTCGATCGCGCCCGAGGCCAGCGCCTGGTAGATCTCGCCGCCGGGGATGTTCTGCACGCTCGCGCCGAGACGTCCGAGCACCTGGCCGCCCTGCCCCGGCATGCGGAAGCGCAGCCCCTGCAGGTCGTCGGCCGACGTGATCTCCTTGTTGAACCAGCCGCCGGGCTGCATCGCCGTCTGGCCCGACAGGAACGACTTCAGGTTGAAGAGCTCCGAGAGCTCGTTGTGAAGCTCGTGGCCGCCACGGTGGTAGTACCAGTTGGCAAGCTCCTGCGCGGTCATCCCGAACGGCACGGCCGTGAAGAAGGCGTAGGCCGGGTGCTGGTTCAGGAAGTAGTAGTCGGCCGAGTGGTACATGTCGGCCTGGCCTGCGGACACCGCGTCGAACACCTCGAACGCGCCGACGAGGCTGCCGGCGGGGCGCTTGTCGATGGTCAGCTGGCCGTCCGTCATGGCCGTGATGTAATCGGCGGCAAGCTGCGCGGCGTCATCGAAGATGGCGAAGCCATCGGGCACCGACGTCACCATGGTGAGTGTGCGGTTTCCTTGCGCGTAAAGGGGCGCGGCCAGGCTCGACGCGGCAGCGGCGGCGCCGCCGACGGCGCCGGCACGGATGAAAGAACGGCGATCCATTGGTCTGGTTTCCTCCCAAGTTTGGCGGTCCGTCCCCGGCGCTGCCGAAGCGGACCCTCGTTGACCGTGGGCGGACACTAGCGATGGCGCCCAAGCTTTGGAACAGGAAAAATGCGCGGCGAGGCCCGTTTGCCGACTGTTTCTTGCGCACCCGCCCGCGCGCCCTCGCGCCACCCGCAAGAAAGAATATTGCGCAAGCTTGCCCCGGTGCGACATTTTCTCCGGAATGTGCCAGTCGCCGGTTGACGCGACTTTCTGCACATGCATATCTCGCGGAGCGTAGGAGGAAAGTATGACTCGTCTTATCGTAATCGTGGAAAATTGGCGCATGGGCCGGTAACGGAACCCCAGACCGGATGTCATGCGCCCCCGAACGAAAGGACGGGGGCTTTTTTGTGCGATGCGAGAGGCGGCGACGCGGCTTTGAAGGAGACACGCCGATGACACGGCAGATGACCGGAGCGAAAATGGTGGTTCAGGCGCTGAAGGATCAGGGCGTGGACACAGTATTCGGCTATCCCGGGGGCGCGGTGCTACCGATCTACGACGAGATCTTCCAGCAGAACGACATCCGCCACATCCTGGTGCGTCACGAGCAGGGCGCGGTCCATGCCGCGGAAGGCTATGCGCGCTCGACGGGCAAGCCCGGCGTCGTTCTCGTGACCTCGGGTCCCGGCGCCACGAATTCCGTGACCGGGATCACCGACGCACTGATGGATTCGATCCCGATCGTCGTGCTGACGGGCCAGGTGCCCACCTTCCTGATCGGCTCGGACGCCTTTCAGGAGGCCGACACGGTGGGCATCACCCGCGCCTGTACCAAGCACAACTGGCTGGTGAAGGATCCCGCGCGGCTTTCGGGCACGATCCACGAGGCGTTCCACGTCGCCACCTCGGGCCGGCCGGGCCCCGTCCTCGTGGACATCCCCAAGGACGTGCAGTTCGCCACCGACAGCTACACGCCGCCGTCGAAGGCCCGGGTGAGCCACTACCAGCCGCAGGTGAAGGGCGATGCCGAGGGGATCGCCGACCTCGTCGCCGCGATCGAGACCGCCGAGCGGCCGATCTTCTACACCGGGGGTGGCGTCATCAACTCCGGCCCCCGGGCGAGCCGGCTGCTGCGGGAGCTCGTGGATGCCACGGGCTTTCCCGTCACCTCGACGCTGATGGGCCTCGGCGCCTACCCGGCGAGCGGCGCGAACTGGCTCGGCATGCTGGGGATGCACGGCCTCTACGAGGCCAACCTCGCGATGCATGGCTGCGATCTGATGATCAACCTCGGCGCGCGGTTCGACGACCGGATCACCGGCCGGATCGACGCCTTCTCGCCGAATTCCCGCAAGGCGCATGTCGATATCGATCCGTCCTCCATCAACAAGGTGGTCAAGACCGACTTTCCCATCGTGGGCGACATCGGCCATGTCCTCGAGGACGTGCTGGAACTCTGGAAGGCGCGCGGCGGCAAGGTGAACCGCGAGGGCCTCGCCAAGTGGTGGAAGCGGATCGAACAGTGGCGCAAGGTCGACTGCCTGGCGTTCAAGCCCGCCCCGAAGACCATCAAGCCGCAGCACGCGCTGGCGCGGCTCGAGGCGCTCACGAAGGATCACCCGGACCGCTACATCTGCACCGAGGTCGGCCAGCACCAGATGTGGGCCGCGCAGTATATCGGTTTCGAGGGTCCGAACCGCTGGATGACGTCCGGCGGCCTCGGCACCATGGGCTACGGCACCCCCGCCTCGATCGGCGTGCAGGTGGCGCATCCCGACGCGCTGGTCATCAACGTCGCGGGCGAGGCGAGCTGGCTGATGAACATGCAGGAGATGGGTACCGCGGTGCAGTACCGCCTGCCCGTCAAGCAGTTCATCCTCAACAACGAGCGGCTGGGCATGGTGCGCCAGTGGCAGGAGCTTCTGCACGGCGAGCGCTACTCGCACAGCTGGTCCGAGGCGCTGCCCGATTTCGTGAAACTCGCCGAGGCCTTCGGCTGCAAGGGCATCCAGTGCGCCGATCCGGCCCAGCTCGACGACGCGATCCAGGAGATGCTGGATTACGACGGCCCGGTGATCTTCGACTGCCTCGTCGAGAAGCACGAGAACTGCTTCCCGATGATCCCGTCGGGCAAGGCGCACAACGAGATGCTGCTCGGCGAGGCGGAGACGCAGGGCGCGATCGACGCGAAGGGCTCGGTGCTGGTCTGAGGCGACGCAGGGGGGGCGTCCGCCCCCTCTTCGCCTGCGGCGAATTCACCCCCGAGAGTATTTCCGCCAAGAAGAAGGCGGTGGCGGATTGGACGATGGCGGCCGCGGGCCGCGGCTGAGAGAGGGGAAGGTGGCGGATGTCCGCACTGAAGATCAAGAAGGGCTCGAACAAGCATTCGGCCTACAACCTGCGCCCGACATTCTCGGACGTGCAGGAGCGGCACACGCTGGCCGTTCTGGTCGACAACGAGCCCGGCGTGCTCGCGCGGGTCATCGGGCTTTTCTCGGGGCGGGGCTACAATATCGAAAGCCTCACCGTGGCGGAGGTGGACCACACCGGTCACCTGAGCCGGATCACCATCGTCACCACCGGCACGCCGCAGGTGATCGTGCAGATCAAGGCCCAGCTGGGGCGCATCGTGCCGGTCCACGAGGTGCACGACCTCACCGTGGAGGGCCACGCCGTGGAGCGGGAGCTTGCGCTTTTCAAGGTGGCGGGCCAGGGCGACAAGCGGGTCGAGGCGCTGCGCCTGGCCGACATCTTCAGGGCGAACGTCGTGGACAGCACGCTGGAAAGCTTCGTCTTCCAGCTTACCGGCACGTCCGAGAAGATCGACGCCTTCGCCGAGCTCATGCGCCCGCTGGGCCTGACGGAGATGGCGCGCACGGGCATCGCGGCGCTTTCGCGCGGCGCAGGCTGAACGGCGCGACACAGCCCGCGCGGCATGTCGCCCCGGGCAAAACCGGGTCGCGGACAGGCGCGCGCCGGGCGGTGGCCGCGGTATCCTCGCGGGGCTTGCGAGGAGGACCGCCGCCCATGACCGCCACCGATCTTTCCGCCGTCCGCCAGCCCGTCGCCGCGGCGCAGGGCCTGCCCAACGCGCATTATGTCGACCCGCGCGTTCACGCCGAGGAACGCGACGCGCTGCTTTTCGGACAGTGGGCCGGTCTTGCCGTGGCGGCCGACGTGCCCGAGCCGGGCGACGCGGTGCCGATCGATTTTCTCGGCATGCCGCTTCTGCTGCTCCGCGACCGCGAGGGCCAAGTCCGGGTGTTTCTCAATACCTGCCGGCACCGGGGGATGATCCTCGTCGAGAGCCCCCGCAAGATCGAGGGCGCGATCCGCTGTCCCTACCATTCCTGGTGCTACGCGACCGACGGCCGGCTCGTGGCCACGCCCCATGTCGGCGGGCCGGGCCACAACACCCATGACGCGATCCGCCGGGACGAGCTCGGCCTCGTCGAGGTGCGCAGCCATGTCTGGTTCGACGTGGTGTGGATCAACGTCTCGGGGGACGCGCCGCCCTTCGAGGAGGCTCATGCGGAGATTCTGGAGCGCTGGCGCGAGTTCGACCGGCCGATCCATCACGGCGGCCCCGACAGCCGCTGGCAGCTGGCCGTGAACGCCAACTGGAAGCTCGCGGTGGAGAACTACTGCGAGAGCTATCACCTGCCCTGGGTGCATCCCGGTCTCAACAGCTATTCGCGGCTCGAGGACCACTACCACATCGAGGCGCCGGGCCGTTTCTCGGGCCAGGGAACCCTGGTCTACCGGCAGCTCACCAACGAGTTCGGGCAGGTCTTCCCCGATTTCGAGGGCCTGTCACCGAGATGGGACACGGCCGCGGAATACATCGCGGTCTATCCCAACGTGCTTCTGGGCGTGCACCGGGATCACGCCTTCGCCATCCTGCTCGTGCCCGACGGGCAGGAGCGGACGGTGGAGCACATCCACCTCTACTATACCCGCCCCGACACCGACGAGGGGTTGCGGATGCGGAACGTGCAGCTCTGGAAGACGGTGTTCGAGGAGGACATCTTCGTCGTGGAGGGCATGCAGCGCGGGCGCCACGCCGCGGGCTTCGACGGCGGGCGTTTCTCTCCGGCGATGGACGGGCCCACGCATTGCTTCCACGCCTGGGTCGCAGCGCGAATGGAGGCGCACCGCGGGCGGGCGCGCGCCGCGGAATGAGCGCGGGCCTGCACGAGGCGCTGCTCGAGGCGCATGCGCGCGCCGACCGCGCGGGGCTGGTGGATCTCTATGCCCGCGCCGCGGACCGGCAGAACGACGTGGACGCGGCCTGCTTCTTCCTGACGCATGCCTACGTCTTCGCGCTTGAAACCGGCCACCCCGCGGCAACGGCCCTGCACGGGCGGCTGAAGGCCCGGGGGCGCGAGGCCTAGGCCGACTGCGTCTCGCCCTCGCCCGCCGCTTCGGCCGCGCCCGCCGCGACGGCGAGGCGGTAGAGATGCCAGGTCGTGTGGCCGAGAAGCGGCAGCACGAGAAAGAGCCCGAGGAATCCCGGCACGAGCGCGAGGAAGGTGACGACCGCGATGAAAAGCGCCCAGCCCAGCATCGGGCCGGGGCTGCCCGTCACGGTCTGGACGCTCGCGATCATGGCGGTGACGAAATCCACCTCGCGGTCGAGCAGAAGCGGCAGCGCGATCACCGTGACCGCGTAGAGTAGCAGCGCAAAGGCCGCGCCCACGGCGATCTCGACCGCGATCATCGAAACACCCTCGGGCGTGGTGTAGACCTCGTAGGAGGTGGAGATGTTGGTGAGCGTCGCAAAGCCGAGGAAGAGCGCGAAGATCATGTGCGCAAGGAAGAACCAGAACAGCACCATGAAGAGGATGATCGCGCACATGGTCGGGAGCTGCCGGCCGGTCTGGTGGGCGACGACGCCCAGCACCTCGCCCCAGACGAGCGGGCGCCCCAGTTCCAGCCGCCGGCTCACCTCGTAGAGGCCGACCGCGGCGAAGGGCCCGACGAGCGGAAAGGCCGTGGCCGCGAAGATCAGCCAGTAGGTCTGGCCGGTCAATTGCGTCACCGCGACCATGATCCAGCCGACGGCGACGTAGACGCCCGCGAAGAAAAGCCCGAAAAGCGGCGCGCTGCGCATGTCCGCCCAACCTCGCGCGAGCGCGCGGCGCAGCATGTCGCGCGTGACGGCGCCGAGCGGCGGCACCCCAAGGGGCGGTGCGTCGTCCTGCATGGGCCTCCCCTCCCCTGCCATGGAGCGCTTTCCCGATGAGACCGGGAAAGCCCGCGCGTTTCAAGGGCCGTCACACGGCCGGGCGCATCTCGGGCCATCGCGTGGCGTCATGGTAGGCATGGCCGAGCCGGAGAAGGCCCGCATCGCCCCCGCGCCGGCCCATGAGCTGCAGGCCCGCGGGCAGCCCGGCCGGGCCGAAGCCTGCGGGACACGCGAGCGCGGGCAGACCCGCCAGGCTTGCCGGGACGACCACCTCCATCCAGCGGTGGTAGCTGTCCATCGCGCGCCCGGCGATCTCTTGCGGCCAACGGAGCTCGACCGGGAAGGGCCAGACCTGCGCGGCCGGCAGCGCGAGCGCATCGTATCGCGCGAAGCTCGCGGCCGCGCGAGCGAACCAGCACGAGCGGAGAACCGAGGCCCGATGCACCTCCATCGCCGAGAGGGCACGGCCGCGCTCGATTTCCCAGAGCGCCTCGGGTTTCAGCCTGTCGCGGGCCTCCGGACGCTCGGCCAGGGGCCCGAGCGATGCCGCCACCGCCCAGGAGCGCAGCGTCGTCCAGCTTTCCCAGAGGGCTTCCGCCGGAAAGGGCGGCGCGAGCGGCTCCACCCGCGCGCCCAGCGCCTCGAACGCGGCAAGCGCCGCCTCGCAGGTCTCCAGGATACCGGCTTCGCAGGGAAGGCTCCCGCCCCAGTCGCCAAGCCAGGCGATGCGCGCGCCCGCGGAGCCACGCCTTATCCCCGAAAGGAACGGTTCGGCGGGCATGCCGTGGGGCTGGCGCGGATCGGGGCCGGCCATCACCTCGAGCAACGCGGCCAGGTCGGCGGGGCTTCGCGCCATCGGCCCGGGTGTCGAAAGCTGGTGGAGGAAGCTGTCGCCCTCGGGCTCGGCGGGCACGCGGCCCCAGCTCGGGCGCAGGCCATAGACGTTGTTCCAGGCCGCCGGGTTGCGCAACGAGCCCATCATGTCCGAGCCGTCGGCCACCGCCAGCATCCGCGTGGCCAGCGCCGCCGCCGCCCCGCCCGAGGAGCCGCCGGCCGAGCGCGAGAGATCCCAGGGGTTTCGCGTCGCACCGAACACCTCGTTGAAGGTGTGGCTGCCGAGGCCGAATTCGGGCGTGTTGGACTTTCCGATCACGATGGCGCCGGCGGCGCGCAGGCGACCGATCGCGATGTCGTCCCGCTCCGCCACGCGGCCGGCGAAGAGCGGGGAGCCCTGGCTGGTCGGCAGCCCGGCGGCGTTGGCAAGATCCTTGACCGCAAGGGGCATGCCATGAAGCCAGCCCGCGCGTGGCGCGGCGTCGGCCGCGCGCGCCTCCGCGAGCAGCGTTTTGGGATCGCGCAGCGAGACGATGGCGTTAACGGCGGGGTTGAGCGCCTCGATGCGCGCGAGGGTCGCGCGCATCACGTCCTCAGCGGAGAGCTCCCGCCGCGAGAGGGCCGCCGCGAGGTCGAGCGCATCGAGATCAAGCGGATCGGCCACCGGCGGGCCGGCCTCAGGCGTCGGCCTGCGCCTCGGCGCGGCTCTTGCCCGCGGCGTCGAGCGCGAGCACGGCGGCCATGAAGCCATCGATGTCCCCGTCGAGCACGCCCTTGGTGTCGGAGGTCTCGTAATTGGTGCGCAGGTCCTTCACCATCTGGTAGGGCTGAAGAACGTAAGAGCGGATCTGGTTGCCCCAGCCTGCATCGCCCTTGGCCTCATGCGCCTCCTGGATGGAGGCGGTCCGCTTCTCCAGCTCCATCTGGTAAAGCCGCGATTTCAGGGCCTTCATGGCGATGTCACGGTTCTGGTGCTGCGACTTCTCCGAGCTCGTCACGACGATGCCGGTGGGCACATGGGTGATCCGCACCGCCGAGTCGGTGGTGTTCACGTGCTGCCCGCCCGCCCCGGAAGAGCGATAGGTATCCACGCGGATGTCGGCCGGGTTGACCTCGATCTCGATGTTCTCGTCAACCACCGGGTAGACCCAGACGGAACTGAACGAGGTGTGCCGCCGCGCCGAACTGTCATAGGGCGAGATCCGCACGAGGCGGTGCACGCCGGACTCCGATTTCAGCCAGCCATAGGCGTTCTGGCCGGTGATCTTGTAGGTGGCGGACTTGATGCCCGCCTCGTCGCCCGGCGTCTCGTCCTGAAGCTCGACCTTGAAGCCGCGCTTCTCGGCCCAGCGCACATACATCCGCGCCAGCATCGAGGCCCAGTCGCAGGATTCGGTGCCGCCCGCGCCGGCATGGATCTCCAGATAGGTGTCGTTGCCGTCCGCCTCGCCGTCGAGCAGCGCCTCTAGCTCGCGCGCGCGCGCGACCTCGACGAGGTCCTTCAGCGCGCCCTCCGCCTCGGCGATCACCTCCTCGTCGCCCTCGGCCTCGCCCATCCCGATCAGTTCGACGTTGTCGGAAAGCTGCTGCTCGATGGAGCCCACGGTTTCGATCGCGTCGACAAGCGCCTGGCGCTCGCGCATGAGCTTCTGCGCCTTTTCAGGATCGTTCCAGAGATCGGGATCCTCCACCCGGGCATTGAATTCCTCGAGCCGGTGCTGCGCGGTTTCCCAATCCATGCGCTGGCGCAGCAGGTCGAGCGACTTCCTGATCTCTGCAACGGCGGATTCGGCGTCGGCACGCATGGATATCTCCGGGGAACGGGGGGTTGGAACGGTGTGATAAACCAGCCGCCGGGGCGCGGCAAGCGGCTCAGTAAAGGCCGCCGGAACTCATGGACCCGAAGCTGGCGCGCGGCCCCACCACACCGCGCTGGCCGGTCGAGGTCGTCACCTCGCGCGACACGCCGCCCTCCTCGGGTGCGATGCGCGTGAAGTCGCTCCCCATGGCGAAGCCGCCGTCATAGGTGATGCCGAAGATCGGCTCCTCCCCCTCGCGGAAATACTCGGCGACGACGTTGGGGCCGGTAGCGTCGTCGGGCAGGCGCGCGCCGGTATAGCGGTCGATCTTGATGAAGGTGCCGCCCGGGGGAACCTCGAACGCGCCGCCGCCATATTTCTTGATCGCCTCGGACATGAAGCGCTGGAACACCGGCCCGCACAGCGTGGAGCCGTAGGCGCCCTGGCCGAGCGAGCGCGGCTGGTCGTGGCCGATATAGCAGCCTGCCACGATATTGGACGAGAAGCCGATGAACCAGACGTCGCGGGCGTCGTTGGTCGTCCCGGTCTTGCCCGCGATCGGCACCGGCAGGTCGATCGCGCCGCTCGCCGTGCCGCGATCGACCACGCCCTGCATCATGGAGGTCAGCTGGTAGGCGGTGATCGCGTCCATCACCCGCTCGCGCTCGGAGACGAGCCGCGGGCTGCGGCCCGGCGCGATGTTCGGATCGCCGCAATCGGTGCAGATGCGCTCATCGTGGCGGTAGATTGTGCGCCCGTAGCGGTCCTGCACGCGGTCCACCAGCGTGGGCTCCACCCGCTCGCCGCCATTGGCGAACATCGCGTAGGCCGCCACCATGTCGTAAAGCGTGGTCTCCTGAGAGCCGAGCGCATTGGCGAGATAGGGTTCCAGCCGGTCGTAGACGCCGAAGCGCTCGGCATAAGCGGCAACGGTCTGCATGCTCACTTCCTGCGCAAGGCGCACCGTCATGAGGTTCCGCGACTGCTCGATGCCCGTGCGCAGCGGCGTCGGTCCGTAGAACGCGTTCGACGCGTTCTTGGGCCGCCAGACGCCCTGGGGCGTGTCCACCTCGATGGGCGCGTCCACGATGATCGTCGCGGGCGAGTAGCCGGAATCGAGCGCGGCGGCGTAAACGAAGGGCTTGAACGACGAGCCGGGCTGACGCTGGGCCTGCGTCGTGCGGTTGAACACCGAGTCCTGGTAGGAGAACCCGCCCTGCATCGCGATCACGCGGCCGTTGTTCACGTCCATCGCCATGAAGCCGCCCTGCACCTCGGGCACCTGCCGGAGCGACCAGCGGATGAAGCTGCCGTCGTCGTCCGACACCATGCGCCGGACATGGACCACGTCGCCCACCTCGAAGTTCGCGAAGAAGTCGCCACGCATCCAGCGGATATCCTCGCGCGGCACCACGAAAGGCTCGGCCTCCGTCTCTTCCACGCCCTCGACGCCGAGGCGCAGCCGGTTCTCGGCCACCTCGAGCACCACCGCCGGGTGCCAGGGCTGCACCAGGTCGACGTCGCGGGCGACATCGGCCTCGGCAAGAGCCGCGCGCCATGCCTCCTCGCTTGCGAGGGCCTCCTGCGGAAGCGTCTCGCCCGTGCCGCGCCAGACCCCGGCGTTGCGGTCGTACTGTTCGAGCTGGGTCCGGAACGCCTCGGCCGCGACGACCTGCATCTCGGGATCCAGTGTCGCGCGCACCGTGAAGCCCGCCGAGAAGAATTCGGCCTCGCCGAAATCGCGCGACAACTGGCGGCGGATCTCGTCGGTGAAGTAGTCGCGCGGCGGCAGGGCGGAGCGGAAGCTCTCGAAATCGCCCGCCTGCACCGAGCGCAGTGGCATCGCGCGCTCGCGCTCATAAGTGGCGCGGTCGAGATAGCCGTTCTCGTGCATCTCCGTCAGGACGTAGTTGCGCCGCGCCATGAGCCGGTCGGCGTTGCGCACGGGATGGAAGTCCGACGGCGCCTTCGGCATCGAGGCGAGGAAGGCCGCCTCGTGCGGCGCCAGCTCCCGCAGGGTCTTGTTGAAGAAGGTCTGCGCGGCCGCCGCCACGCCATAGGAATTCTGGCCGAGATAGATCTCGTTCAGGTAAAGCTCGAGGATATCTTCCTTGCTGAGCGTCTGTTCGAGACGGGTGGCGAGAATGATTTCCTTTATCTTGCGCTCCACCCGGCGTTCGCCGCCCAGCAGGAAGTTCTTCATCACCTGCTGGGTGATCGTCGAGGCCCCGCGCAGCGTCTCGCCGCGGGTCCGCACCGCCTCCACCAGCGCCGCGGCGATGCCGCGCGCGTCGAAGCCCTGGTGCTGGTAGAAGTTCTTGTCCTCCGCCGAGATGAACGCGTGCTTCACGAGCGGCGGGATCTCTTCGGCCGGCGCGAAGAGGCGGCGTTCCTGCGCGAACTCGTCGATGATCCGGCCCTCGGCCGAATACACCCGGCTGATCGTGGGCGGGCGATACTGGGCGAGGCTTTCATGGCTGGGCAGATCGCGCCCGTACACCCAGAAGACGCCGCCGATGGTGAGCGCGACCATCACCACGCCCAGCGTGATCAGGCTGAACAGTCCGCCGAGGACGGAGAGGAAAAATCTGAGCAATCGTGGCTCCTGCCGGTTTGGCGTCTGTATACGCGCGGCGCCGCGCCGGGTCAAAACACAACGCCGCGTGCCTGTGCTGCAATTGGGGCGGGCCGGGGCCCGGCGCCAGCCTTGCCCGGCCCGATCGGCAAGGCGCTGCCTACCTGCGGCGCAGCGGCGCCTCCGCCGCGTCCGCGGCTTCCCAGGCGGCAATGCCATCGCGAATTCCCGCGACGAGACGCGCGCGCCAGTCCGGGTCGGTCAGGTTCTTCAGGTCTTCCGGCGTGGACAGGAACCCCGCTTCGAGCAGGACCGAGGGGATGTCGGCGGCCTTGAGCACCGAGAACCCGGCGCTGCGCAGCGGGCGCGAGTTGACGTGGCTCGTCCGGGCGTCGATCCCGACGATCAGCGCGCGGGCAAGCTTTTCGGATCGCGGCGCCGTCTCCAGCCTTGCGATCTCCATCAGCACGTTGGCCACCACGTCGTCGGTGCCCGTCAGGTCGACGCCGGCGAGCAGGTCGGCGCGGTTGTGACGCTCGGCGAGCGCGGCGCTTGCTTCGTCCGTGGCGCTGTCGGAGAGCGTGTAGGCCGTCGCGCCCCGCGCGCGCCCCGACGCGAGCGAATCGGCATGGAGCGAGATGAAGAGATCCGCGCCGGACCGGTGCGCGATCTGCACGCGCCGCTCCAGCGAGACGAAGACGTCGTCCTCTCGCGTCAGCACCACCTCGTAGCGCCCCGCTCGGCGCAGCGCCTCGCGCAGCTCGAAGGCGAGCGCGAGCATCAGATCGGCCTCTCTCACCTCTCCCACCTCGGCGCCCGGATCGATGCCGCCATGGCCGGGATCGAGCACCACGACGAGCCCCCGATCGCCCCGGCCTTCGCGGCGCGCGGGGTCCGTCTCGGCGGGCTCGGGCAGGTCCCAGCGCGGGTCCCCGGGCGCGCCGGCCTCCGCGTCGAAGGTGGCCTCGTCCACCGGGGCGAGCAGTAGGCGCAAGGCGGCCTGCCCTGTCAGGTCGCTGACCGACAGCCCCGCCTCCCGCACCGCCAGAGGCCGCTCGAGGTCGGCGACGAGCCGCGACCATCCGGGCCGGAACGTGCCCGCCCGCAACGCGCCAAGGCCGGACGTCGCGAAGCGGTCGGTGTCGAGGCCCGTCCACTCCACCTCGCGGAAATCGAGCACCAGCCGGTCCGGGTCGGACAGGGTGAAGACCCGCCAGGGCACGCCCTGGCTCAGCAGAAGGTCGATCCGGACGCCGCCCGCGGCGGTCGCCTCGGCGCCGCTGCGCGCCGGGTCGAGCCGCGCGAGGCCACCCATGTCCTGCGCCCCGGCGGGCGCCGCCAGCGCCACGAGAAGCGCGAATGCCGCGACAAGCCTGCTCATGTGATCCGCCCCGCCTTTTGCGCGGACCCTATCCCAAAGCGGGCGGCGCGAAAACCGCGTCACGCCGGAAGATGGCCCCGGGCCCGCATGAAACCGGCGAGGCGGGACAGCCCCTCCCGGATGTCGGCCGTGGACGCCGCGTAGGAGAAGCGCAGCGTCCCGCCGCCCCGGACCGGGTCGAAATCGAGCCCCGGCGTGACCGCCACGCCCGCCTCGTCGAGGATCTCCCGCGCGAAGCCGAGGCTGTCGGAGGTGATGTGGCTCACGTCGGCGTAGACGTAGAACGCCCCGTCCGGCGGCGCGATGCGGTCGAACCCCGCCGCCGGCAGCCCTTCCAGCATCAGCTGGCGGTTCTCGGCATAGACGGCCAGGTTGGCCGCGAGTTCGTCCTGCGCGTCGAGCGCGGCGAGCGCGGCCACCTGCGCGGCGTGCGAGGGGCAGATGAAGAGATTCTGCGCCAGTCGCTCCACCCGGCGGACATGGTCCTCGGGCACGACCATCCAGCCCACGCGCCAGCCGGTCATCGAGAAATACTTCGAGAAGGAGTTGATGACGTAGACATCGTCGGAAAGCTCGAGCGCGGTGACCGCCTTCGCCTCGTACTCGATGCCGTGATAGATCTCGTCGCTGATGAAGGCCGCGCCTTCCGCCTCGGCCCAGCCGATGAGCGCGCCCAGCGCCTCGCGGCCCAGCATCGTTCCGGTGGGGTTCGCGGGCGAGGCGACCATGAGCCCCGAAAGCCCCTGCCCCGAAAGCTCCTCCGGCACGGGCTGGTAGCGGTTTTCCGGGCGCGTCGGGATGTCCACCGGCCGCAGGTCGAGCGCGCGCAGGATCTGGCGGTAGCTCGGGTAGCCCGGCGCGCCGATGCCGACCGCTTCGCCCGTGTCGAAGAGCGCGGTGAAGGCGAGGACGAACGCGCCCGAGGAGCCCGAGGTCACGACCACCCGGGCGGGATCGAGATCGACGCCGTACCACTCGCGGTAAAGCCGCGCGATGCGCGCGCGCAGTTCGGGGCGGCCGAGCGCGACGGTGTAGCCCAGCGGGCCCGCCTCCATCTCCCGCACGAGCGCCTCGCGCGCGGCGGCGGGCGCGGGCGTTCCCGGCTGGCCCACCTCCATGTGGATGACGTGGCGGCCCGCGGCCTCCGCCGCGCGCGCGGCTTCCATCACGTCCATCACAATGAAGGGATCGACCTCGCCGCGCCTTGAGTTCCGCATCGCTCCGCTCCTACTCTGGGTCGAGCCGCTTTTCACAAGCCCGGGAAGGCCCGTCAATGCACCGCGCCCGCCAGTTCGCTGCCGCGCTCGCCGCACTCGCCCTCGTGGCCCTGCCCGGCCCGGCCGCCGCGCTCGGGCTTCTGCGCGACAGCGACGTCGAACGCTCGCTCTCCCAGCTGGCGGCGCCCGTGATCCAAGCCGCGGGGCTGAGCCCGTCGCAGGTGCGTGTGCTGGTGGTGGATGACGGATCGCTCAACGCCTTCATCGTGGATAACCGCCACATATTCATCAATTACGGGCTGATCCTGAAGCTCGACAGCCCCGCGCAGCTTCAGGCGGTGATCGCGCACGAGGCCGCGCATATCGCCAACGGGCACATCACCCGGCGGATGACGAACATGCGGGCGATGACGACGGCGGCGGGGCTCGGCACCGCGCTCGCCGCGATGGCGGCCGCGGCGGGCGCCGACGGATCGGCCGCCGCCGGCGTGGCGATGGGCGCGGCAAGCTCGGCCATGCGGCGCTTCCTGACCCATACGCGGGCCGAGGAAGCCTCGGCCGACCGCTCCTCCATCCGGTATCTCGTGCGCGCGGGCGTCGATCCGCGCGGGGCGGTGGAGGTGATGAAGCTCTTTTCCGGGCAGGAGGTTCTCACCACCGCGCGGCAGGATCCCTACGCGCGCACGCATCCGCTGTCGCGCGACAGGCTGCGCGCGCTCGACTCCTACGCCGCCGCCCATGGCGGCAAGACCACCCCCGACCCCGCGGCGATCTACTGGCACGATCGCGCGCGCGGCAAGCTCTCGGCGTTCCTGCGCGCCCCGAAATGGACGATGCGCCGCGCCCCGGACAGCGTGTCGCAGGACATCCGGCTCATGCGCGAGGCGGTGGCCCATCACCGCCGCTCGGACACGGGGCGCGCGGTGCGCGCCATCGACGCCGCGCTCGCCCTGCGGCCCGGCGACGCGGGCTACATGGACCTCAAGGGGCAGATCCTGCTCGAAAGCCGGAATTTCGCCGCCGCGGTGCAAGCCTACGGCGCGGCGGCCAACGCGGCGCCCGGCGACGCACTGATCCTCGCAGGCTACGGCCGCGCGCTTCTGGCCGCAGGCCGGCCCGGCGAGGCGCTGACCGCGCTCGAACGCGCCCGCACGATCGATTTTCGCAATGGTCGGATGCTCCGCGACCTCGCACAGGCCTACGCCCAGACCGGACAGGTCGCCATGGCCTCGGTGGCCACGGCGGAACGCTACGCGCTGCAAGGGCGCATGGAGGACGCGAAACTGCACGCCGAGCGCGCGCTCGCCCGCCTGCCCCGCGGGAGCGGGGGTTGGCAGCGCGCGCAGGATGTGTTCAGTGCCGCCGAGCGCGCCCTCTGACGACAGCCGGACAGCCAACACGGGAGACCGCCACTATGACCGCCCCCCGCCTCGTTTCCGCGGCGCTCGCCGCAACGCTCGCCTTCGCCGCGCCGGCCGGCGCGCTCGACGTCACTCAGATGACCGACGCGGAGCGCGAGGCGTTCCGCGCCGAGGTGCGCGCCTACCTGCTCGAGAACCCCGAGGTGATCATGGAAGCGGTGGCCGTGCTGGAAGAGCGTGACGCCGCCGCGCAGGCCGCCGCCGACACCGAGCTGGTGCAGACCTACGCCGAGGAGATCTTCGACGACGGCTATTCCTGGGTGGGTGGCAATCCCGACGGGGACGTGACGCTGGTGGAGTTCATCGACTACCGCTGCAGCTATTGCCGCCGCGCCCATGAGGACGTGAACGAACTGGTCGAAACCGACGGCAACATCCGGCTCGTGATCAAGGAGTTCCCGATCCTCGGACCGGACTCGCTGGCCTCGTCGCGTTTCGCGGTGGCGGTCAAGCAGGTGGCCGGCGACGACGCCTACCACCTGGCCAAGGAGGCGCTGATCGAGATGACGGGCGAGGCCAACGAAACGACGCTCGCCCGGCTGGCCGAGACGCTGGGCCTCGATGCCGACGCGATCCTCGTGCAGATGGAAAGCGACGAGGTGACGGCAGTTCTGGCCGAGACCCGCGCCCTCGCCCAGCGCCTCGGCATCAACGGGACACCCACCTTCGTGCTGCCCGATCGCATGCTGCGCGGCTACGTCCCGCTGGAGGGCATGCGCGAGATCGTGGCCGATGTGCGCGACGCGGGCTAGCGCGGCGCTCCTCGCAGCGGCGCTCGGCCTTGCGGGCGGCGCCCAGGCCGCGGGCCTCGACCTGACCCCGGACGAGCGCGCGGCCTTCGGCGCCGAGGTCCGTGCACTGCTGCTCGGGGAACCGGACATCGTGGACCGCGCCCTGGGCGCGCTTTCCCCGGCGCCGGACTACGCCGACGAGATCGCCCGTGACACCGCGCTTCTGGACGCAGAGCGCGACGCGCTTGCCGCGGATTCGGGCGACTGGAGCGAGGGCCCGGAGGACGGCACCCCCCTTGTCGTCTTCCTGCCGCCGGCCTGCACGCAGTGCCAGCCGCTGCTGGCAGAGCTTCGCGCGCTCGGGGCACGGCGTGGCGACACGCGGCTTGTCGTGAAGGACATGCCGGGCACCGAAGACGGCGGGCAGTCGGCCGCGCGGTTCCTGACCGCCGTCCTCGACGAGGTCGGCCCGGACGCCTGGCTCGAGGCGCGCGAGGGCCTTGCCGCGCTGCCCGAACCCGCCAATCCGGCAACACTGGAACTTTTCGCCCAGACCATGGCCTGGCCCGCCGGGAAGGTCGTGCAGAAAATGCACGCCCCCACCACGACCGCGCGGCTGGACCGGGTCCGCGACCTGGCCGGCCGCCTGGGCATCGACATCGCCCCGTCCTTCGTGGTGGGCGGCATTCTCGTGCGCGGAAACGTGCCCGCGGCCATATTGGAGCGCTATCTCGACCGCAGCGCCGACTGAGGCCTGCGCTACTCGGCCGCCTGTGTCGCCGCGTCGGCCTCGAGTTCGGCGGCTTTCTTCTCCACCTGCTCGACGATGTGCTCGATCATCTCGTCGTTCGACATCCGGTGGCTCTGCTTGCCGGCAAGGTAGACCATGCCGTGGCCGGCCCCTCCGCCGGTGAAGCCCACATCCGTCATCAGCGCCTCGCCCGGGCCGTTGACCACGCAGCCGATGATCGACAGGCTCATCGGCGTCTTGATGTGCTCGAGCCGCTTCTCGAGGATCTCCACCGTCCGGATCACGTCGAAGCCCTGCCGCGCGCAGGACGGGCAGGAGATGACGTTGACGCCCCGGTGTCGCAGGCCCAGCGATTTCAGGATCTCGTAGCCCACGCGGATCTCTTCCACGGGATCGGCCGAGAGCGACACGCGGATCGTGTCGCCGATCCCCATCCAGAGCAGGTTGCCAAGGCCGATCGCGGACTTGATCGTGCCGGACATGAGCCCCCCCGCCTCGGTGATGCCGAGGTGGATCGGCGCGTCCGTGGCCTCCGCGATGCCCTGGTAGGCTGCGGCGGCAAGGAACACGTCCGAGGCCTTAACGCTGATCTTGAATTCGTGAAAGTCGTTGTCCTGCAGGATCCGGATATGGTCGAGGCCCGACTCGACCATCGCCTCCGGGCAGGGTTCCGCGTATTTGTCGAGCAGGTGCTTTTCCAGGCTTCCGGCATTCACGCCGATGCGGATCGCACAGCCGTGGTCGCGGGCGGCGCTTATGACCTCGCGCACCCGCGCCTCGGATCCGATGTTGCCGGGGTTGATGCGCAGGCAGGCGGCGCCCGCCTCGGCCGCCTCGATCCCGCGCTTGTAGTGGAAATGGATATCGGCAACGATCGGCACCGGGCTTTCGCGCACGATCTCCCGCAGCGCGCGGGCCGACGCTTCGTCGGGCACCGAAACGCGCATGATATCGGCGCCGGCCTCCGCGCAGGCCTGAATCTGCGCGACGGTGGCGGCGACATCCGTGGTGGCCGTGTTCGTCATGCTTTGCACCGAGATCGGCGCATCGCCGCCCACCGGCACCGATCCCACATGGATCTTGCGGCAGTCCCTGCGGTAGATGTTGCGCCACGGGCGGACGTGATTGAGGGTCATGGCGGCCTTTCCGTCGCGTGCCTTGTCGCCCCGAAAATAGGCCGCAGCGCCCCTCGGCGCAATGCGTGCGCTACTCCGACGCGCCGGAGATTTCGCGCGCCTCCGCCATCGCGACGACCTTGGCAAGCTCGGGGTCTTCGCCGAAATCGGCAAGCGCGTAGCCTTGCATCAGCGCGTCCACGGACAGCGCCACGTCGCGGATCGTCGACGTGCCCTGCCCCGCCGGGCCGTAAAGCTCTCCGTTCACCTCGAAGTAGAGCGACCCCGACATCCCGGCACGCAGCGTCGGCGCGCCTTCGGTGCGCGGCAGCGTGTAGGCTTCGCCCGCATCGAGGATCTTCTCGAAGATGACCGAGCCGTCGGCGCCGCGCACGCGGATCCACGCCGGACGCACGGCGAGGATCTTCACCTCGGGCGCCTCGGCCTCCACCACCTGGGGCATCTCGGCGGCGGTGGTGGCCGCGCGTTCGGGAACGGCCGGCGAGGCCAGGTCGAGGCCCGACGGCGCGGCGGGCCGGTCCGCGCGCGCGAAGGCCCCCGTGGTCTCGGGATCGAGCGTCGAGATCGGCGCGTCGCGCGCGATCATCACCGGCACGTCGAGCGCCTGGGGCCGGTAAAGGCGCTCCAGCGCCTCGGTGGACAGCGACGGGCCGTCCGGCTCGGATGATCCCGCCCCGTCGAGCGGGTCGAGCTCGGCGAGCACCACCGGCGTCTGGTCCACCGGCGACAGCTGCACACGCTGGATCTCGCGCAGGACCGACCAGCCCCCGAACCCGATCGCGCCGACCAGTGCGGCAAGCACCACGAGCGAGCCGACGGCCCCGGGCTCCACCCTTGAAAACAGGCTTTCGCTGCGCGGGATGAAGGGCGTGGCGGGTTGCACGAAGGGGTCGCGCGCCCCGCCCGACGTCGTCGCGGGCTTGCCGCGGCGGGTCGGTTTCCGAACGCTCGAGGCGTCCTTCGACATGCCATGGGCGGGAGAGAACCCGCTTTCGGCACAGAACTCGGCGAAGGCCCGGTCGGGGTCCATGCCGAGATAGCGGGCATAGGAGCGCACATAGCCCGCGATGAAACCGGGCGTGTCGAAGGCGGAAGGGTCGGAATTCTCGATCGCGGCGATGTAGCTCGCCCTGATGCGCAATTCGCGCTGCACGTCCAGAAGCGACTTGCCGAGGGTGGCGCGCTCCCCGCGCATCACGTCGCCAAGACGCAGATCGAAATCGTCGAAGCGCTTGGGCTTCGCCACGGGCTGCGCGTCAGCTCGGGATGGCTTGCGCCGGATCATGCCTGCTGCCTCTGCTCCGTTGGGTCACGGGCCTGCCGCGATTCGGACCCTTCTTTGATTGCAGAAGGTTACCACAGAGGAAACAGCCGGACAGACGAAACCCGTTCAGGCGGACTTCTCGGCGCGATTCAGCGCACAATGCGACCACAAATCGTCCATCGCGCTTACCAGCCGGTCCATCTCGTCCGGGCCGTGCACCGGCGAGGGCGTGAAGCGCAGCCGCTCGGTTCCGCGCGGCACGGTGGGGAAGTTGATCGGCTGGCAGTAGATCCCGTAATCCTCGAGCAGCATGTCGGAGATGCGCTTGCAGTGGACCGGGTCGCCCACGATCACGGGCACGATGTGGCTTCCATGATCGATGATCGGCAGCCCGAGCGCCTTGAGCCGCGTCTTGAGAATCCGTGCCTGGGTCTGGTGCTTCTCGCGCCGCGCCCGGTCCGTCTTCAGATGCGCGACACTGGCCGCGGCGCCGGCCGCGACGGCCGGCGGCAGCGAGGTCGTGAAGATAAACCCCGGCGCGTAAGACCTTATGGCGTCGCACATCTTCGCGCTCGCCGCGACGTAGCCGCCCATCACGCCGTAGGCCTTCGCCAGCGTGCCGTTGATGATGTCGATCCGGTGCATGAGCCCGTCGCGCTCTGCCACGCCGGCCCCGCGCGGGCCGTACATGCCCACCGCGTGCACCTCGTCGATGTAGGTCAGCGCGTTGAACTCGTCGGCCAGATCGCAAAGCGCCGCGATCGGGCCGAAATCGCCATCCATGGAATAGATCGATTCGAACGCGATGAGCTTGGGCGCGTCCGGATCGTCGGCCTCCAGCAATTCGCGCAGATGCGCCACGTCGTTGTGCCGGAAAACGCGCTTGGCGCCGCCGTTGCGCCGGATCCCCTCGATCATCGAGGCATGATTGAGTTCGTCGGAATAGATGATGAGCCCGGGGAACAGCTTCGGCAGGGTGGACAGCGTGGCGTCGTTCGCGATGTAGGCCGAGGTGAAGAGAAGCGCCGCTTCCTTGCCGTGCAGATCCGCCAGTTCGGCCTCGAGCCGCTTGTGATAGACCGTGGTACCGGAGATGTTGCGCGTTCCGCCCGAGCCCGCGCCGGTGCACTCGATCGCCTCGTGCATGGCGGCGAGCACCGCCGGGTGCTGGCCCATGCCGAGGTAGTCGTTGCCGCACCAGACCGTGATCGGACACGTCTCGCCGTCCGGGCGGCGCCAGGTGGCATGCGGAAACGAACCGCGCCTGCGCTCGATGTCGATGAAGGTCCTGTAGCGGCCCTCGTCATGCAGGCGCTGGATCGCTTGGTCGAGTTTGGCGGTGTAGTCCAACGTCACTCCCCCCGGTTTGCTGGCAGCGGGGTCGGCCCCAACATATTCAACAATTCACGGATATAACCGTGAACGGCGTCTTGCAACACGTTACGCGGCGCGGTCCTTGGGGCTCATTGATCCAGATCAACCGCCTTGCTGGACAGCGCATGACGCAATGATAGTGTGCGCCCTGACGCTCGACAGGAGATCCCAGACATGCGCGACACCACGACGCTGGACCCGGTTCTGAACCGCCTCGACGCGGGGCTCGACGCATCGCTGGAACGGCTGATGGCGCTGATGCGGATACAGTCGATCTCCACCGATCCGGACTACGCGGCGCGGTGCCGCGAGGCCGCGCAATGGCTTGTCGAGGATCTGCAAGGGCTCGGCGCCGAGGCCCGGCTTGCCGAGACGCCGGGCCATCCGATGGTGGTGGGACACATCGGCGAGGGCGGCCCGCACCTTCTGTTCTACGGCCATTACGACGTGCAGCCCGTCGACCCCCTTGAGCTGTGGGACCGCGACCCGTTCGATCCGGCGATCGAGGAGACCGATCAGGGCCGGGTGATCCGCGGGCGCGGCGCCTCGGACGACAAGGGTCAGCTCATGACCTTCGTGGAGGCGTGCCGCGCCTGGATCGCCGAGAACGGGGCCCTGCCCTACCGCGTGACCTTCTTCTTCGAGGGCGAGGAGGAATCGGGCTCGCCCTCGCTGATCCCGTTCCTGCGGGAGAACGCCGCGGAACTGACCGCGGACCTCGCGCTGATCTGCGACACCGGCATGTATGACCGCGAGACGCCGTCGATCGCCACGCAATTGCGGGGCATGTTGCGCGAAGAGGTCGTGATCCGCGGCGCCTCGCGCGACCTGCACTCGGGCCTCTACGGCGGGCTGGCCGTCAACCCGATCCACGTGCTGTCGCGCGTCCTTGCCGGGCTGCACGACGAAACCGGGCGCGTCACCCTGCCGGGCTTCTACGATGGCGTGCCCGAAACGCCCCCCGAGGTGATGGAGCAGTGGGCCGGGCTCGGCTTCGACACCGCCGCGTTCCTCGGCAAGGTGGGCCTGTCGCACGGCGCCGGCGAGCAGGACCGCACCCCGATCGAGCGGCTCTGGGCGCGCCCCACGGCCGAGGTGAACGGCATCTCCGGCGGCTACGCCGGCGCGGGATTCAAGACCGTGCTGCCCGCGGAGGCGCGCGCCAAGGTCAGCTTCCGCCTAGTCGGAACCCAGGATCCCGAGGCGATCCACGAAAGCTTCGTGGCCTATGTGGAAAGCCTGCTGCCGCCGGACTGCACCGCCGAGTTCCCCATGGGCGACGGCGCGCCCGCCTGCCGCATGGACACAACCCGCCCCGAATTCGAGGCCGCGCGCGCCGCGCTGTCGGACGAGTGGCCGCAGCCCGCGGTCTTCGCCGGCATGGGCGGCTCGATCCCGGTCGCCGGCTACTTCAAGGAGATCCTCGGCATGGACGCGATGCTCGTCGGCTTCGCCCATGACGACGACCGGATCCACTCGCCCAACGAGAAATACGACCTCGAAAGCTTTCACAAGGGCGCGCGGAGCTGGGCGCGCATCCTGCACGCGCTGGCCGACGCCGGCGCATGATCCCGGGCTTCTCCGCGCATGTCTTCACGCAGGGCGGCGTGGACATCGCCTACGAGACGGGCGGCGACGGCCCGCCGCTTCTGCTCCTGCACGGCTTTCCGCAGACCCGCGCGATGTGGGCGCGGATCGCGCCGCGGCTTGCCGAGACCCACACGGTGGTCTGCCCCGACCTTCGCGGCTACGGCGCCTCCTCGAAACCGCGGGGCGCGGAGAACTACAGCTTCCGGGCGATGGGGGCGGACCAGCTCTCGCTGATGGCGCATCTGGGCTTCCACCGCTTCCACCTCGCCGGCCATGACCGGGGCGGGCGCACGGCGCACCGCATGGCGCTCGACGCGCCGGAGCGGGTGGCGAGCCTCGCGCTCATGGACATCGTGCCCACGCATCACCTGCTCACATGCCTCACGCACGAGGTGGCGCGGGCCTATTATCACTGGTTCTTCCTCGCCCAGCCGCACCCCTTCCCCGAGCGGATGATCGAGGCCGACCCGGACGCCTTCTACGAGCGGTGTCTGCTGGGCTTCGGCAAGGCCGCGCTTTCCGATTTCGCGCCGGACCAGCTTGCGGCCTACCGCGCGGCCTGGCGCGACCCGGAGGCCATCCGCGCGATGTGCGACGACTACCGCGCCGCGCTCGATCACGATCTCGCCCTCGACGACGCCGATCTGGACCGGCGGGTCGCCTGCCCCACCCTCGTGCTCTGGGGCGCGCAGGGCGCCATGGCGGCGGCCTACGACGTGCCCGGCACCTGGGCCGGCCGGCTGGCGCGGATGGAGGCCCGGCCGATGCCGGGCGGGCACTTCTTCCCCGACCAGCACCCTGACGCGACCGCCGAGGCGCTTGGCGCATTCCTCGCGTCGCTCAGCCTTTCGGCCTGACGGCCGTCCAGCCCTTTGCCATCAAGAGGACCCAGGGCGCCCCGTGCAGCGCGAGGTCCAGGATATCGATGGGCCGGGTGAGCGTGCCCGCGCCCAGCATGCGAAGCTTTTCGACGAGATGGGGTTCCGGCGTGAAGGGCGCGAGGCCGAGCGTCAGCGCCAGGATCACCGCGACGCTCCATGGCACCTGATCGAGAAGCGCGCGCATCGGTCTTCCGGAGCGTCCCGTGCTTGGGGAAGGTGTGGCGCGGTTGACGGGGCTCGAACCCGCGACCCCCGGCGTGACAGGCCGGTACTCTAACCAACTGAGCTACAACCGCGCATGGGGTGGACGGATCCACCGGGATGCCCTCCGGGCCGGTTCGGCGGCGATGGCGCGGTTGACGGGGCTCGAACCCGCGACCCCCGGCGTGACAGGCCGGTACTCTAACCAACTGAGCTACAACCGCATGCCGCCTGCCCGGTTGCCCGGGCGTGGGGCGGGTTCTATGCGCGGCCCTCGGTCGCGTCAAGCGCATTTGGCGCAGTTTGAGGCCGGGACATCGCGGCGGCGACGCGATCGCCCCTCTGCCGAGACCGCCGCCCTCGGCGCCGCAAGCGCGGCATCCTGCGCCGGGCCTCGCATCGCGGCATTGCGGCGGGGCCGGTCGGGCGCGAAAGGCGCCCGCGAATGTCGGCGATTTCCCCGGCGCGCGGTATGGGGCATAGATCGCGCAGAGCACACCCGACCGCGAAAGGACATCCCGTGGACGCAGCCGCCTTCTGGGACCGCGCCGCCGAGGCCTACGCCCGCCGCAGGATTTCCGACCCCGGCGCCTACGAAGCCGCCCTCGCGCGCGTGAAATCCCGCCTCCGGCCGGAAGACCGGGTGCTCGAGCTGGGCTGCGGGACAGGCTCGACCGCGCTTCGCCTTGCCCCCTGCGTGGCCACCTATGTCGGCACCGACCTCTCCGGCGCGATGATCGCGATCGCCGAGGAGAAACGCCGGACCTCGGCCCAGGGCAACCTGATCTTCCGCCAGGCCGGGGTCGCCCGCGCGGCCGCCCCCGGGGAAGACGTCGATGCGGTGCTCGCCTTCAACCTGCTGCACCTGCTGCCGGACCTGGCCAAAGGGCTGGGCTCCATGCGCGACGTCTTGCGCCCGGGCGGGGTCTTCATCTCCAAGACCCCGGCGATCGGCGAGAAATGGCGCTATCGCCCCGTGGTCGCGGCGATGCGGGCGTTGGGCAAGCTCCCTGCCATGAGCCTGCTGAAGGTGGCGCAAATCGACCGGGCCATCGCGGAGGCCGGGTTCGAGATCCTCGAGACCGACCTGCTTCCGCCCTCGCTTCCCTCGCGCTTCGTCGTCGCCCGCAAACGGTGACAGCGCTTCCCGCATTTTGCGGGCGGGCGCCTCGGCCTGCGTCACGGACAGTGGCGGCACACCACCCGGTACCTTCATCTTTCCAAGCGTGTCGCGACCGATCCCTTCGGTAGCCGGAGGCGCTGAACCCCCGATCGCTGCGTCGTCCGTCTTCGCGTCCGTGCCGATCCCCGGTCTCGGGACGGCTTCAAGCGCGCCTTACCCACGACGCGTTGCTGGCTGGAAAGGCGGCGACACGCATGGAGCATCGAAGGGCCCCGCGCGCGGAAGGCGGTCCCCCGAAAGCGGGACGAGGAAGGCAGGCCCGCAGGATCAACGGGCGGAGAAATCCATGAAGGCCGTCCGCACGGCCATCGAGGTCCCGGCATGTCACTGTTGCTGGATGCTCGACGGGCTGTTCGAACTCCAGAAACATCGGTCGAAATCGACATATTTCAGCATGTCTTCGGTTCTTCCCACCGCGACGATACGCGAGCAGCCCTCCATCGCGTCGAAATCTTCGAACGCGGACACCACACCGGTCCGGTCTGCAAGGGCGCCGTGAACGCAAAGCTGTTCGCCGGGCGCCAGTTTCCGAACGCGCCGTCCGGCCTCCGGCGCTTCTACCGCGAAGACATGGGGCTGCGCGCTGGCATTGCGGACACACAAGGTGCTGGGGCCCGCCGTCGACTGATTCGAGGCCGCCACGCCCGGCAGGGCGACAAGGCTCAGTATGGCGATAGACTTACGGAACACAGCGCAAGCGTGTCCCCGCACCACCGGCTCGGTCAATTCCTGAATGATCACGTTCTCCCCACGGTCGGATCAGTCGATCGTGACCCTGCGATCCCGGGATCCGGGTTAACCTATGGGTGAAATGGGAGGAGGTTTCAGATGACCCTAAGACATACCGCGAAAGGCGGCCTGGCCGCTCTGGCGTTGAGCGCGGGGAGCGCGACCGCCCAGGAGGCGCCTTTCGGAACCGACGCGGATACCGGTTACGCGGCCGAATTGTGGGCCGCGATGGAGGATATGAACCTCGCCGGGGAAGGCATGCTGCGCAGTTTCCCTTACCAGGGCGTCGCACCGCATGGCATGATGCTGGAGACGCTCTATACCACAGCCACGATCGACGGACATTCCGGCGATCTGGTGATCAAGCGCAATTACGGTCCCGAAGGCGTCGGGATCGCCGACGTGCTGAGCGACCCCGACACGCATCTCGCCGCGGTCACGGTGATGTTCCGCCGCGAGGCGGGATATGATCCGGACAACGCCGACTGGTTCTGGGCGAAGTACCTGCCCGACGGATCGCTCGACAGGAACCCGAAGGGCATGCGCCTCGCGGGCAGGGTCGCGAAGGGCACGAACGCCGGCTGCATCGCGTGCCATTCCGGCGCTGGCGACGACATGCTTTTCACGACAGATCATCTGGGCTCCGACTGAGACCCGGTGGTCCTCGTCCGCGGCCTCGCGTGACCGTGAAACGGGACTTCCGCGACGGGCAGGCGTGACAGAGGTGCGAAGATGTCATGCGCCGGGGGCGGACCGCCCCCCGCACGCTTGGGCAAGACAGGTTGCCGTATCTCCACCCCGGTCGCGTTCCCCCGCTGGAAGGTCCCGTCCCGGCGCCCGATCCCGGCCGGCGGAGGATGAGTGATGCAAACCATCCGGCCCGTGCACATCGCTGAAAGCGGCCGCGCGACGGCCGGACGGCCGGTTGAGCCGGCGCCACGGAGATGCAGGTGACCGCGTGGTTCGACGCGTTGCTCGATCGTGCCGGTCGCGGCATCGCCCGACGGCTGGAGCAGCCCAGTTCCGGTTACGTGCCCTTCACGCCCTCGGATTTCGAGACCCTGCAAAACACGCTGCGGCCCGCCGACATTCTCCTGATCGAGGGACGGCAGCGTGTCTCGGCCGCGATAAAGTACCTGACGCAGTCAACCTGGTCCCACGCCGCGATGTTCGTCGGGGATCGCACCGTTGGAGGATCCGGCTCCGAGGAATCCCATCGCCTGGTCGAGGTCAATCTGGGGGAGGGCTGTGTCTCTTCTCCGCTGAGCAAGTACGCCACGTTCAACACCCGGATATGCCGGCCCGTCGGCCTGAGTGAGGAGGACGCATGCGCGGTGGTCGACTTCATGACATGCCGGATCGGCCTGCGCTACGACATGCGCAACATCGTGGATCTCGCGCGGTACCTGCTGCCCACGCCGCCCGTGCCCGTGCGCTGGCGGCGGCGCATGCTGGCGCTCGGCTCCGGCGATCCGACCCGCGCGATCTGCTCATCTCTGATCGCCCAGGCTTTCCAATCGGTGCGCTACCCGATCCTGCCCGACATCCGGACGGTCGAGGCACGCTCGGGCTCTCGATACGCGCGGCGGGAGATCCTCCACGTCCGGCATCATTCGCTCTTCGTGCCGCGGGATTTCGATCTCTCGCCCTACTTCGAGATCGTGAAGCCGCACCTCGTTTCCGGATTCGACCATCGCAGTCTCGACTGGGCCGATCTGCCGACGGCCGATACCCGGGACGAGGCGCCTCGCTCGTGAACGTGGAATACCCGCGCGAGCCGAACTCGCGTCTTCCACCCGCGCCTCGAGGTCGAGCTTCGATGGTGAATGTTCCGGGCGGCAAGGGCGGCCGGCCTCCTTCATGCCGAAAACCGAAACCTCGGCGAAAAGCGACAGCCCTTGTATGCGATGCTGCGAATGCCCAGCTATGTGAAGCCTGTGTTTTTCGCTTCGAACCGCTGCTTCCGTTCATCCGGCTCTCAGTCGATCGATTCAGTCTGACTCTGCCGGGCTGCCGCATTCCGCGGGCAGCACTTGAACAGGAGACAACGGACATGGCCAATGGCACCGTGAAATGGTTCAACGCCACCAAAGGCTTCGGATTCATCGAACCGGGGTCCGGCGGCAAGGACGTCTTCGTCCACATCTCTGCCGTCGAACGCGCCGGCCTCACCGGTCTCGCGGACGCCCAGAAGGTGACCTTCGACGTCGAAACCGGCCGCGATGGCCGCGAGAGCGCGACCAACATCGCGCTTGCCTGACCCGGTGGTCCCGGGCGCCCCGATGGGCGCCCGGTCTCGTCATCATCCTCGCACAAGCACCAGGAGTACGCCGGTTTGAAGCCGCAACAGTGGACCCGTGTCCTCACGAAGTATCGCGAACCCATCCCCGCCCGCAGCCTTTTCGAGTTGTCCGTGACGCTTCTGCCCTTCCTGGCGATCTGGGCGCTCGCCTGGTGGGCCCTGTCGATCAGTCCCGTTCTCTCCGTCGCGCTGGCCATGGTGAACGCCGGCTTTCTCGTCCGAACCTTCATGATCCAGCACGATTGCGGCCATGGGTCGTTTTTCCGAAACCGGAAACTCGGTGACTGGATCGGAAGGGCCCTCGGGGTTCTGACGCTCACCCCCTATGACGTCTGGCGCAAGACGCACGCGATCCACCACGCCACCACGGGCAACCTCGACCAGCGCGGCACCGGAGACGTCCCGGTTCTGACCGTGACCGAATACCGAAGCAAATCCCGGCTCGGCCGCGTGCTTTATCGTCTTCTTCGGCATCCCCTGGTTATGTTCGGGATCGTGCCCTTCTACACCTTCTTCCTGCAAAACCGACTGCCGGTCGGGTTGATGCGATCGGGATGGCGCTACTGGCTCAGCTCCCAGGCCACGAATGCCGGGATCGGCGGGCTGCTGGCGCTTCTGATCTGGTTTGGCGGGCTGGAGGTCGTGCTGTTCATCTTCGTGCCGACGATGTTGCTGGCTGCGAGCCTGGGCATGTGGATGTTCTACGTGCAGCACCAGTTCGAGGACACGGTCTGGGAACGCCAGGAGGATTGGAACGTGCACGAGGCGGCGCTGCACGGGTCGTCCAATTACATACTGCCGCCGGTCCTGAACTGGCTCACCGGGAATATCGGAGCGCATCACGTGCACCACCTGGCCAGCCGGATACCGTTCTATCGCCTGCCCGAGGTCCTTCGCGACCACGACGACCTCGTCGAGACGCGCCGCCTCACCCTGCGGGAAAGCCTGCGTTGCGCAAGCCTGGCGCTCTGGGACGAAAACGACCGAAAGCTGATTTCCTTCGCCGAGGCCCGGCGACGTCCGTGACGACACCGAAACGGATGCGCCGGTCCGTGACCGACCCGAAACAAGGAGACGACACCCGATGGCACAGTTCAGTTCCGTGGGCCGCACAGGCCAGGCCCCCGATCCCTTCAAGGGCATGACAAAGACCAAGAAAAAAGACGCCAAGCCGAGCGCCCCGCACGAGATCCTGCTCGGAGAGCACAGCCGGTATCAGGTCAAGTCGGGTTGGCTTGCGGGCAAATTCGTCGCACGCGCGTTCCCTAAGCCTCCGACGAAGGCACGCGGCATGATCGCCGAAGCGACCGGCGCGACGGAAGAGGCGGCCATCGCCGCGTTGCAAGACATCCTCGACGCACGGGAAGATCGCAGGACAGGCGAGCGCCGCGAGGATCCCAGAACAGGAATCGCCGTGCCCGGCACGGAAGAATACGTCGAGGCGATCCGGCAAGTCGCGCTCTCACGACCGCAACACGCGATGCTCGCGGCCTTGTCGCTGGCCGGCGAAGACGGGCTGACGGATGGGCGCATGGCAAGCGCCGCGGGGTACAAATCGCAAGCGTCGGCCAACAGATCCTTTCTGGCGGCGGGCCTGCTGATCGCGGAATACCTTTCGGTGAAAGCCGACCCCGACCAGACGTCCGGCGCTTCGGAAGGGGCTGCCCTGCTCGGGTTCAAGGGTGAAACGGAAACCGACGGCGGCACCGGGAACTGGATTCTGCACGAGGAGTTGCGCGAGGCGATCCGGATGACGCTTTGACGCCATCGACCGCCGCGCGGGTGCCCGCGAGGTCGAATGCCGCGCCGCGGACCGAAGAGACGTGCATCCCGGGTGGGATGGCGCCGCGCGGCGCGGAGGTGAGTGCCGTCAGGTCGGCGTGGCAGCCCCGGCGCATGGCAGGCGAAAATGGCAGCCGGGCCGGGGGCGGCGCCGGTCGGGCGTGGAAAAGCTGCGGAAGAGCATTGCACCGCGCATGGCTCAGTCGAAGCGCTTCGGGAAGGCGGTTTCGGAATACACCTTGGCCAGGTCCTGCCGCCGGAAATCGATATGGACGATACGGCGCGTGCGATTGTCGTCGCCGACCCGGCGATAGAAGAATTCCTCGTCGGTGAAATGCCCCTTGCGCATGATCCAGCGGACCATGCTGGCGGTCGTCCCCCTGTAGGGTGCCATGATGTCCACGATCCAGAGGCGGTCGCCCGCGTTCCAGTCCTCGGGCGTCAGTTGCTCGCCGGTGATGAGGCGGCGTTCGCCTCCGGCGCCGAGCCACGCCCAGGTGTAGAGCCCGCGTGCCACGCCGTCGAAACGGAACAGCCGGAACTGGCCCAGCAGAAGTGGCGGCTCTATGTAGCTGCGCAGTTGCGCGACCGGCATCCTCGCATGCCGCGCACTTCGAAAGGCCAGGAAGATCATGTCCCCGTAGGCGCGCAGGCGTTCGGGCCCGGGGCTCTCGACATCCGGCAGGGTGCGACCGAGGGAATCGCGCCGCGCGATCACGGGGCGCCCTTTTCATCCACGACGCCGCCATGCGCCTGCAGGAACGCGCCTTCCCACGGGCGCAGGGTCATGCGCGCGGTCGCGATCGCGGTGTTGCCTTCGGCGAGTTCGGGGAAGAGCTTGAACAGTTCCTCGCGCGCCTCGCCCTCGATCCCGCAAAGCGCGTAGTCGCCCGGGTGGAAGCTTTCGGTCGCAAGCCCCTCGGTCAGCATGATCTCGTGGCGATCGAAGAGAACGTGATGGTACTCGACCCATCCGGCCTCGTCCTCCACGCGGATCGTCGTGTCGTTGATCAGCCCCTTGGCGGGCACGAGAACCTCCTGCGCGCCGAAGAAAAGCTCCGCACGCCAGCCGGTCACGAGCACCCGGTGCTGGGGGGAAACGCGCAACTCCCGCGCTGGACGATCGTGTCCGAATGCGCCCGTGGAAATGCGGACCGGACGAAGGGATCGGTCCGCGCGCAGGTCCGCGGCAGAGAAGCGGCGGCATCCAAGCCATCGCACCGGCCGGAAGGGACCGTCCACCGTCCGCACCATGTCACCGACACGCAGGTTCTCGACGGCGACAGGGCCGGCCTCGGTTTCGATCAGGGTGCCGCGCGCGACGCAGATCAGCAGGTTGAGGAAAAGGGTATCGGTGTCGGTGCCCGCGGTGTCGGTGCCGGTGACCGAAATGGCCACCGTCTGGTCCGACCCGGATGCGAAAACCGTGGCGCGGTCGATGGTGAAGGTGAATTCGCCGGTGACGGCATCGAAGCTCAGATTGCCGAACGCTCCGCCGCTGTTGACGGTAAAACTGTACCCGTCGGAGGGTTCGCTGGAGGGGCCGCCCCCGATCGGCACCTCGTCGAAATCGCCGGAGACCGTGGTGATCCCGGTCCCGTTGAGCGTGACGTCGAAGGTCCACGTGTCCAGCCCGCCGGTCCCGCCGCCGGTGGAGCCCGTGACCTCGCTGATGTTATAGCCCACTGGTCCGTCCCGCTTCCTGCCCTCGGGCTCTTTCCGACCCGCGGTATTAGAAGCCAGCACCCAGGCCTGTGTCGATGGTTCGTGGACGACACGCCGTCCTTCGGCGGAAAACGTGACATTGGCGCAGCGCCACGAAGCGGGAGGCTCAAACCGGATAGGGCTGCCCGCGGCCACGACCGCGCCCTGCCCTCGGTCTCGCCCGGAGCGACCCGATCTGCCTCGCGCCCTTCCCGGTGATCCGCGTTCGATGCGCGGCGCTTTCGAGACGGCAATCGACGACGGCGGTCACGAAGAGCTCGATCCTCGGCAGTTCGTGCGGAACGTGCCGGGCAGAGCGTCGCCAGTCTCGCCCGGATCGATGCCGCGGCCATGACGAACATGGCGCACCGGAACCGCGTGCAGCGTCTTCAGCCCGGCGCTCTCCTCCTCGGGCGCGTCCGGCAGGAACGGGCGGGCCCTGATCCTTTCCGGCACCTCGACGCGGCTCGCCGACACCCGGGTCCATGGCGAAGCTACCGGTTGAGCGAGAGGTGTCTGTGCGCCGACAACGGGCCGTGGACCTGCCGGCGCGGTCACGGGTCGCGCATGGATCGCGCCGCATGTTCAGCTATGTTCGGTGAGAAGTGGGGGGCGTTCGGTTCTCTCTTGCCGTTGAGAGACCATCGCCTCGAACCTCCGGGTCGTGGTGCGGTCGAGAAGACTCGAACTTCCACGGGTTTTACCCCACAGCGACCTCAACGCTGCGCGTCTACCAATTCCGCCACGACCGCACGTGACCCAGCAGGTGGGGCGGCGTATAGAACAGGCCGCCGG
Organism: Rhodosalinus sp. K401; assembly: GCF_041365735.1. Lineage (NCBI taxonomy): Bacteria > Pseudomonadati > Pseudomonadota > Alphaproteobacteria > Rhodobacterales > Paracoccaceae > Rhodosalinus > Rhodosalinus sp. K401. The sequence continues at coordinate 230,474 of NZ_JBGFSI010000002.1, read as the reverse complement.
GGATGTGAAGAGCAAATTCCGGCTGCCGCAACGGGAGCGCACATGGTCGAATGGATCACCTCCGACGGGCTTGTCGACTACCGCCGGGCAGAGGCGGAGATGGAAGCGCGCGCCACCGCGATCGCCGAGGGCCGCGCGGCCGAGGCCATCTGGCTGCTCGAGCATCCCCCGCTCTACACCGCCGGCACGAGCGCGCGGCCGGACGATCTGCGCGCGCCCGACCGGTTCCCCGTCCACCCCACGCGGCGCGGCGGGCAGTACACCTATCACGGGCCGGGGCAGAGGGTGGTCTACGTGATGCTGGATGTCGGCCGGCGCGGGCGCGACGTGCGCCGCTTCGTGGCCGCGCTCGAGGCGTGGGTGATCGCCACGCTCGGCCGTTTCAACGTGGAGGGGATGATTCGAGAGGGCCGCGTGGGTGTCTGGGTGCCGCGCCCCGACAAGCCAGCCCTGCCCGACGGCACGCCGCGCGACGACAAGATCGCCGCCATCGGCATCCGGCTGCGGCGCTGGGTCAGCTTCCACGGCATCTCGATCAACGTGGACCCCGAGCTCTCGCATTTCGACGGCATCGTGCCCTGCGGGATCGACGGCCACGGGGTCACGAGCCTCGTGGACCTAGGGCGGCCCGTCACCATGGCGGACCTCGACGCGGCGCTGGCCGAAAGCTTCGCGGAGACGATGGACGCCACCTGAGGACGTCAGTTCCACGTCCGCGAGAAGACGTGGCGCAGGATGTCGTCGCGATGAAGCCCGATTTCCGCAAGCTCCGCGTCGCTGAGTGCCCGAAGGTGGGCGACGCGGGCGGCGAGCTCGCGGGTGCGCGCATCGAAGGGCGTGTCGAAGATGCGCCGGAGCGCGGCGATGCGCGGGGATCCGGTCGCGGTGCGGGACGTGGCAGCGTCTCGGTAGGCCATTTGGTCGATCCTGTCGTCCGGGGCGCCACCCCCCAGGTGGCGCGGAACTCCGGGGGGCCCCCGGCATCAGGAAAGTTACGCGAGCGGCGCGTATCGACCTAGTCGGGGAAACCTGACCCGAGGCGGCGGCTTGGCACGCTTTTCTTGATCTGTGTCAAATCGATCCATTGCCCACGGGGGTGACCCATTCTAGAACACGAATGGAACAAGGGGAGGAGTGCGACTCGCGCGCACTTCGGCACGACCATCAGGAGGCATCATGGCAGACGCGGCCATTCACAGCCACGAGCACGAGGACCAGCGCGGCTTCTTCACCCGCTGGTTCATGTCAACGAACCACAAGGATATCGGAATCCTCTACCTCGTCACCTCGGCGGTGGTGGGTTTCATCGCGGTGGCGTTCACCGTCTACATGCGCATGGAACTGATGGACCCGGGCGTTCAGTACATGTGCCTCGAAGGCGCGCGCCTCTTCCCGGCTGCCGCGGGCGAATGCACGCCCAATGGCCATCTTTGGAACGTGCTGATCACGGGCCACGGCGTCCTGATGATGTTCTTCGTGGTCATCCCGGCGCTCTTCGGGGGCTTCGGCAACTACCTGCTGCCGCTTCAGATCGGCGCGCCGGACATGGCGTTCCCGCGGATGAACAACCTGTCCTACTGGCTTTACGTCTCGGGCACCCTGCTCGCGATCGCCTCGCTCTTCGCGCCGGGCGGCAACGGACAGGCGGGCTCCGGCGTGGGCTGGGTCTTCTACCCGCCGCTCTCGACCAACGAGATGGGCATGTCCACGGACCTCGCCATCTTCGCGATCCACACCGCGGGGGCGAGTTCGATCCTGGGCTCGATCAACATGATCACCACCTTCCTCAACATGCGCGCGCCGGGCATGTCCCTTTTCAAGGTGCCGCTCTTCGCGTGGTCGATCTTCGTGACCGCCTGGCTTCTGGTGCTGTCGCTGCCGGTCCTGGCGGGCGCGATCACCATGCTGCTGACCGACCGCAACTTCGGCACGACCTTCTTCGACCCGGCCGGCGGCGGCGACCCGGTGCTCTACCAGCACATCTTCTGGTTCTTCGGGCACCCCGAGGTCTACATCCTGATCCTGCCCGCCTTCGGCATCATCAGCCACGTGATCTCCACCTTCTCGCACAAGCCGATCTTCGGCTACCTGCCCATGGTCTGGGCGATCATCGCGATCGGCGCGCTCGGCTTCGTCGTGTGGGCGCACCACATGTACACCGTGGGCATGAGCGTGACGCAGCAAAGCTACTTCATGCTCGCCACGATGGTGATCGCGGTGCCCACCGGCGTGAAGGTGTTCAGCTGGATCGCGACGATGTGGGGCGGCTCGCTGGAGTTCAAGACGCCCATGCTCTTCGCCATCGGCTTCGTGTTCCTCTTCACGCTGGGCGGCGTGACGGGCATCGTGCTGAGCCAGGCGGGCGTGGACCGCGCCTATCACGACACCTACTACGTCGTAGCGCACTTCCACTACGTCATGAGCCTCGGGGCCGTGTTCGGCATCTTCGCCGGCATCTACTTCTACTTCGGGAAGATGACCGGCCGGCATTACCCCGAGTGGGCCGGCAAGCTGCACTTCTGGCTCTTCTTCATCGGCGCCAACCTGACCTTCTTCCCGCAGCACTTCCTCGGGCGTCAGGGCATGCCGCGCCGTTACATCGACTACCCCGAGGCCTTCGCCTACTGGAACTGGGTGTCGAGTTGGGGCGCGTTCCTCGCCTTCGCGAGCTTCGTGTTCTTCCTGGGCATGATCGCCTGGGCGCTGGTCCGCGGGGCCCGCGTGACGGAGAACAACTACTGGAACGAGTACGCCGACACGCTGGAATGGACCCTGCCCTCGCCGCCGCCCGAGCACACGTTCGAGCAGCTGCCCAAGCGTGAGGACTGGGATCACGCCCGCGCCCACTGAGCGTGACGGCAATCCGTCGAACCAACGCCACGGGCCCCGCGCGCAAGCCGGGGCCCGTTTCGCGTCAGGCCATCCTTCGGCCCTTGCCCGACGCCGCGACAGACATATCCTAGTTTCATGCCATACGCCTGGACGACACCGCCCACCCCTCAGCCGGACCATGTCGCGCAGATGCGTCTATGGCCACACCGGTCGCTTCCGCCCGAGGGGTTCGCGGCCTTCATCCTCGTCACCTTCGCCCTGATCTGCGTTCCGCTCTTCACCGTGCTGGGCACGGTCGTGCTATGGGGCGTTCTGCCCTTCGTGCTGCTTGCGGTGGCGGGGGTCTGGTGGGGGCTGCGGCGCAGTTACCGCGACGGATCGCTTTTCGAGGAACTGACCCTCGACGACACCGACCTGCGCCTCGAGCGGCACGACCCGCGCGGCCCGGTCAGGGACTGGGCCTGCAACACCTACTGGGCACGGGTCGAACTGCATGAAACCGGCGGCCCCGTGCCGAACTACGTCACGCTCACCGGCAATGGCCGCGCGGTCGAGATCGGCGCCTTCCTGAGCGAGCCGGAGCGAAAGGCGCTTTACGCGGACCTGATGGAAACGCTGGGCAGACTGCGGAAAGCCAACTGAGCGGCGCGCCCGGCCGCGGTCAGCCGAGGCGGTCCTTCACCTTGGGGCCGACCGTGCCGAAATCCATCTGTCCGGTGTATTTCGACTTCAGCGCGCCCATCACCCGGCCCATGTCGCGGATCGAGTCCGCGCCGAGTTCCGCGATGGCGGCATCGATGGCCTTGTCGATCTCGGACGGGCCGAGCTGGCGGGGCAGGAAATCCTGGATCACCTCGATCTCTTCCTGCTCGGCCGCGGCCAGATCGAGGCGCCCGCCCTCCTCGTAGGCGCGCACGCTTTCCTGGCGCTGCTTGACCATCTTGCCCAGGATCGCGAGCACGTCGGACTCGTCCAGCGACGTCTCGCCCTCTTCCCCGCGAAGCGCGATCTCGCGGTCCTTGATCGCCGCGTTGATGAGGCGCAACGTCGAAAGCCGGGTCGCGTTCTTGTCCTTCATCGCCTGTTTCAAGGCGGCGTTGATGCGCGCGCGCAGATCCATGAGCGGTTCATCCCCAAGCTCCGTCAAGGCGACGACACTAGTCGAACCCCATATCCCGCGCAACAGTGACGCCGCGGCCGGCACGCCCCGACAAGATCCGGTTTCGGCGCCTCCTTCGCACCGCATGGATCGCCCTTGACCCCGGCACGGGCACACCATAGCGTCCGCGCGCAATTTAGCCCGGAGAGTCGATCATGGCCCAGCAGCGCCCCACAGCCTGCCTCGCCCTCGCGGACGGGACGGTTTTCTTCGGGCAGGGCTTCGGCGCCACCGGGCAGGCGCAGGCGGAACTCTGCTTCAATACCGCGATGACCGGCTACCAGGAGATCATGACCGATCCCTCCTATGCCGGGCAGGTGGTCACCTTCACCTTCCCGCATATCGGCAATGTCGGCGTGAACCCCGAGGACGACGAGACCGCGGAACCGGTCGCGGCCGGCATGGTGGTCAAGTGGGATCCGACCGATCCGTCGAACTGGCGCGCCGCCGAGTCGCTTTCGGACTGGCTCACCCGGCGCGGTCGCATCGCCATCGGGGGCGTCGACACCCGGCGCCTCACCCGGGCGATCCGCCAGCAGGGCGCGCCGCATGTCGCGCTGGCCCACGATCCCGAGGGGCGGTTCGACGTGGGCGCGCTGGTCGAGGCCGCGCGCGCCTTCCCCGGTCTCGAAGGGATCGACCTCGCGCGCGACGTGACCTGCCCGCAATCCTATCGCTGGGACGAGATGCGCTGGGCCTGGCCCGAGGGCTATGTCCGCCAGACCGACCCGCGCTTTCGCGTGGTCGCGGTGGATTACGGCGCGAAGCGCAACATCCTGCGCTGCCTTGCCTCGGCGGGCTGCGAGGTGACGGTGCTGCCCGCCACCGCCACCGCCGAAGAGGTGCTGGCGCACGAGCCCGACGGCGTCTTCCTGTCGAACGGCCCGGGCGACCCGGCGGCGACGGGCGACTATGCCGTGCCGATGATCCGCGAGGTGCTGGAGCGCGACATGCCGCTTTTCGGCATCTGCCTCGGCCACCAGATGCTCGCCCTCGCGCTTGGCGCACGCACGATCAAGATGAACCACGGTCATCACGGCGCGAACCACCCGGTGAAGGATCTCGAGACCGGCAAGGTGGAAATCACGTCGATGAACCACGGCTTCACGGTGGACAGCCAGACCCTGCCCGAGGACGTGGTGGAAAGCCACGTGTCGCTCTTCGACGGGTCGAACTGCGGCATCCGGGTGGCCGACCGGCCGGTCTTCTCGGTGCAGTATCACCCCGAGGCGAGCCCCGGGCCCCAGGACAGCTACTACCTCTTCGAGCGGTTCGCCGCGGCCATGGCCGCGCGGCGCTGACCCGCGCCGCCGGGCGTCCTTAACCGCATCTTAACCTTGCTTCGCTGATCTGGAGCCGCGCGGCTGCCGCGCGGATGGAACAGCGATGGACGTCTTGCACACCGCCCCCGCCGAGATCGATTTCCTCCGGTCGCCGAGAAGCGACAGCCGGCCGCTGGGGCGCCTGCTGTGCGATCTGGGCTGGATCGACGCGGCGACGCTTCTCGACGCGCTGCGCGCGCAGAAACGCTGCGGCCGCCCCCTGGGCGAGATCCTGCTCGCGCGGGGCAAGCTTTCGGACACGCAGCTGCGCGACGCGCTCGCGCAGCAGTTCGGCGCGCCGACCGTGGCGCTCGGCCGCCACGCGCCCGATCCCGCGCTCTCCGACGCGCTCGATCCCGAAACCTGCCTCGCCGAGCGGTTGCTGCCCTGGGGGCGGCGGCGCGACGCGACGCTGGTCGCCACCGCCCGCCCGCAGGACTTCGCGCGGCAGTCGCGCGCGCTCGAGGCCCGGCTCGGCCCGGTGCAGATGGCGCTCGTCACCGAGCGCGACATCGACGCCGCCATCGCCGCGCGGCACGGGCCGGAACTCGTCCGCCGAGCGGAGACGCGCCTGCCATCCGACCTGAGCTGCCGCGACTGGCTCGAACCCAGGCCGGCGCGCCGGATCGCGAGCCTCGTGCTGGCCGCCGCGGGCGGCGCGGCCGTGCTGTTCGCGCCGGGGCTGTTCTTCTCGGTGCTCTTCTTCTGGGCGCTCGTGACGCTTCTGCTCGCCACGGGGATGAAGGCGATGGCCTTCGCCGCGCAGCTTCTCGCGCGGCGGCCCGCGCCGCGCGCGCTCGCCCCGCCCCTGCCCCGCCGCGTGCCGACCATCACGATCCTCGTGCCGCTTTACGACGAAAGCCGCATCCTGCCCACGCTCCTGCGCCGCCTCGACGCGCTGGATTATCCACGCGAGGCGCTGGAGGTGCTTCTCATCGTGGAGGAGCGGGACGCCGCCACGCGAGAGGCGCTGTCCCGCGTGCTGCTGCCCGCGCACATGCGCCGGATCGAGGTGCCGCACGGATCCTTGCGCACCAAGCCACGGGCGATGAACTACGCGCTGGGCTTTGCGCGGGGGGAGATCGTGGGGATCTACGACGCGGAGGACGCGCCGGAGCCGGACCAGCTTCGCCGCGTGGCCGCCCGTTTCGCCACACGGCCGCCAGACGTGGTCTGCCTTCAGGGCGCGCTCGACTACTACAACCCGCATTCCACCTGGATCGCGCGCTGCTTCACGATCGAATACGCGACCTGGTTCCGGATGGTGCTTCCCGGGCTCGCGCGCCTCGGCCTCGTCATCCCGCTCGGCGGCACGACGCTCTTCTTCCGCCGCGACGCGCTGGAGGCGCTGGGCGGCTGGGACGCTCATAACGTCACCGAGGACTGCGACCTCGGGATCCGTCTCGCGCGGCGCGGCTGGCGCACGGAAATGCTCGACACGGTCACGCGGGAGGAGGCGAGCAACCGGGTCCTGCCCTGGGTGCGCCAGCGCTCCCGCTGGCTCAAGGGGTTCATGCTCACCTATGCGGTGCACATGCGGCGCCCGCGCACGCTTCTGCGCGAACTGGGGCCGCGGCAGTTCTGGGGCGTCCAGCTTCTGCTCGTCACGGCGACCACGCAGTTCCTGATGGCTCCGCTGTTGTGGAGCTTCTGGCTGGTGCCCCTCGGCCTCGTCCACCCGCTCGAAGCGACGATAGGGTCCGAGACGCTCACCCGGGCCGGCACTGTCTTCCTTGCGAGCGAGGCGGTGGCGCTCACGGTGGCGGTTGCGGCGGTGGGCGTCACCTCCCACCGGGGTCTCCGGCGCTGGACGCCCACGATGCACCTCTACTTCCCGCTCGGCGCCTTCGCGGCCTACAAGGCGCTGTTCGAGCTTGCCGGGCGGCCCTTCTACTGGGACAAGACCACGCACGGTCATTCGCTGACCGAGCCGCCGGAGGCGCCGGAGGCGCCTTCGCACCCGCCGCCGGGACGCGAGGGCTGACCCCTCAGGCCTTCTCGGCCGCGGAGTCGAGCTTCAGCCGGGTCACGAAAGCCACCGAGATGTGGTCGCGAAGCGCCTTGTAGGCGGCCTGCTCGTCCCGCCGGGCGATCGCGTCCACGATCGCCGCATGCTCGGCCAGCGCCTTTTCGCCCCGCCCCTCCGCGGCGAGCGAGGTGGTCGCCATCAACGCCATCGACCGGTGCACGAGGTCGAGCTGCTGCACCAGGTAGCGGTTGTGCGACGCCAGGTGGATCTGCTTGTGAAACCGGCGGTTCGCGCGCGCAAGCGCGGACGGGTCGGCCAGGAGCGCGCGGTCGTCGGCCACCATGTCGCGCAGCACCTGGATCTCTTCGGCGGTGGCGTGGCGCGCCGCGAGGCTGGCGGCAAGCCCTTCGAGTTCGCAGCGCACGACGTAAAGCTCGGCCATCTGGTTGTGGTCGAGCGACGCCACGATCAGCGACCGCCCGTCCCGGGTCAGCAGCGATTGCGTCTCGAGCCGCTGAAGTGCCTCGCGGATCGGCGTGCGCGACACGCCGAAACGTTCGGCCAACTCGGATTCCACGAGACGGTCGCCCGGCTTGTAAAGCCCGCTGTCGATCGCCTCGAGGATGAGGCCGTAGGCGTCCTTCTGCGGGGTCTTGATCTGGTCCATCGACATGTCCTTGCGTGATCGGGCAAGGATATCGGCCGCGCGGCGGGGCAACAAGGCCCGCCGCCCGCGCCCGCCCGCGGCATTGCGCGCGCCCGTGGCGCGCTCTATCTCTGCGTCATGCCCAAGGAGCATTTTTCCAGCGTGGCCCACTGGGTCTTCGACCTCGACAACACGCTCTACCCGCCCCAGGCGCGCCTCTTCGACCAGATCGAGACGCGCATGACCGCCTTCGTGATGGACGCGCTCAAGGTCGACCGGGCCGAAGCTGACCGGCTGCGCACGCAATACTGGCGCGAGCACGGAACCACCCTGGCCGGGCTGATGGAAATCCACGGGGTCGAGCCCGGTCCCTACCTCGAGACAGTCCACGACATCGACCTCGGCCATCTGGAGGCGGACGCGACGCTCGCCGCGCGGATCCGCGCCCTGCCCGGGCGGCGCATCGTCTACACCAACGGCAGCGCCCCCTACGCCGAGCGGGTGCTTGCCGCGCGGGGGCTCGAAGGGCTTTTCGACGCGGTCTACGGCGTGGAGCACGCGGGCTTCCAGCCCAAGCCCCGGCGCGCCGCCTTCGAGGCGGTCTTCGCCCGCGACGGAACGGACGCCACCCGGGCCGCGATGTTCGAGGACGACCCGCGCAACCTGGCAGAGCCCCACGCGATGGGCATGCGCACCGTCCACGTCGCGCCCGAGCCGCATGCCGCGGACCACATCCACCACCACACCGACGATCTTGGCGGCTTCCTGGGGCGGCTTCTCTGACGTCACGGAATCATGCGGGATTGCGGCAATTTGCCTGTCTTCCGCGAAGAGCCGCGGGCGCATATCTCGCGGGTGAACGAAAAGGAGACACCCGATGAGCCTTGCCGAACGCCCCCGCCCGAGCCGCGCCCTGCGCGCGCTTTTCGCCGTTCCCGTGATCGGCTGGATCGCCCGCGACCTGATGATGGGAGGGCGCGAGAATTTCTATTATCTGCTGGTCGCGCTCGTCACGCTCTGGATCATGGCCGTGGCGACCTGGGGTCTGCCCGCGCTGACGCTTCCGGCCCTCGTCATGGTGCCCGTCATCATGATCACGCTGGTGACGATCACCGTCGGAAAGTGACGCGGCCGCTGGCCGGCCCATCGCGGCCGCGCTAGGTTCGCTGCAAACAAGGGGGCGCGCCATGGATCACGACATCATCGTTACGGGCGGCGGGATCGCGGGGCTCACCGCCGCCGCCGCCTTCGGCACGGCAGGCTTCTCGGTCCTCTGCGTCGATCCCGCCCCCCCGGTGACGGAGCGTGACGCCGAAGGCTCCGACCTGCGCACCACCGCCTTCCTGCAACCGGCCCGCGCATTGCTGGACCGCGCGGGCCTGTGGGAGCGCCTCGCGCCCCACGCCATGCCGCTTCAGGTCATGCGGATCATGGACGCGGGCGGAGAGGTGGCCGAGCCGCGCGTGACACGGGATTTCGACGCGGCCGACCTCTCGGACGCGCCTTTCGGGTGGAACCTCCCCAACTGGCTCCTGCGGCGCGAGATGACCGGCCGGCTCGACGAGCTGCCCAACGTGGTCTTCCGCCCCGGCGTCGCCGCCACCGGCCTCTTCACCCGCAGCTCTGAGGCCCGGGTGCGGTTGAGCGACGGAACCACCGCCCGTGCGCGCCTTGTCGTGGCCGCCGACGGGCGGAATTCGGCCATGCGCAACGCCGCCGGGATCGGTGCGCGCACCACGCGGTTCGGGCAGAAGGCCTTGGCTTTCGCGGTCACCCACCCGATCCCGCACGAGAACGTCTCCACCGAGATCCACCGCACGGGCGGCCCGTTCACGCTGGTCCCGCTTCCGGACTGGGACGGTCGTCCCTCCTCCGCCGTGGTCTGGATGGAGGAAGGGCCCGAGGCGATGCGCCTGCTGAACCTGCCGGTCGAGGCGTTCGAGGCCGAGATGTCGGCGCGCTCGACGCATCTTCTGGGGCCGCTGACGCTCGCCTCGCGGCGCACGATCTGGCCCATCATCTCGCAGATCGCCGAGCGGTTCTGGTCGGAGCGGCTGGCGCTGATGGCCGAGGCGGCGCATGTGGTGCCGCCCATCGGGGCACAGGGGTTGAACATGTCCCTCGCCGACCTGCGCGTTCTGCTGGAGCTTGCCGAAGGCGCGCCCGACCGGCTGGGCGAGGCCGATCTCCTGCAGGCCTATCACCGCCGGCGCTACACGGAGGTGGCCGCGCGGGTTGCGGGCGTGTCGATGCTGAATCGGGTCTCGATGCAGTCGGCGCGGCCGCTGCGGGACGCGCGCGCCGCCGGGATCCAGGCGCTTTACTCGGCGGCGCCCGTGCGCAAGGCGCTGATGCAGCTTGGCCTCGGCGCGCGCGGGACGCGCGGTTCCGGCACTGCCTAGAGCGGGCCCGGGCGCCTCTCTTCCGACAGCAGCACGTTCGCCTCCACCGCGCCCGCGCCCGGCAGCGTCATGATGCGCCGGCGCAGGATCCGCTCGAAATCCGAGATGTCGCGCGCGACCACGCGCAGCCGGTAGTCGTAAAGACCGAGCACATGCTCCACCGTCTGGACCTCGGGGATGGCGGTGACCGCTCGCTCGAAATCCTCGAGGCTCGCGCGACCCTTGGTGGCGAGCTTCACGCCGAGGAAGACGGTCACCCCATATCCCAGCGCTGCCATGTCGAGCACCACCCGGCGCCCGCCGATCGCGCCCGCCTCTTCCAGGCGCTTCAGCCGGCGCCAGGCCGCGGGCTGGCTGAGCCCCAGCGCCCGGCCGAGCGCGCCGGCGCTTTGCTCCGCATCCCGGGCCAGGGCGCGCAACAGCGCCCGGTCGGTCTCGTCGAGCGCAATCACAGCGGCACCGCCTCTCCCTCCTTGATCCGCGCCACATGCATCAGCGCCTCGATGTCGGCGATGTGCGGCAAGCTCAGGATGCGGCGGCGATAGATGTCCTGGTAATGCGCGAGATCGCGCGCGATCACCGACAGGCGCACGTCCACGCGCCCGAGAAATGTCTGGATTTCCAGAACCTCGGGCACCTTGCGCGCCTCCTCGAGGAATTCGTCGAAGGCGCGCGGCTGCGTCTTGTCGAGCGTGAAGCGCAGCGAGACCTCCACCGTGAAGCCCAGCGCACGCCAGTCGACGATGGCCTCGCGGCCCTTCAGCACGCCCGCGCTGCGCAACCGGACAAGCCGGCGCGAGGCCACCGCCGGCGTGGTCGCCGCCCTTTCGGCAAGTGCGCTGGGCCCCAGCGCCGGGTCGGCCTGAAGATGGCGAAGCAGGCGCCGGTCAAGGTCGTCGAGCATGATGACACGCCTTATCAGACTATTCACGAATGAAGTTTGCGCATCATGCCGGAATACTTGCGAAAATGAAATCCTTTTCGCCGTAAGATGGGTAGTGTCGCCGCATCGGAACACAAGGGAACCCAAGGACATGCGCGTTTATTACGACCGCGATTGCGACATCAATCTCATCAAGGACAAGAAGATCGCCATCCTGGGCTACGGCAGCCAGGGCCACGCCCATGCGCTGAACCTGCGCGACTCGGGTGCGCAGCACCTGGCCGTGGCACTGCGCGAGGGGTCGGCGAGCGCGAAGAAGGCGGAGGGCGAGGGGCTGAAGGTCATGGGCATCGCCGAGGCGGCGGCGTGGTGCGACCTGATGATGTTCACCATGCCCGACGAGCTTCAGGCCGAGACCTACTACAAGCACGTCCACGACAACCTAAGGGACGGCGCGGCCATCGCCTTCGCGCATGGCCTCAACGTGCATTTCGGCCTGATCGAGCCGAAGCCCGGCGTGGATGTCATCATGATGGCCCCCAAGGGCCCGGGCCACACGGTGCGCGGCGAATATACCAAGGGCGGCGGCGTGCCGTGCCTCGTGGCGGTCGACAACGACGCCTCCGGCAAGGCGCTGGAAACCGCGCTCTCCTACTGCTCGGCCATCGGCGGCGGCCGGTCGGGCATCATCGAGACGACCTTCCAGGAAGAGTGCGAGACCGATCTTTTCGGCGAGCAGGCGGTGCTGTGCGGCGGCCTGGTGGAGCTTATCCGCTGCGGCTTCGAGACGCTGGTCGAGGCGGGCTACGCGCCCGAGATGGCCTATTTCGAGTGCCTGCACGAGGTGAAGCTGATCGTAGACCTGATCTACGAGGGCGGCATCGCCAACATGAATTACTCGATATCCAACACGGCGGAGTTCGGCGAATACGTCTCCGGCCCGCGCGTGCTGCCCTATGACGAGACGAAGGCAAGGATGAAGGCCATCCTGACCGATATCCAGACGGGCCGTTTCACCCGCGACTGGATGCAGGAATGTTCGGTCGGTCAGCCGATGTTCAAGGCCACGCGGCGCATCAATGACGGGCACCAGATCGAACAGGTGGGTGAGACGTTGCGCGGCATGATGCCTTGGATCACGGCCGGCAAGATGGTGGACCGCTCGAAGAACTGAGCGCCGCGGCGCCCGGGCCGGCGACGGCCCGGGCGTCACGCCGTTACTCGTCCTTCGTCTTGGAGTCGCCGTCGCGGGCCAGCGCGCTTTTCGGCGCGTCGGGGTCCTGCTTGCGGCGCTCCGTGCGGCGCTTGCTGTCCCAGGCGATCACGGCGACGACGGCAAGCGTCAGGATCGCCAGTGTCGGAATGATGTACGCGTCCATCAGGAAACCTCCTTTCGGTCGCGGTTGCGAGGCGCAGAGCAAGGCCCGCCGAACACGGGCCGTCCCGCCTCGTTACCAATGGATGTAGGTCACGGAACCGATTTGAAAACCGCCCTTCCCCACGACCTGCCCGTGATCACCGCCCGCAGCTGGGGCATGGTCGCCACGCTCGGCCTCGTCTGGGGCGCGACCTTCATGGGAATCGAGCTCGCGCTTCAGGGGTTCACGCCGCTCTGGGTCGCGACCGGGCGGCTCACGCTCGCCGCTGCGCTCTTGTGTGCGGTCTGGGCCTTCCGGGGCGGGCCCGTGCGGCTGGTCCGCGACGATCGAGCGCGCTGGCCCTATGTTCTGACCGTCGGGCTGACCGGCACGATGCTGCCCTTCATGGCGCTCTCCTGGGGGCAGACCTACGTCACCAGCGGCTTCGCCGGGGTTTGCATGGCGGCGGTCCCGCTGATGGTGCTGCCGCTCGCGCATGTCTTCGTCCCGGGCGAGCGGCTCGGCTGGCGCCGGGTGGCGGGCTTCCTGGTGGGGTTCGCGGGGGTTGCCGTGCTCATCGGCCCGGGCGCCTTCGCCTCGACCGGCGTCGCGGGCGAGGCGCTTGGCCGGCTGGCCTGCCTCGCGGCGGCCGCCTGCTACGCGGTCAGCTCGATCCTCACCCGGCGCTGTCCGCCGATCGACCCCGTGGCGCTGGCGAGCCTCACGCTTCTGGTGGGCGCGGCGATCGCCCTGCCCGTCGCGCTGGCCGTGGACGGTCTGCCCGTCGCGCCGCCGCGCGCCGCGCTCCTCGCGCTGGTGACGCTGGCGCTGGTGCCGACGGCGGCGGCGGCGCTTCTGCGCATCGTCGTGATCCGCAGCGCGGGCCCGGTCTTCATGAACCTCGTGAACTACCAGGTGCCGGTCTGGTCCGTCATGTTCGGCTGGGCGCTGCTGAACGAGCCGTTGCCGCCCTCGCTGCTGACCGCGCTCGCGCTGATCCTTGCCGGGCTGGTCCTCAGCCAGTGGCGGGCGCTGGGCGCGCTGTTCCGACGCACCCCGTGACACGCGCCGGCGATGGTGTAGGATCGGGCCGACGGCAAGACCGGCAAGGGGGGTCCATGCGACGGCGCAATCTCATTCTCGGTGCGGCGCTCGCCCTCGCGACGGGGCGCGCCGCCCTCGCGCAGTTCGATGACGACGAGGACATCGAGGTCGGTCCGAACCTCGAACTCCTGCAAGTGCCCGACATCTCGGGGCGCGACCTGGTCGGCGCGCCGCGGGGCACGGGACGCGTGCGCCGCCTTCTGCTGCTCGGGGACGCGACGGCCGAGGTCTTCTCCCTCGACCTGCCGGCCGTGGCGCAGAACGAGCACCGCTTCGGCCTGATCACGCCCACCGTCCCGCAGCGGTTCGCCGGCGCGGAAGAGGTCGGGCGCGTGCGCCTCGGACCCGGCCCCACGCTTTTCGCCGACCTCGCCGGGGCCGGGCCCGCGCGCCAGGTCGTGATCCTCGCGGGTCCGGTGAGCTACTGGCTGCCGCTCCGCCGGCCGCGCGCCCGCCTGCCACGCCTGCCCGAGGGGCTGCCGGTGGTGGGGCAAGTGCTTCGCCGGCCCGGCGACGGCCCCCAGCCGGTCCTGATCCGCCTGGACTGGCGGCGGAACTGAGCCTCAGACCGCGCGCTCGACCGCGGCCACGACCTCGTCCACGATCGCGGCCATCAGCGCCTCGTCCTCGGCCTCGGCCATGACGCGGATCAGCGGTTCGGTTCCCGACTTCCGGATCAGAAGCCGCCCGCGCGCCCCGAGCCGGCCTTCGGCCGCACGGATCGCCTCCTGCACCGAGGCTGCCTCCAGCGGCGCCTGCCCGGCGGCGTAGCGCACGTTCTTCAGCAGCTGCGGCACCGGCTCGAACTGCCGCGCGAGGCGGCTGGCAGGCTGGCCCGTGCGCACCATCTCGGCGAGGAACTGCAAGCCCGCCATCAGCCCGTCGCCCGTGGTGGCGTGGTCGGTCATCACGATGTGCCCCGACTGCTCGCCGCCGAGGTTCCAGCCGCCCCGGCGCATCGCCTCCACCACGTAGCGGTCGCCCACGCGGGTCCGCTCGAGGCGCAGGCCCGCCGCTTCGAGGTGCCGCTCGAGCCCGAGATTGGACATCACCGTGGCGACCAGGGTCCCGTCGCGCAGACGCCCCTCGCCGGCCCAGCGCGTCGCCATGAGCGCCATGATCTGGTCGCCGTCCGCGATCTGGCCGGTCTCGTCGATCAGAACCGCCCGGTCGGCGTCGCCGTCGAGGCAGATGCCCACATCGGCGCCGTGGGCCACCACGGTTTCCGCGGCCACCTGCGGCGCGGTGGAGCCGACACCGTCATTGATGTTGAAACCGTTCGGGCGAACACCCACCGCCACCACGTCGGCGCCCAGTTCCCATAGCACCTCGGGCGCGGCCCGATAGGCGGCGCCGTTGGCGCAATCCACCACGACCTTCATCCCGTCGAGGCGCATGCCCTGCGGAAAGGTGGATTTCACCCGCTCCACGTACCGGAAGCGCCCGTCGTCGATCCGCCGCGCGCGCCCGATCTCGCCCGCTGGCGCGGCATCGACCCCCGTCTCCAGCAGCGCCTCGATCTCCAGTTCGGCCTCGTCGGACAGCTTGAAGCCGTCGGGGCCGAAGAACTTGATGCCGTTGTCGTGCGCGGGGTTGTGCGAGGCGGAGATCATGATGCCCAGATCGGCGCGCATCGAGGGCGTCAGAAGCCCCACGGCGGGTGTCGGCACCGGGCCGAGCAGCAGCACGTTCATGCCCGTGGAGGTCAGCCCTGCGGTCAGCGCGTTCTCGAACATGTAGCCCGACAGCCGCGTGTCCTTTCCGATCACCACGCGATGCACCGCGCCCGCGACCGTGTCGCGGCGGAAGTAGCGGCCCGCCGCCTGCCCCAGCCGCAGCGCCACGTCGGCCGTCATGGGGTAGCTGTTCGCGGTGCCGCGCACCCCGTCCGTGCCGAAGAACTTACGCGTCATGGTCTTCTCCGTGATGCACCGCCTGCCAGAGCCGCAGCGCCTGTGCGGTCTCGGCCACATCGTGCACGCGCAGGATCTGCGCGCCTTGCGTCACGCCCGCGAGCGCCACGGCGATCGATCCCGGGGCGCGGCGGGCGGCCTCGGGCGCGCCGCCCAGCTTGCCGATGAAGCCCTTGCGCGAGGCCCCCAGCAGCACCGGCACGCCCAGCCCGTGAAAGAGCGCCAGCCCGCGGATGAGCGCGAGGTTGTGCGCCACGGTCTTGCCGAAGCCTATGCCCGGGTCGGCCACGATCCGCGCGCGGGCGATGCCCGCGGCCTCCGCCGCGGCGATGCGCGCCGCAAGCCCGTCGAAGACATCCAGAAGCACGTCGTCGTAGCGCGGATCATCCTGCATCGTCTCCGGCGTGCCCTGCATGTGCATGAGGCAGACGGGAAGCCCGGCCTCGGCGCAATAGCCGGCAAGCGCGGGATCGTGCGTCAGCGCCGAGACGTCGTTGAGCATGCGCGCGCCGGCCTCCACGGCCGCGCGGGCCACCGCGGCCTTGCGGGTGTCGATGGAGACGGGCGCCGCCACCTTGCCGCGCAGCGCCGCGATCACCGGCGCGGTGCGCGCGATCTCCTCCTCTTCGGGCAAGGGGTGCGCGCCGGGGCGGGTGGATTCCCCGCCGACGTCGAGGATGTCCGCCCCGTCCCGCGCCATGGCCTGCGCCCGCGCGATCGCGACCCCGGCCTCGAAATGCTGCCCGCCATCCGAGAAGCTGTCGGGCGTGACGTTGAGGATGCCCATCAGGCGCGGGGCGTCCATCGCGACGCCGGCCACCGGCGGGCGCGGCACGGTCAGCGCATGGCGCCAGTCGTCCGGCATCTCCGAGGCGCCGATCACCCGGGCGGGCGCGCCACGTTCCAGCCGCTCGACCCGGCTGAACCAAAGCGCGCCGCCGGCGAGGGACAACGCATCGGCCGGCCGCGCCGGACCGGACTGCAAGAGCGGTCTGAAATATATCATCTGGCCCGGTGCATGGGCGAAAGCGCCCCGATTGGCAAGCGCCTCAGAGCCGTTCGGCCGCCTCGGGCACGCGGCGCACCGGCAGGCCCGACCCGTCCGGCGGCGTTTCGCCAATGAACAGCAGTTCCGCGGCGTCCATCTGCTGGCCGAGCCACGCGGCCAGCGCCACGGCGTCGCCCGGCTCCGCCTCCGGGGAGGCGGCAGCGTCGAGAACGATCTTCGACGGCGCCCAGACGCTGATCTGGCCGTGCTTCATCGCCCAGTCCAGTTCCGTCCGGCTTTCGACCACGACGCAGCGCGCGTCCCGGCCGGCCAGCACCCAGGCGTTCTGCTCGATGGCGAGCAGGTCGATCCGGCGCTGGGCCAGCCGCGCCCGCGTCCGTGGCGCGGGCAGCTCCGGCACGCCCACGCAAAGGATGGCCGGCCGGCCCGCCGCCTCCAGCTGGTCCAGCCAGCCCGCGAGGCGGGGCGAGGCGATGGCGGCGTTCGACAGGTAGACGATCGCCGGGTGCGGGCGATCGTCGTCGCCCACCAGGTGCAGCTCGCGCGGCAGGTCGCGCCGCGTGCGCACGATCTCGACACCGAGCGCGCCGGGCCCGCGGTCCAGTTTCTCGATGCGCACGAAGGCCCGCATCGCCTGCGGCTCGAGCAGGATGCGCTCGGCGACGCGCTCGGCGAGCGTTTCCAGAAGGTTGACACGTTCCGCGGCCAGCTCGTGGGCGATGGCCTCCGTCACGCGGTCGTAGCTCAGAATCCGGTCCACGTCGTCGTCCAGCGGCTCGGAGGCCTGGCGCACCTCCACCACCACGTTGAAGCAGATGCGCTGCGTCGTGCCCCGCTCGGCCTGGAAGGCGCCGATCTCGACCTCGACCACGTGATCGCGCAACGAGATCCGGTCGCGCGGGCGATCGTCGGCCGTGGCGATCGCCCGCTCGGCGGGATGCGCGAAGGCAAGGCGGATGTCCTGTGTCATCATGGGCTCCGGCAGCGGCAACGCCGCGGACCCTACAGCCGCCGACTGCCGGCGAACAGGGCGGTCAGCGGCATCCCGGCGCCCGTTTGCGGCAACGCGCTCAGTTCGAGGAGAGCTGCGTCGGCTTGCGGTAGAAGTGATGCACCCCGATCGTCGCCGTGCGCGGGTAGACGCGCGCCCAGCGCGGGTTCACCGCCTTGGTGTGGTAATGCGTGGCGCCCTTGGTCAGATCGCGCGGCGCGCCGTCGATCATCGCGCGAGCGACCTTTCCAACCTGTGACCATGCCGTCTTTTCGTGGATCACCTCGGGCTGGCCGTCGCAGGTGTAGGTGAACTGGCATTGATACCGCTGGCCGGTGCCCTGCTTCACGACGCCGCAGACGCTGTCGGGAAAGATCGCGCTGTCCACGCGGTTCAGGATCACCTCCGCGACGGCGAACTGGCCCTTCACGCTTTCCCCGCGGGCCTCGAAATAAAGCGCCTCGGACAGGCAGCGCCATTCCTCTCCGCCCTCGGCGGCCGATCGCGTCGAAAGCCATGTGCGCGAATAGTCGATCTCGAGCGGAGTGTCGGCCGCGGGATCGCCGGAGGCGAGGCTTTTCAGCCGCTCGCGCGGCACCGCGCCCAGCGCGGCCTGCTCCTGCCGCACGATGTGTCCCATCGGATCGAGTGAAAGCTCTGCCTGGGCCGCGGTGACCGACACCGCGAGCCCGGTCAGGGCAGCGAGAATGATACGCATGTTCTTTCCGCCGACGTTCGGCGGCCCCCACAGGTCGTCTCAATTTCGCCGCTCTATAGCGCAAGGATGTCGCAAACGTCCACCCGGGGGGCCCGGCGTCGGTGCGTCACTGCCGACCGGATAGTGTCAGGCACCAGATATTGGCGCCACAAGCCGCTCCGGCTGCGCGATCTTGTCGGCGATCGCAAGCTGCGCTGCGGCAAGACGCGCGATCGGAACACGGAAGGGAGAGCAGGAAACATAATCGAAACCGGCTTTCCGACAGAAGGCAATCGATTCGGGATGGCCGCCATGCTCGCCGCAGAGCGACAGCGTGACGTCGGGCCGCGCGGCGCGGCCCCGCTCGGCGCCGATGCTCAGAAGCTCGCCCACGCCATCCACGTCGAGCACGTGGAACGGATCCTCCGCGAAGACGCGCTGTTCGACATAGGCCGACATGAAGCGCCCGGCATCGTCGCGCGACAGCCCGTAGGTCATCTGCGTGAGGTCGTTCGTCCCGAAACTCAGGAAGGCCGCGTGCTGGGCGATGTCGCCCGCCCGCAGGCAGGCGCGCGGCGTCTCGACCATGACGCCGAGGCGGTAGCTGAACCGCGCCGCCTTTTCCGTGGAGACCGCCGCGGCCACCGAATCCACCCGGGTCTTGACGAGTTCCACCTCGCGCTTGGCCGAAACCAGCGGGATCATGATCTCGGGCACGACCGGCGCGCCCTCGCGGCTGGCTTCCACCGTCGCCTCAAAGATGGCGCGCGCCTGCATCTCGTAGATCTCGGGCACGGCGATGCCGAGCCGCACCCCGCGCATGCCCAGCATGGGGTTGTATTCTCCCATCGCCTCCACACGCCGGGTGACGTCCGACAGCGGCAGGTCCAGCGCGTCGGCGAGATCCCGCAGCCCGGCGCGGTCGGAGGGCAGGAATTCATGCAGCGGCGGATCGAAAAGCCGGATGCAGACCGGCTGACCCTGCATGATGCGGAAAAGCTCTATGAAATCGCCCCGCTGCATCGGCAGCAGGCGGTCGAGCGCCGCACGCCGGTCCTCGGGCGTGTCGGCGAAGATCATCTCGCGCATCGGCGTCAGGCGGTCGGCCTCGAAGAACATGTGCTCCGTCCGGCAGAGCCCGATACCCTGCGCCATGAAGTTCCGCGCGGTCTGCGCGTCGGCGGGCGTGTCGGCATTGGCGCGCACGCCGATGTCGCGCGCCTCGTCGGCCCAGCCCAGAAAGGTCTGGAACGCGTCGTCCAGCGCGGCCTCCACCATCGCGGGCGCCCCGGCGAGAACGTCTCCCGATGTCCCGTCCACGGTGATGATGTCGCCCTCGCGCAGCGTCCGGCCATCCGGCGCCGTGAGCTGTTTCTTGCCCATCTGGAAGCGCAACTCCGACGCGCCCACCACGCAGGGCAGGCCGAGGCCGCGCCCGATCACCGCCGCGTGGCTCGTCATGCCGCCCCGCTCGGTCAGCACCGCGACCGCCGCGTGCATCCCGCGGATGTCCGAGGGCGAGGTCTCGCGGCGGACCAGAACCGCGGCCTCGCCGCGGGCCGCCGCGGCCTGCGCGGCCTCCGCGGAAAAGACCACACGGCCCGAGGCCGCGCCCGGGCTCGCCGCCACCCCGCGGGCGAGCCGGTTGCGGCGCGCGCCGGGCGCCACCTGGCGGTGCAGGAGTTCCGAAAGCGCGCGCGGCTCGATGCGCATCAGCGCCTCGTGACGGGAGATGATCCCCTCCTCGGCAAGCTGCACCGCGATGCGCAGCGCCGCGCGCGGCGCGCGCGCGACCCGCACGCCGTCGAGGATGTAGAGCCGCCCGTTCTCCAGCGTGAATTCCACCTGCATCTCGTCGCGAAGCTTCTCGCGCATCAGCCGGCCATGGGCGAGAAGCTCGGCGAAGACCTCGGGCGCGCGCTCTTCCAGCGACGGGCCGCGCGGATCGCGCTCGAGGTAGAGCGCGGCGTCGCTTTCGCGCAGCGCCTCGCGGCCCTGGCTCTGGCTGAGATAGCGCCCGGTGACGCGGGCCTCGCCGGTGGTGCTGTCCACGAGCTGCAGCACGCCCGAGCCGCACTCGCCCGCGCCGAGGCCGAAGGCCATCTCCTGCACGACGAGGCCGAGCCCGGCATCGTCGGGCGCCCCCTTCGCGCGGCGCAGAAGCCGCGCGGTCGTGCCCTCCCAGGCGCGCGCCATGGACCTCAGCACCGCCGACAGTTGCACGGCGCGATCCTGCGGGAAAGGCTCCTCGGTCTCGTCCTCGTAGGCCCGCAGCGCCTCGCCCAGCGCCTGCTGACCCGCGCCTTCGATCTCGTCGAACATGTCGGGGTCGAGCCGCGCGACATGCACCGCATAGGCCTGCACGAACCGGAAATAGAGCGAGGTCGCGGCCTCCTCGCCAAGCGTTTCCGACAAGGCGGCGTGGCGCGCGCCGTTCATCCCGATATTGAGGATCGCCCCCGGCCCGCCCCAGTCCGGATCCTCTGACGAGGGACGCACGCAGAGCAGCGCGTCCTCGGGGAAATGGCCGAGGATGGTCGCGGTATCGGGCGGCACGCCACGGGCGATGTCGCGCACCGCGGCAAAGCCCAGCGCGACGGTGTGCGGCACCGGCAGGTCCAGCCGGACGAGACGCTGCAGGCATTTCGCGCGCCCCCCGTGGGTGGGGGCGCTGATCGGCGCGTCGGCCGTCACGGCCGTGATGCGGGCCTCGTCTTGCTGCACTGCGGCACCTCCCGGGAGTTCGCGCAGCATACGCCCGGCGCGCGCGCTGGCAAGGGCCCGCTCAGCCTTCGATGCGGCGCAGGTCCGCGACCTGCAGGCACACGTCGCGGATGCGCGAGAGCAGGTTCAGCCGGTTGCGTCGCACCACCGAGTTCGAGGTGTTGACCTGCACCGCCTCGAAGAAGGCGTCCACGGCGGGGCGCATCGCCGCCATCGCGCGCATCGCCGCGCCGTGATCCTCGGCCGCGAGCGCGCGCCCGATCTCCGCCTCGGCGGCGTCGAGCGCGTCGAAGAGCGCCGTCTCCTCAGGGGCCTCGGCCAGCCTGCGGTCGGCGCCGAAGCTGTATTCCACGCCATCGGCGTCCTCGGCCTGGGTCAGGATGTTGTTGGCGCGGCGGAACCCCTGAAGCAGGTTCTCGCCCTCCTCGGTTTCAAGCAGCGCGCCCAGCGCCTCGGCCCGCGCCACCACGAGCGCGAGGTCGTCCGAACCCGGCATGGCGAGCGTGGCGTCGATCACGTCGTGGCGCAGCCCCTCGCCCCGCAGATGCACCTTCAGCCGGTCGTGAAGGAAGGCCAGCAGGTCGGTGGAAAGATCGGGCACGAGATCGCCCACCGTGCGCAGGAGCGATCCGTCCTCCGTCGAGGGCGCATCCTCCTCCCCGTCGAACCGGCCCAGGACGGTGCGGAAGGCCGCGCCGAAGACGCCGTGACGGGCGACCTCGTCCAGGATGCCCTCAAGCGCCTCGATCTCCTTTTCCTCCGCGTCGTCCCGGTTGAGCGCGATCTTGTGGCGCAGAAGCTGCGCGTCGACGAAGCGGTCGAGGTTCAATCGAAGACCGTTCGCCAGCACGATGCGGATGACGCCGAGCGCCGCGCGCCGGAGCGCGAAGGGATCCTTGGAGCCGGTGGGCCGCTCGTCGATCGCCCAGAACCCCGTCAGCAGATCGATCTTGTCGGCCAGCGCCACGGCCACCGACACGGGCGCCTCGGGCACCGCGTCCGAGGGGCCGAGCGGCGCGTAATGCTCCTCCACCGCCGCGGCCACGTCGGGATCGAAACCCGCCGCCTCGGCGTAGAGCCGGCCCATGTGGCCCTGAAGCTCGGGAAACTCGAAGACCATCTCGGACATGAGATCGGCCTTGCAGATGCCGCCCGCTTCCCCCGCGCGGTCGGGCGCGGCGCCCACCGCCGGGGCGATCTCGCGGGCGAGCGCGGCGATGCGCGCGACCCGGTCGGCCTGGGAGCCCAGCTTGCCATGGAAGGTGACCGTGGAGAGCCGGTCGAGCCAGGGGTGCATGTGCTCTTCTTTCGCCACGCGCAGGTCGTTCTCCCAGAAGAACTTCGCGTCCGAGAGCCGGGCGGAAAGCACCTTGCGGTTGCCGGCGAGGATCGTGGCGCCGCCGTCGGGCGCCTCCACATTGGCCACGGTGACGAAGCGCTCGATCCGGCCCGTTGCCGGGTTCCGCACCGAGAAGAACTTCTGATGTTCCTTCATCGAAGTGCGCAGAACCTCGGGCGGCAGGTCGAGGAACTCCGCCCCGATCTCTCCCATCAGGACGACGGGCCATTCGACAAGCCCCGCCACCTCGTCCAGCAGGCCTCGGTCCTCCACCAGTTCGAGCCCGGCCGCGAAGGCGAGGTTGGCGGCGTCGTGCCGGATGTGCCCGGCGCGCTCCTCGGCGTCGAGCATCACGTTCGCGCGCTTCAGCTTCGCCGCGTAATCATCGAAATTCACGACAGGAAACGGGTCCGGCGCATGCACCCGGTGACCCCGCGTCGTGTCGCGCGCGGCGATGCCGTCCACCGTGAGCGGCACCGCCTGCGCGCCCGCCTCGTCCGAAAGGATGCACAGGATCGCGTGCAACGGCCGCACCCAGCGCAGCGTGCCCGCGCCCCAGCGCATGGATTTGGGCCAGGGAAAGTTGCGGATCACGCTCTCGAGCACCTCGGCCACGATCTCGGCCGCCTCGCGGCCCGGCGTGGTGATCCGGGCGACGTATACGGACCCCTTCTTGTCCTCCTGGACCGAGAGATCCTCGCGCGAGAGGCCGGTGGAGCGCAGGAAGCCCTCCACCGCCTTCTCGGGCGCGTCCACGCGCGGGCCGCGCCGCGTCTCGGTGACGGCCGGCGAGCGCGCGGACAGCCCCTCCACGGCGAGCGCGAGGCGGCGCGGCGTGCGGAACGCGCCGGCCGAGGCGTAGGTGAGCCCCGCCTCCACCAGCCCGTCGGTCACGCGCGCCTTCATGTCCTCGGCCGCGCGGGCCTGCATCCGGGCGGGGATTTCCTCGGAGAAGAGTTCGATGAGAAGATCGGGCATCAGGTCTCGCCTTGCGGTGGGGGCGGGCAGCCTTCGGGGGCGGGCTTGCCGTCGAAGACCTCCTCGCCGCAGCGGTTCAGTCGGTGCCACGCGACGCCGCGACCGTCCTCGAAGATGGCCACCACGCGATCCACGCCGTATTCGATGTTCTCCACCCCGAGGAAGGCCGTGGCGCTGCCATTCTCGAGCGCCGCGCCCACGGCGCCCGCGTCGAAGCAGTCGAACCAGCCCGGGGCGACGAGCGGCACGGCGTCCTCGATCGTGACGTAGGTCTCCGCGAGGTCCGCGCGCGGCATCGAGACGGTGAAACACGCTCGGTAGCGGATCGGCGAGCTGTCGGAGTCGATGGCGCGGAAATCGCCGTGGGCCACGGGCTCGGGCACGCCGCTTGCGCGGGCAGTCAGGCGCACGTCCTCCGGTCCCGAGGCCGGCACCTCGTCGTAGAAGGCGTGAATCTGGAGATACCAGAGCGCCGCGCCCCCGATCAGGCCGCTTGCGAGGATCAGCAGGCTGACGAGCTTCCCGGTCACCGGGTCACCTCCCCGTGGCAGGACAACGCGGCCGTGGCGCAACGGCGTGAGGGCCGTGCAATGCACGCGGAGCGCCCGTGTGACCGCCCGGGGTTACGCGGCATCGGGCGCGCTCCAGCCGCCGGCGGGGCTTGCGACGAAGGCGTCGGCGCATTTCTTCGCCAGCGCGCGCACCCGCGCGATGTAGGCCTGCCGCTCCGTGGGCGAGATCACGCCGCGCGCGTCCAGCAGGTTGAAGATGTGGCTCGCCTTGATGCACTGATCGTAGGCGGGATGCGCCATGACGATCCGCCTGCCGGTTTTCGGATCCTCCTGCGGATGGGCGAGGATCGCCTCGCATTCGGTCTCGGCGTCCTCGAAATGGCGCAGCAGCATTTCCGTCTCGGCCACGTCGAAGTTGAAGCGGCTGTATTCCTGCTCGGTCTGGCGGAACACGTCGCCGTAGCTGAGCGGGAAGGTCGCGTCCGGGGCGTTGTAGGGCATCTCCATGACGTGATCGATGCCGACCACATACATCGCCAGCCGCTCCAGCCCGTAGGTGAGTTCGCCCGAGACGGGGTGGCAGTCATGCCCGCCCACCTGCTGGAAATAGGTGAACTGGCTCACCTCCATCCCGTCGCACCAGACCTCCCAGCCCAGCCCCCAGGCGCCCAGCGTCGGGCTTTCCCAGTCGTCCTCGACGAAGCGGATGTCGTGAAGCTCCATGTCGATGCCGATGGCGGCGAGCGATCCGAGGTAGAGCTCCTGAAGGTCGGGCGGCGACGGCTTGATGAGCACCTGGAACTGGTAATAGTGCTGCAACCGGTTCGGGTTCTCGCCGTAGCGCCCGTCGGTGGGCCGGCGCGAGGGCTGGACATAGGCTGCCGCCCACGGTTTGGGCCCCAGCGCGCGCAGCGTGGTCGCGGGGTGGAAGGTGCCCGCGCCCACCTCCATGTCGTAGGGCTGAAGCACGGCGCAGCCCTTCTCGGCCCAGTAGATCTGCAGCCGCAGGAGCACCTCCTGAAAGCTGCGCGGCTTCGTCGTTGCCTCTGCCATGCCTGCCTCGCGCCTCGGGAACGCGCCTTACCTATGCCGGTGCGGCATCGCGGTCAATCGCGCCCGCGAAACGCGCCCCGGCCCGGGAAATTCCCGCTCGCAACCGCCTCGTGTTGCGGTAAACTCTCCATCGCAGGCAAGCCAACGGAAAAGAGCAGTAATGGTCAGGGTATTCGTCGTTTTCTCGCTCGTCGTGATCGGACTTCTGCGGCCCGCCGCCGCGCAACAGGCCGAGAGTGTCTTCGTGCAGGTGGAGGCGCTGCCCAGCCTCCAGGAGGCGCAGACCCGCGCGCGCGCCTACGCCGCGCGCCTGCCCGACGTGAACGGCTTCGCGCTCGGCGCGGGATGGTATGCCGTCACGCTCGGCCCCTACCTGCGCGACGACGCCTCCACGCTTCTCTTCCGCTATCGCAACGCGGGGCTGATCCCCGGCGACAGCTATATCGCGCGAAGCTCCGATTACGGGCAGCGCTTCTGGCCCGTGGGCGCGATCCAACGCGACCCCCCCGCCACCGCCCTGCCCCGCGCGGACGGGTTCGGCACCCTTGAAGCGCCCGCGCCCTTGCCGGAGCCGGAGCCGGAGCCCGCCGGGGAAACCCCGGCCGAGGCACGCCGGAGCGAGGCCGCGCTCACCCGCCGGGAGCGCGCGGAACTGCAGGAGGCGCTGCGCTGGGCGGGGTTCTACGGCGGTGCGATCGACGCCGCCTTCGGGCGCGGCACGCGCGGCGCCATGGCCGACTGGCAGGCGGCCAACGGCCACGAGGTCACGGGCATCCTGACGACCCGCCAGCGCGCCGCGCTGCTGGGCCAGTACAACGCGATCTTCGAGGAGCTGGGCCTTGCAAGCGTGGCCGACGCCACGGCGGGGATCGAGATGCTGATGCCCACGGCCGCGGTCACCTTCGACCGCCATGACTACCCGTTCGCCCACTACGAAGCGACAGGAGAGGTGCAGGACGCGCGCGTCCTGCTGATCAGCCAGGCCGGCGACCGCGACACGCTCGCGGGGCTTTTCGACATCATGCAGACGCTGGAAATCGTGCCGCCCGAAGGGCCGCGCGCGCGCACGGGCGACCGCTTCACGCTCGAAGGCCGGAACGCCGGGATCGTCTCCTACACGGAGGCATCGCTCGAGGGCGGACGGATCAAGGGTTTCACCCTGGTCTGGCCGGCGGACGACGAGACGCGCCGCGCGCGCCTCCTCGAGGAGATGCGCGAAAGCTTCACCCGCCTCGCCGGCGTGCTGCCGCCCAGCGCGGGCAGCGACGACGCGCAGGCCGTGGACCTTGTCTCGGGGCTCGCGGTGCGGGTGCCGAGGCTCTCGCGCTCGGGCTTCTACATCGACGATCGCGGCACGGTGCTCACCACCGTCGAGGCCGTTCGGGGCTGCGGCCGGATCACGCTGGAGGGCGAGTTCGACGCGCGGGTGGTCACTCTCGACGAGGCGCTCGGCGTGGCGGTGCTGCGGCCTGTCTCCGCGCTCGCCCCCGCCGAGGTCGCGGCCTTCTCCGACGGGTCGGCGCGCCTGCGCTCCGAGGTTGCGGTCTCGGGCTACTCCTTCGGCGGCCAACTCACCGCGCCCACACTGACCTTCGGCCGGCTCGCGGCGCTGAACGGGCTTCAGGGCGAGACGGAGGTCAAGCGCCTCGACCTCGACGCGCTGCCGGGCGACGCGGGCGGGCCCGTCTTCGACGAGACCGGCGCGGTGATGGGCCTCCTGCTGCCCCGGGCCGAGGGCGACCGGCAGCTGCCCGGCGACGTCCGCTTCGCCGCCAGGTCGGACGCCCTGCGTCCCCTGATCGAGGCGGCGGGCGTCCCGGCGCGCACGGCGCAGCCGGCGGCGGCGATCGCGCCCGAGGACCTGACGCGGCGCGCGATGGACATGACCGTGCTGGTCAGCTGCTGGGAGTGACCGTCGGCCGGCGCGCGCCCCCTCAGGCGCGCCAGAAGCCCACGGTCAGGATCGCGTAGACGGCCAGCAGTTCCAGCCGCCCGATCAGCATCGCGAAGGCCAGTAGCCATTTCGCCACGTCGTTGAGCCCCGCGAAGTTCCCGGCCGGGCCGATCTCGTCTCCGAGGCCGGGGCCGATATTGGCCAGCGCCGCCGCCGCGCCCGAGACCGAGGTGGTCATGTCGAGACCTGTCATCCCCAGCGCGACGGAAAGCAGCCCGAGGGTCACGATGAAGAAGACGAAGAAGGCGATCACCGAACCGATCACGTCCTCGCCCACCGGCCGGCCGTCGTAGCGCGGGGTGAACATGCCATGGGGCGCGTGGATGCGCGCGAGCTGCGACCGGATCGAGGCGAAAAGAAGCTGGTAGCGGAACACCTTGATCGAACAGGAGGTCGATCCCGCGCAGCCCCCGACGAGACCCGTGAAGAACAGCACCGCCACCGCGAAGCTTCCCCAGATCATGTAGTTCGCCGAGGCGTATCCCGTGCCGGTCAGGAGCGACACGCCGTTGAACAGCGAGGCACGGATCGTCGCTTCGGAGAGGCTGCCCGCCGCGAGGGCCTGACCCACCGCGAGGATCGCCGCGACGGCCGCCGCGACGGCGAGGAACGCGTGCACCTGGCTGTCCTGAAGGAGCGGCCGCGCGGTTCCGGCCGTCAACTGCACGAAGCGCACGAACGGCAACGCGGCGAGCAGCATGAAGATCACCGCGACATACTGCGTCGACGCGCCGAACGCGGCGAAACTCGAATCGTAGTTGGCGAAGCCCCCCGTGGCGATCGTGGTCATGGCATGAACGGTCGCATCGAAGGCGCTCAGCCCGCTCGCGATGTAGGCGAGCGCGCACACGAGGGTCAGCGCGAGGTAGATCGTCGAGATCCGCATCGCGATCTCGGTGGCACGGGGAAGGATCTTGCCCATCGTGTCGAACGCCTCGGCGCGGAAGATCTGCATGCCGCCCACCCGGAGCTCGGGCAGGAAGACCATGGCGACGACGATGATGCCGATGCCGCCCAGCCATTGCAGGATGCCGCGCCACAGCAACAGGCCCTTGGGCATCCCGTCGAGGCCCGAGAAGACGGTCGAGCCCGTCGTGGTAAGCCCCGACATGGCCTCGAAGAAGGCGTCCACCACACGCGCCTCCGTGGCGCCCAGGACGAAGGGGATCGCGCCGAAGACCGGCAAGGCCACCCACACGCCCGTGGTCAGAAGAAAGGTCTGCTGGATCGAGAGCCGCTCCTGCGCGCCGTTGGCGCAGCCCAGCGCGATGAGCCCCCCCGAAAGCCCGGTGACGAAGGCGCTCTGGGCGAAGACGGGCCAGTGGCCGCGCCCCTCGGCGATGTCCACCAGCATCGGCAGAAGCATCGCCGCGCCGAGCACGGCGACGAGCAGGCCGATGACGTATCCAACCGGGCGCAGATCGAACATGAGGCGGAGCGTTGGCGGGCCGTCGCGCGGCTGTCAAGCGCGCGCCTTGCCCTGCGCCGCGTCTTCGTGAGACGCTCGCGAGGTGGAGGGCACGCGATGGACTGGAAACCCGAGGGGCAGACGAGCGTGGCCCCCTACCTCATCGTCTCCGATGCGGCGGCGCAGGCCGAGTTCCTGAAGGCCGTGTTCGGCGCGGAGGTGCTGGAGGCGCACCGCCACGAAGGCGGCGGGATCAGGCACATGACGCTGCGCCTCGACGACGGCACGGTGATGATCGGCCAGGCCCCGGACGGGCCCGAGGCACATGTGCATGTCTGGGTCGCCGACCCGGCCGCCGCGCACCGCACCGCACTCGCCGCAGGGGCCGAGGACATCCAACCGCCGCGGGACACGGCCGAGGGCGACAGCCGCGCCGGCGTCCGCGTTGGCGGCATCACCTGGTGGATGAGCCGGCACCGCGGCTGAGCGCGCGTCAGCGCGCGTGGATCAGCGTGGCGAAGAGCTTCGGATCCAGGCTTTCGGCGGCGAAGGTGTCGCCCTCGGTCAACACCGAGATCGCGTCGTGGCTGTGCAGGCTCTCCTGGTGGCTGGCCACCACGCGAAAGTCGCCCACCCGCGCGTCCTGCTCCAGCTCGGCGGCGAAAAGCCGCGCCGCGTCCTCCACGAAGATCGGGTTCGCGGCGTTGAGCTCGGCGAAGGCCTGCTCGTCCTCGCGCTTGACCATCACCTGGGTCTCGGTGGGCACCGCGCGGCGGCAGAGTTCCACGAGATCCTCGAACCACAGGCACCCCTCGCCCGTCAGTTCGACGGAGACCCGCGCCACCGACCGCTGCGAATGGGGCGTGGCGAGCTGGCTCCGCTCCCGCCGCGCATGTTCCGACAGCTCCAGCGAGCAGGGGCAGGTGGACGAATACACGTAGTCCAGATGCATGATGCGGCGACGCTGGCCCGCCGTCTCCACCAGCTCGAGCGCGATGTCGTAATACTGGTAGCCCGACAGGCCCGAGCGCAGGCTCTCCACCCGGACGGGGAAGGAAAAGCGCATCATGATGCGCGCATCGAGGCTGTCGAGATCGCTCTTGTAGTCGTCGAGCGCCGCCTCGATCACGTCGAAGCTGAACACCCGCTCGGCGTGGGCGTAGAAGCTCCGCATGATACGGCTCATGTTGATGCCCTTCTTCTCGGCTTCCAGGCTCACCGTGCCGGTGACGGACGTCTCGAGCGTCAGGTCGCCGTTGTCGCGGGTATGGAAGCGGATCGGCAGGCGGAAGTTGGAGATGCCCACATGCTGGATCGGCCGCCGCGCGCCGCGTATCAGTGCGGCCGGGCCGTTCTGAAGATCGGGCAAGGTGGCCTTGTAGGCCGCGTCGGCGCGGAAATCTTCCGGATAGTCGCGCGCGAGTTCGGGGTAGGCGCCGGAGTTCGGCAGCAGGCGCAGGACAGCCGGGTCGAGCGCGGCGATCTCTTCCTCGCTCGCGTCCTCGATCCAGCGCCGCAGCCGGGCCAGCGCCATCTCGGCCTCCTTGCGGTCGGGCGCCGTTTCCATCTCGCTCACATGCACATTCATCGGGCTCGCCCCTTCGGCAGATCCTCTGTCGGCTGAAGACATAGGACGGGCGCGGGCGGAAATCCAACGGCGACGCGGCATTTTCCGGCCCGCGCCCGGCGCTCACGCCGCCCCCGGACCGCTCATGCCGCGTCGAGCGCGCGGGTCAGATCGGCCAGCAGATCGTCGCCGTCCTCGAGCCCGCAAGAGAGCCGCACGAGCCCCGGCGTGATCCCCAGCACGGCCTTCTGCGCCTCGGGCAGGCGCTGATGGGTCGTCGTGGCAGGATGGGTGACGATCGACTTCGCATCGCCCAGATTGTTCGAGATGACGACAAGATCGAGGGCATTGAGGAAGCGGAACGCCGCCTCCTGCCCGCCGGCGAGCTCCAGCGCGAGCATCGTGCCCCCTGCGCCCATCTGCCGCTGCGCCAGCGCGTGCTGCGGATGCGAGGCGAGGCCGGGATAGAGGACGCGCGACAGCTTCGGATGACCCTCCAGCGCCGCGGCCAGCCGCGCGGCCGTCTCGGTCTGCGCCCGCACCCGCAGATCCATGGTTTCCAGGCCCTTCAGGAGAACCCAGGCGTTGAAGGGCGAAAGCGCACCGCCCGTATGCTTCATGTAGGGCTCCACGGTCCCGCGGATGAACTCCCGCGTTCCGAGGATGACGCCGCCAAGCACCCGGCCCTGCCCGTCGATGTGCTTCGTGGCGGAATAGATCACCACGTCCGCGCCCTGCAGCGCGGCCCGCGAATGGACGGGGGTGGCGAAGACGTTGTCCACGACGACGGTCGCGCCAGCGACATGGGCGATGTCCGAAACGGCGGCGATGTCGATGACGTCCAGCGTGGGGTTCGAGACGGATTCGAAGAACGCCGCGCGCGTGCCGGGGCGCAGCGCCGCGCGCCACTGATCGAGGTCGGTGCCATCCACGAAGCTCACCTCGACCCCGTAGCGGGCGAGCACCTCCTCCAGCACGTAAAGGCAGGAACCGAAGAGCGCGCGGGCGGCCACGACATGATCGCCCGCCCGCAGCATCGACATGAGCGCGCCCGACACCGCCGCCATGCCGCTCGCGGTCGCGAAGGCGTCCTCGGTTCCCTCGAGGCCCGCGATGCGATCCTCGAACATCGCCACCGTCGGATTGCCGTAGCGGGCGTAGATGAACTCGTCGGGGCCGGCGGCGCGGAACCGCGCCTCGGCGGCCTCGGCACTGTCGTAGACGAAACCCTGGGTGAGGAAGAGCGCCTCGCTCACCTCCCCGTATTGCGAGCGCCGCGCGCCGCCATGCACCAGCCGCGTGCGCGGCTTCCAGCCCTCCGACATCCTGCACCTCCCCCGGGGCTCGCCCGGACGAAAAAGCCCCCACGCGCGGTCAAGCGAACGGGGGCCCTTCGTCTTGACCTCTTTAGCGGTATCTTTCGCGTGGCCCGCAATCCGGTGAACAAATCGCCACGGGACCGCGGTTACCCGCGGCGCTGTTGCACGTCAACACCGTCACGAATCCGTAACCCCGCCGTCACGCCAGTTTCGTATGGCCGCCCTAAGCGTTGCCCACAACATGTAGTGGGGCATGGGCGATGCCGCTTCTGCGACTGGATGCACTGGGCGAGACGCCGCACCTGCACGGGAGTGCCGATGCGCCCGGGCCGCTGCTCGCCGAGGCGGCGCGCACGGGCAGCGGGCCGATCATCGTGATGGTGCATGGCTACAAGTTCCGTCCCGGCCACCCCGCGCGCTGCCCGCACGGCCACATCCTCTCGCTCGAAGAGCGCGGAGACTGCTGGAAGGCGCTCAGCTGGCCGCGCGGCCTCGGCTTCGGCGCCGGCGGTCCCGAGGAAGGGCTCGGCATCGCGCTGGGCTGGAACGCGCGCGGCACGATCTGGCAGGCCTACGACCGCGCGGCGGGGGCGGGGGCGGCGCTTGCCCAGGCGATCGAGGTGCTGCACGCCACCGCGCCCCACCGTCCGATCCACGCGCTCGCCCATTCGCTCGGCGCGCGGGTGGTGCTGCAAGCCCTTGCCCGGCTGCCCGAGCGGGCCGTGACCCGCGCCATCCTGCTCGCGGGCGCCGAGTTCGCCAGCCGTGCCGAGGCGGCGCTCGCCACGCCCGCGGGCCGCGCGGCGGAGATCGTCAACGTCACGAGCCGCGAGAACGACCTCTTCGATTTCCTGCTCGAGCGGCTGATCGCCCCGCCGCGGCGGGGCGACCTCACGCTCGGCCACGGTCTCGGCGACCGGCCCGGCGCGCTCACGCTCCAGCTCGACGACCCGGCCACCCTCGCCGTGCTGCGCGCGCGCGGCTTCCCCGTCGCGGCCCCGGCGCGGCGCGTCTGCCACTGGTCGGCCTATCTCCGCCCGGGCGTCTTCGACCTCTACCGCGCACTTCTCCGCCGCCCCGAGACCCTGCCGCTCGCAGCGCTCCGCGCCCAGCTGCCCCAACGCCCGCAACCCCGATGGTCACGGCTTCTTGCGCCGGCGCACGGGGACGCGGCCTTGTCATTGCTGCCGAACACGTCATCCTGACGGCGAGCACAGGAGGCCCGGATGACCCGACCGATAGAGTTGCATTACTGGCCCACGCCCAATGGCTGGAAGATCGCCATCGCGCTGGAGGAGATGGAGCTGCCCTACGAGGTCAAGCTCGTGAACATCGGCAAGGGCGACCAGTTCGACCCCGCGTTCCTGAAAATCGCACCCAACAATCGCATGCCCGCGATCGTGGACCCCGAAGGCCCCGACGGCCGGCCCATCTCCGTCTTCGAATCGGGGGCGATCCTGCAATATCTCGCCCGCAAGACCGGGCGCTTCCACGGAAGCACCGAGCGCGAGCGCGTGGCGGTGGAAGAGTGGCTCATGTGGCAGATGGGCGGGCTCGGCCCGATGGCGGGCCAGGCGCATCACTTCCTGAAATACGCGCCCGCCATGGATCCGCCGCAGGACCTGTCCTATGCCAAGGATCGCTACCGCAACGAGACCGCGCGGCTCTACCGCGTGCTCGACACCCGGCTCGCCGAGACCCGTTACGTGGCCGGGGAGTTCTACTCCATCGCCGACATGGCGATCTGGCCCTGGGCCTCGCTCTGGGAAGGCCAGGAGCAGACCCTCGACGACAAGCCCCACATGAAGCGCTGGCTCGAGGAGGTGGGCGCGCGCCCCGCCGTGCGGACGGGCCGCGACCTCGCCGCCGAGATGCGCAGCTCCGCCGCCGACGACCGCGAGGCGCAGAAGATCCTGTTCGGACAGAAGGGCTAGGGCCGCGCCCGCCCCTTCTTCTTGGCGCAAAAACTCTCGGGGGGTGAGGGGCGACGCCCCGAGGGGGGCGGACAGCCCCCCTTTTTCAGCGCCCGCCCTCGTCCCCGTCCTCGATGTGATGCTGGAGCGCCATGATCTGCCACCAGAGGAAGACGAAAAGCAGGATCGGGAAGCCGAAGGTCTCGATCTTGACCCAGGCGTCGGTGGACATGGTGCGCCAGACGAACTCGTTGCCCACGGCGAGCGCGGCGAACATCGCCGTCAGCCGCCGCGTCAGGATCATCCAGCCCTCCTCGCGCATCGGCAGCGCCTCCGAGAGCACGTAGGCCAGCAGGCTCCGCCCCCGCAGAAGCCCGAGCCCGAGCAGCGCCGCGAAGAAGCCGTAGACGATCGTCGTCTTCATCTTGAAGAAGCGCTCGTCGTTGAACCAGGCGGTGAGCGCGCCGAAGAAGACCACCATGATCGCGGTGAGGACCTGCATCCGGCTCATCCGTCCGGTCAGCCACCAGAGCACCCCAATCGAGGCAAGCAGAATCGGCACGAAGGCCACCGTCGCCACGATGAAGCCGGAATACTCCGTGCCGGCGATGGTGAAGACCTCGTCCCTGAGCCGCAGGTAGATCACGAAGAACAGAAGCGGCGGGCCCAGTTCCAGCGTCTGCTTGAGCCAGGGGGCCACGGGCTTCGGGTCGGTGGGGCGGTTGTCAGCCATTGGCTTCCACTATCACGGCCCCCGCCGCGATCAAGGCCATCAGCGTGATCCGGCGCGGCCCAACCGTCTCCTTGAGCGCGAGCCAGCCGATGAGGGCGGCGAAGACGGTCGAGGTCTCGCGCAGCACCGCCGCCTCGCCCACGTCGTCGAGCCGGGTGGCCAGCATCACCGAGCCGAAGCTGCCGAAGGCCACGAGGCCGCCGATCACGCCGCGCAGCATCAGGCCCGCGGCCGCGGGCCGCGCCGGCATCCGCCGCCAGTGGAGGTAGACGAAGCCCGGCAGCATGATCCCGTCGAGCAGGAAGAACCAGGCGAGGAAGGTGAAGGGATCGGCGGTGGCGCGGATCCCGTAGGCGTCCCAGGTGGTGTAGAGCGCCACGAAGAGCCCCGTGGCGAAGGCGAGGCCGAGCGCCGCGGGCAGCGTCTCGCGCGCTGTGGGCCAGGTGGCGAGGTTGTAGGCGGCGAGGCCGAAGATCCCCGCCAGAAGGACCGCGAGGCCCAGCCACTGCATCGGCGTGAACGCCTCGCCGAAGATCACGAGCGCGCCCAGCACCGCGAAGAGCGGCCCGGTCCCGCGCACCACCGGGTAGACCACCGTATAGGCCCCCCGCGTGTAGGCCAGGGCCTGCAGAATCTTGTAGCCCAGGTGGATCGCCATGGCGCCGGCGAAGATCGGCCACATGTGCGGCTCGGGCCAGGGCACGACGAAAAGGGCGAAGGGCGCGGCCATCGCCGCATAGGCGGCGTCGATCGCGCCGCGGCTGAGCCAGGGGTCGTGCCGGCCCTTCTGAAGCGCCCCGAAGACCGCGTGCAGGAAGGCCGCGAAAAGCGCGAGCGCCGCGGCGAGCGTCTCGCCCGCCGCCGTGCCCTCGAGCGAGACGAGCCACGCGCTCATGCCCGCCGCGCTGTTTCGGGCGCCCGCCCTGCCCGGGCGCGCACCGGGCGCGGTGGCGCGGGCGGGCCGGTTCGCGGTGCGGAGCAGCGATTCGAAGAGGCCATGCGGGCATGGCAGGTGTCTGGGGCCGACGGCGACGGCTGCGCGGCCCCTGCCGCGGGGGCGGCGCCCCCGCGGGCGCGTCCATTCATGCCGAGTTGTCCAGCCCGGTCAGCGCGGCGGCGAACTCCTCGGGATCGAAGGGGGCGAGGTCGTCGATCTGCTCTCCCACGCCGATGGCGTGGATCGGCAGACCGAAGCGGTCGGCGAGCGCCACCAGC
This sequence comes from Rhodosalinus sp. K401, assembly GCF_041365735.1. NCBI lineage: Bacteria > Pseudomonadati > Pseudomonadota > Alphaproteobacteria > Rhodobacterales > Paracoccaceae > Rhodosalinus > Rhodosalinus sp. K401. The sequence continues at coordinate 195,474 of NZ_JBGFSI010000002.1, read as the reverse complement.
ACCCCGCCTTTCGCGGTGCCGTCGAGCTTCGTCATGACAAGACCGGTCACGTCGGCGATCTTGCGGAACACGTCGACCTGGTTGAGCGCGTTCTGGCCCGTGGTGGCGTCCAGCACCAGAAGCGTGTTGTGCGGCGCGTCGGGGTCCTTCTTGCGGATCACCCGCACGATCTTGGCAAGCTCCTCCATCAGGTCCTGGCGGTTCTGCAACCGCCCGGCGGTGTCGATCAGCAGAAGGTCCGCGCCCTCGGCCTCGGCCTTCGTCATCGCGTCGAAGGCGAGGCTCGCGGGGTCCGACCCCTCCGGCGCGGTCAGCACCGGCACGCCGGCGCGCTCGCCCCAGATCTGCAACTGCTCCACGGCGGCGGCGCGAAACGTGTCGCCCGCGGCGATCACGACCTGCTTGCCCGCGGCGCGGAACTGGCTTGCGAGCTTGCCGATGGTCGTCGTCTTTCCGGACCCGTTGACGCCCACGACCAGAACCACCTGCGGGCGCCTGGCGTAGATCGGCAGCGGCTTCGCCACCGGCTCCAGGATGCGGGCGATCTCCTGCGCGAGCAGGCGCTTGATCTCCTCCACAGAGAGTTTCCGGCCGAACCGGCCCTCGGCCATGTTCGCCGTGACGCGCAGGGCCGTATCCACCCCCATGTCGGCCGCGATCAGCAACTCCTCGAGGCGCTCCAGCATCTCGTCGTCGAGGCTGCGCCGCATGACGGGCGCATCGCCGCGGCGCCCCAGAAGCCGGCCCAGAAGACCGCGGCCTTCCTGCGGCGGCTCTTCCTGCGGCGCGTCGCCGGGGATCTCCACGGGCATCGGCCCGGGCCCCGGCTCGCCCGGTTGCGGGCGCTCGCGCGGCGGGGTCGCGGGCTCGGGGTCCGCCGGGCGCGGCTCTTCGGGCGGCTCGAACGGGGCCGGGGCGGGCTCCTCCTCGGGCGGGCGCGCGGGCTCCTCTTCGGGCGCGGGCCGCGGCACGGGCTCCGGTTCCGGCTCCGGTTCGGGCGCGGGCGAGGGGATCGGTGTAGGTTCGCGCTCGGGCGACGGCTCGGGCTCGGCCGGATGCTCGGGCCCGCGCCCGGGCGCGTCCGGCTCGACGGCGCCGCCCTCCTCGACAATGGCCTCGAGCCCCTCGTCGATCTTCGACGAGGACTTGAAAAGACGGTCCTTGAGCTTTCTGAAAAAGGCCATTCGCGCACGCTTTCGGTTTTTCTCCACCTAACCACTGGCGCGACGGGATGGAAGGGCAGAGCCGCCCCGCCTATGATCCCCAAGCATGGCAGCGTTCCGGCGCAGCAGGGAGGAAACGACCGATGACCAGGACCGGAAAGACCGCGCCGCGCCGCGATGACCCGCCTGCCCCCGCAACGGGCAAGACGCCCGCCGCCCCCGCCGCGATGTCGGACCTGCGCGGCGCAGGCCCCGACCTTCGCGCCAGAGCGCTGCGGCTCAACCGGATGCACGAGGCCGAGACATCGCCGCTTCGCGCCGAGGACCTCGAGGCGATGTGCGCCGCCGCCTTCGCCGCGCCGGCGTTCGGGGACGGCACGGGCTTCCTGATCGCCTTCGACGAGGGCGCGGCCTATGACAGCCCGAATTTCCGCTGGTTCAAGGCGCGTTATCCCGCTTTCGTCTACGTGGACCGGGTGATCGTGGATCCGGCCGCGCGCGGGCGCGGTCTCGCACGGCGGCTCTACGCCGCGCTTTACGACGCGACGCGGGCGAGCGGGCGCAGCCTGATCGCATGCGAGGTGAACGTGGCCCCGCCGAACCCGGCCTCGCTGGCCTTTCACGCGCGCGAAGGCTTCGACGCGGTGGGCGAAGGCGCGTTCCTGCCGGGCAAGCGCGTGGCCTACATGCTGCGGCGCCTGCCCTGATGGACCGCGCATGCCGGCCCCTCGGCTGCAATGAGCGGTTAACATCGCCGCGCCGCCATGGCAGGTTCGAAAAATGACGTACCGCACCCTTCACGCCCTGACCTGCGCCGCGCTTCTGGCCGCAACGCCGCTTGCAGCCGCCCAGCCCATGAACGCCGAGGAGTTCGACGCCTACACGCGCGGAAAGACGCTCTATTACGGTCAGTCCGGGCAGGCCTACGGGGTCGAGGAATACAAGGACGACCGCGAGGTGGTCTGGTCCTTCCTCGACGGCGAGTGCATCGAGGGGCGCTGGTACGAGGACGCGCGCGGCTACATCTGCTTCGTCTACGAGGATGACCGGCTCGGGCCGCAATGCTGGCAGTTCTTCCGCGCACCGGGCGGCGGGCTGACCGCGATCTTCGAGGATGACACCGCGGTGCCGCTCTACGAGGCGGGGGAAAGCGACGAGCCGATGCAGTGCCTCGGCCCCGAGGTGGGCGTCTGATGGCCGCGGGGTCGCGCGCCCGTTACAGAATGCCGGCACGCTCGCGCCCGGCGGACACCGTTCCGATGACACATCACCCCGCAAGGAGACGTTCCATGCCCGTTTTTCATCGCGTTGCGGCGCTTGGCCTGACGCTCGCCCTGACGGCGCTCGCGCCGGGCGTCTCGGCGCAGGACAGCCGCTCGATCGAGGGCCGCGCGTCCTACATGGCGCGCATCGCCCTGCCGCCCGACGCCGAGATCGCGGTGGAGGCGCGCGGCTTCAACGACGAAAGCCTGGGCTTCGTCCGCGAAGCCACCGAGGGCGCGCAGGTGCCCCTTCCCTTCTCGGTGGACATCCCGCAAGGTCTGCGCGCCGATCTGCGGGTGGCGATCTTCGTGGACGGTGCGCCGCGCTGGCTGAGCGCGCCCGTGGCCGTGGAACCCGGCGCAGAGCCGGTGGACGTGGGCGAGGTCATGCTGCGGCCCTACACGCCGATGGGATTCACCAGCGAGATGGTCTGCGGCGACCGGCGTCTGCGGCTCGGCTTCGCCGGCGAAAAGGCGCTTCTGGACACCGGGACCGCCGTGATCGAGCTCGATCAGGTGCGCGCGGCGTCCGGCGCGAAGTTCGAGGCCGCCGACGGTTCGGCCATGGTCTGGACGAAGGGCGACAGCGCAATGGTCGAAATCGAAGGCGAGGCGCTGCCGGAGTGCCGGCTCGTGCCCCCCGACGCCGCGCCCGCATGGACCGCGCGCGGCAACGAGCCGTTCTGGACGCTGGAGATGCAGGGCGGACAGGTCACCCTGACCACCGGCATGGGCGCCGAATCGGTGACCGCCCAGCTTCCCGATCCCGTGATCGCGGACGGGGCCTTCGGCTACGCGATGCCCGAGGCCGACATCCGCCTGACCGTGGCCGAGACGATCTGCCGCGACAGCATGACCGGAATGCCCTATCCCGAAACCGTGACCGTCGAGACGCGCGAGCAGACGCTTCGCGGCTGCGGCGGCGCGCCGATCGAGCTTCTGACCGGGCGCGAGTGGGTGGTCGAGGACATCTCCGGCGAAGGGCTGATCGATTCGTCGCGCGTGACCGTCCATGTCGGCCGGGAGGGCCGCGTCAGCGGCACCGGCGGCTGCAACCGCTATACCGGCCAGTTCGAACTGACCGGAGAGCGGCTGACCGTCGGGCCGGTCGCCGGGACCATGATGGCCTGCGCGGAGGCGGTCATGAACCAGGAACAGCGATTCTACGACGCGCTGGGGAAAGTGGACGGCTTCGACATCGACGAAACCGGCGCGCTGCTGCTGCGCGGGGGGGGCGAGACGCTCATTCTCGCCCGGCGCTGACGGCACCTAGAACAGGGAGCCCTGCTCGGGCGGCGGGTCGCTCGCCTTGCTCCCGCCGCCGCGCTTCGGGCCCTGCCCGAAGCGCAGCCGGCCATCGGCGAACTCGATCTCCAGCGCGCTCGCGGCCTCGGCCGCCGCCTTGCGCGTGACCACGGCGCCGTCGCCGCGGACCACGGCATAGCCGCGCTCCAGCGTGGCGCGGTAGCCCAGCGTCTCGCGCAGCCGGTCGAGGGCGGCGAGCCGCTCGCGGCGCGCCGCGATGCCTGCCGCGCCCGCCTCGGAAAGCCGGCGGGCAACCCTGTCCAGCGCCTCGCGCCGCCGGGCGAGGTCGTCGCGCACCGGGCGCAGGTCCAGCCGGTCCGCGCGGCGGCCCAGCGCCTCGCGCCGCGCCGCGACAAGGCGCGCAAGCGCGGGGGCGAGGCGCGGGCCAAGCGCCGCGAAGGCGTCCCGGCGGAAGTCGAGGCGCGAGGCCAGCAATGCCGGCCTGAGGCTTCCCGCGGCCTCGGAAAGCGTCACGCGCCGGGCCTGCACCCCGCGCGAGAGCGCCGCGGGCAGCCGGTCCGACAGCGTGTCGAGCCGCTGGCGGGGATATTCCACCAGCGTTTCGGGGCGCGGCAGGCCGCGGCCGAGGTCGCGCAGCCGCTCGCCGCGCCGCGCGAGGCCCGCGGTCAGCGCATGGGTGAGCCGCCCGCCCTGCCCGTCGAGCCACACGACGAGGTCGAGCCGCACCGGCACCGCAAGCTCCGCCGCGGCAGTGGGCGTGGGGGCGCGGCGGTCGGAGACGAAATCGATGAGCGTGGTGTCGGTCTCGTGGCCCACCGCCGAGACGAGCGGGATCCCGGAGGCCGCGGCGGCGCGGGCCACGATCTCTTCGTTGAAGCCCCAGAGATCCTCGATGGAGCCGCCGCCACGGGCCACGATCAGGAGGTCCGGCCGCGGGATCGGCCCGCGCCTGGGCAGCGCGTTGAAGCCCCGGATGGCGTTCGCCACCTCGGGCGCGCAGCGTTCGCCCTGCACCGCCACGGGCCAGATCAGCACGTGGCGCGGGAAGCGGTCGCGCAGGCGATGGAGGATGTCGCGGATCACCGCGCCCGAGGGCGAGGTCACGACCCCGATCACCTCGGGGAGGTAGGGCAGGCGCCTCTTGCGCGCCTCGTCGAAAAGCCCCTCGGCGGCGAGCTGCTTCTTGCGCTGCTCGAGCAGCGCCATGAGCGCGCCCTGCCCGGCGGGCCGGATGTCCTCGATCACGATCTGGTAGCGCGACTGGCCGGGGAACGTCGTCAGCCGCCCGGTGGCCACCACCTCGAGCCCTTCCTCGGGCTGGGTGGCGAGCCGCGCCGCAGCGCCCTTCCAGATCACGCCCGAAAGCACCGCGCGCTCGTCCTTGAGGTCGAGATAGACATGCCCCGAGCGCGGCCGCGAGACGCGCCCCACCTCGCCGCGCACGCGGACATGGGGAAACTCCCCTTCCACGACACGCTTCACGGCGCCGGAAAGCTCCGACACCGTGAATTCGGGGGCGTTGCCGCGCGGCCCCGCTCCGGGCCCGTCATCTTCGATCAGATCGGACATGCCGCCTGCATGCCCGATCCGGCCGGCGAAGGGAAGCTCATGCCGCGCGGTCGTGGTGGCGCCCCTCGCCGATCTCCTCGACGAGCTTGTCGCAGAACGCGTCGAGGTCGCCCGGGTGGCGACTGGTGATGAGCCCCTGGTCGATGACGACCTCGGACTCCTCCCATTCGCCGCCGGCGTTGCGCAGGTCGGTGCGGATCGAATGGTAGGAGGTCACGCGGCGGCCGCGCACGACATCCGCCTCCACCAGAAGCCAGGGCGCGTGGCAGATCGCGCCGATGGGCTTGCCGGCCGCCCAGAACGCCGAGACGAGGGCCACCGCCGCCGGCTCGACCCGCAGAAGGTCGGGGTTGATCTGGCCGCCGGGCAACACCAGCGCGTCGTAGTCCGCGGCGTCGGCCCCGGCGAGGTCGCGGTCCACGCGGACGGGGCGGCCCCAGTTGTCGCCGTCCCAGCCGGTGATCTCGCCGCTTTCGGGCGAGACCACATGCACGGTGGCGCCCGCCGCGGCGAGACGGTCCCGGGGCACCTCCAGTTCGGATTGCTCGAAGCCGTTGGTGGCGAGAATGGCGATGGTCTTGCCGTCGAGTGCGGACATGGCGTCTCTCCTCTCGGTTCGGTGTGAAGTCGAGCATACGATAACACGCCACGCAAACCGGGCCCAAGCTTGCTCCGCGCCCGCCGCGCCCCTAATCAGGCGCGACCCGAGCGGAGGCACGACGCATGAACATCCTGATTCTCGGCGGCGGGGGCCGCGAGCACGCGCTCGCCTGGGCGGCGATGCAGAACCCGAAATGCGACAAGCTGATCGTGGCACCCGGCAACGCCGGCATCGCGGCGATCGCGACCTGCGCGTCGCTCGACATTCTCGACGGCGCGGCGGTGGCGAATTTCTGCGAAAGCGAGGCGATCGACCTCGCGATCGTGGGGCCCGAAGCGCCGCTCGCCGCAGGGATCGCCGACCGGCTGCGCGACGCGGGCGTCGCCGTCTTCGGCCCGTCGGCGGCGGCGGCGCGGCTCGAAGCCTCGAAGGCCTTCACGAAGGAGATCTGCGATGCCTGCGGCGCGCCCACCGCCGCCTGGGCGCGCTTCACCGACGCCCGCGCCGCCAGGGCGCACCTCGAGACCACCGGCGCGCCCGTCGTGGTAAAGGCCGACGGGCTCGCCGCCGGGAAGGGCGTGGTGGTGGCCGAAACGCTCGACGAGGCCCNATTCTCGACGGCGCGGCGGTGGCGAATTTCTGCGAAAGCGAGGCGATCGACCTCGCGATCGTGGGGCCCGAAGCGCCGCTCGCCGCAGGGATCGCCGACCGGCTGCGCGACGCGGGCGTCGCCGTCTTCGGCCCGTCGGCGGCGGCGGCGCGGCTCGAAGCCTCGAAGGCCTTCACGAAGGAGATCTGCGATGCCTGCGGCGCGCCCACCGCCGCCTGGGCGCGCTTCACCGACGCCCGCGCCGCCAGGGCGCACCTCGAGACCACCGGCGCGCCCGTCGTGGTAAAGGCCGACGGGCTCGCCGCCGGGAAGGGCGTGGTGGTGGCCGAAACGCTCGACGAGGCCCGCGCGGCGGTGGACGAGATGTTCGCGGGCGCTTTCGGGCAGGCGGGCGCCGAAGTGGTGATCGAGGAGTTCATGACCGGCGAGGAGGCCTCCTTCTTCGTGCTGGTGGACGGCGAGGAGGTGCTGCCCGTCGGCACCGCGCAGGACCACAAGCGCATCGGCGAGGCCGACACCGGCCCCAACACCGGCGGCATGGGCGCCTATTCGCCCGCCCCGGTGATGACGCCGGAGGTGGAGGCCCGCGCCCTCGAGGAGATCGTGAAGCCGGTGGTGGCCGAGATGGCGCGGCGCGGCACCCCCTATTCCGGGGTCCTTTACGCCGGGCTCATGATCGCGGAGGGCCGGCCGCGCCTGGTGGAATTCAACGTCCGCTTCGGCGATCCGGAGGCGCAGGTGCTGATGCTGCGCCTCGGCGCGCAGGCGTTGGATCTCATGCAGGCGACCGCGGAGGGCCGGCTGGGCGCGGCCCGCGTCAACTGGGCGGGCGATCACGCCATGACCGTGGTGATGGCCGCGAAGGGCTATCCCGGCGACTACGCGAAGGGCGAGCCCATCGGCGGGCTGGACGCGCTGCCCGAGGACAGTTTCCACCAGTGCTTTCACGCCGGCACAGCGCGCGCTGACGGGCGCATCGTCTCGGCCGGCGGGCGGGTCCTGACCCTGACCGCGCGCGGCGCGACACTCGCCGAGGCGGCCGAGCGTGCCTACGCCATGGTGCGAGCCGTGGACTGGCCGGGCGGTGTCTGGCGATCCGACATCGGCTGGCGTGCGCTCGGCGGCGGCCGCGCGGGCTGAGAGGGCGCGGGGGGCTCCGCCCCCGCCGCGCCTGCCGGCGCGCCTCCCCCGGAGTATTTCTGCCAAGAAGAAGCAGGGAACCGTCCGCGCACGGGAGCGGGGGGAGGTTGCGCGGCTAGCCGGTCTCGCAGGCGAGGGCCGCGGCGAAGCTCGTGCCATCGGCGAGCGGGCCGATGTCGCGGGCGGCGAGACGCCCATCCGCGAGCGTCACGGCGCGAAGGCGGCGCCAGCCGGCGTCTGCCAGCACGATCTCGGGGCCCTGCCCGCAGTCGCGGATGCCGCCCGAGATCACCTCGTCGCCGATACGGTGGTTCGTGAGCCCTTCGAGCGCGGCGATCTCGGTCAGGCCGCCGGCGGCCCAGCTCCACACGCGCAGGGTGCGGACGAGGTGCGGCCGGTCCACATAGGCGATGTCGGTCACGCCGTCGCCGTTCAGATCCGCGATGCCCGCCGGTGCGAGCCAGCGAAAGCGCGTGCCGATATGCGGCGTTGCGTGCGCCTTCACGAGCGCCCCCTGCCGCAGCGAATAGACGGCAAGCTGTGCGCCCAGTTGCGGGTCGGTCTCGACGACGATCACGTCGGCCGCGCCGTCGCCATCGGCATCGGCGACGCGGGGGGCGGTGTCCTCGAACACATGGTCGGGTTCGGGCCCGTCGCGTAGGTCGATCCGCAGCGTACGCCCGTCGGTCGTGGTCACGGCGAGCACGGCCTTCTCGCGGATCGATCCCATGATGCGATGGGGATAGGTATCGAGCGGCACCTCGTACCGGGCGGACGCGATATCGCCGGCAGGGCCGCCGTCGGCCGCGGCGCAGCCGGCCGCGGCGAGACAGGCGAGCGCCGCGGCGAGCCGCATCAGATCTGCTTTTCGGGCATCTGCACCACGAGGCCGTCGAGCGCGTCGGAGACCTTGAGCTGGCAGGTCAGCCGCGACCGCTCGGGATCGGGCTCGTAGGCGAAATCGAGCATGTCGGCTTCCATGTCCTCCCTGGGCGGCAGCTTGCCGACCCAGTCGGGGTGGACGTAGACATGGCAGGTGGAGCAGGCGCAGGCGCCGCCGCAATCGGCCTCGATGCCGGGGATGTTGTTGTCGCGCGCGCCTTCCATCACGGTCAGGCCGTTCGGGACCTCGACGACGTGCTCGGTGCCGTTGTGCTCGATATAGGTGATCTTCGCCATGCCGCGTCGTTCCCTTGCTCATTCCTCCGGGGGTTCCTAGCCAAGCGATCTAGGACACGCCAGAGCGATTTGCGACCCCGTTGCCGGGGCATCGCGGCCAGGACACCGGGCAGGCTTGCGCAGGCGCGCAAATGTTCTATTTTCGTTCTCATGTTGACGCTGCGCCCTGCCCTGCGCGGGCCCGCCTTTTCCGGGCCCTGGCCGCGCCCCCCCGCGGCGCTGCCGGCCGCGCGGCTTGGCGAGCCGCCCGCGGGCGCGCGGGTGACGGTGGCGGGGCTCGTGATCCTGCGCCAGCGGCCCGGCACCGCAAAGGGGGTGATCTTCGTCACGCTGGAGGACGAGACCGGGGTGGTGAACGTCGTGGTCTGGCGCGCGCTCTACGAGCGTTTCCGCCGCGCGGTGATCGCGGCGCGGCTTCTGAGGGTGACCGGGCGGCTTCAGCGCGAGCATGGCGTCACCCATGTCGTCGCCGAACGGATCGAGGACATCTCGGACATGCTCGACGCGCTTCTCGCGCCGGAGCCCTGCCGCGCGGCCGACCAGCCCGGCACCACCCATGCCGATCCGCGCACACCGCCGGCGCGGCGCGGCCCGCGCGGCGGGCCCGGCTAGAGGTAGAGCTGCGTGGCGATCGCGAAGAGGATGAGCACCCCGGCCACGTCGTTCAGGGTGAGGATGAAGATCCCCATCGCCACGGCCGGATCCACCTTCGCCCGCGCAAGCGCCACCGGCACGACCGTGCCCACCGTTCCCGCCACGAGGATCACCAGGACCTGCGACATGGCGACCGTGGCCACCAGCGCGGGCGCGCGCTCGATCGGGACCGCGAAGGACACCGCGAAAAGCAGCAGCCCGACGGCAAGCCCCATCGCCACGCCGTTCATCGCCGCGCCCGCCACCTCGCGGCCGAGGCGCGCGGCGAAGCCGCCGGTGAGCTTGCCGTGCTCCGACAGCGCCTGGATCGTCACCGTCGAGGCCTGCATGCTGGCGTTGCCGGCCGTGGCGCTGACCACAGGGATGAAGCTCGCCAGGATGGCGGCCTGGGTCAGCGTCTCCTCGTAGGCGCCCACCACGAGCGCGGTGACGAGCGCCCCGGCGAGACCGGTGAGCAGCCACGGAAGGCGCCGCCGCACGATCTGTCCCGGGCTGTCGAACCCCGTCGATTCGGGCGAGACGCTGCCCATCAGCATGATGTCCTCGCGCGCTTCGCGCCGGGCGATCTCGGTCAGTTCGCGCGGCGCTATGACGCCGAGCAGCCTGTGCGCCTCGTCCACCACGGCGATCACCGTCTCGCCCTGCGCCTTGGCGAGGTCGAGCACATCCTCCTGGTCGGTGTCCCGCGCGACCGCGGGCGGATCGCGCCGCATCACCTCCGACACCGGCGTGCGGCCGTGGTTGAGGATCAGGTCCCGAAGCTTCATGTAACCGACGAGCCGGCCTTCCGCGTCCACGACATGCAGGCTGTCGATCCGTTCGATCCGGTCCGAGCGGCGGCGGATATCCTCGATCACATCGTGGACCGTCTCGGTGTCGCGCGCCACCACCGCGCCGTGCTTCATCGCCGCTTCGGCGCTGTCGTTGTCCACGAGGATCTCGCGCAGCCGCTCTGCCTGCGGGTGGCTGTCGGCGAGTTCGAGCGCGAGGCGCGTGGGCAGCGTCACGAGAAGGCGCTTGGCCCGGTCGAGCGTGAGCCGGCCGAGCAGCTTGGCGAACTTCGCCCGCGTGGCCTCCGCGAAAAGCGCATGGTTGAAGCGCGGATCGACCTCTGACAGGACCCGCAGGCTGAGATCGTCGGACAGCCAACGCAGCATCTTCTGCGCGTTCTTCGTGCGGAGCGCGAGAAAACAGTCGAGGATGTCGGAGGGCGCCCAGGTCTCGAGCGCGGCGACCACGCGCTCGCGCTCGCCGGCCGAGATCAGCTCATCGAGCCTGCGCGCGGTGGCCGCGTTGGCGGCCGCGACCTCGGCGCTGTCGCCGCGCCGCCATTCCAGAGACGTCCCATTCTCGGCCATCGCGCGCCCGCGCTCCACCTGCACCCCTGCCTGCCAGAAGGGGCAAAGGCGCGCCGCATGACAAGCCCCGCGACCGCCCCCGAACGAAAAAGGGCGCCCCGTCGGAGCGCCCTTTCATGGTCGATCCGGCGACGGCGTCAACCTTGACCGATGCCGAGCGCCACGAACCGCGGATCGCTCCCCCGGCGGACGAGAAGGAGCAGGGATTTGCGGCCCGCGTCACGGGCGTCCTCGATCCGCGCCTCGAGTTCCTCAGCCGAGGTCAGACGCTCCTGCCCCGCCTCGGTGATCAGGTCACCCGCGCGCAGGCCCTTGTCGTAGGCTTCGGACTCGACGTCCACGTCCGTCACGACGAGGCCCTCGGCATCGGACGAAAGCTCCAGCTGGGCGCGCAGCTCCTCGGTCAGCGGCGACACCGTCATGCCGAGCATCTGCGATTCGGCTGGCTCTTCCTCGGGACCGGGCTGGGCCGCGGGCACCGACCCCTCCGCCGTCTCGCGGCGGCCGAGCGTCACCCTGAGCGTCTGGCTCTTGCCGTCGCGCAGCACGGTGACCCGCACCGACTTGCCGACGGCGGTATTGGCGACCACGCGCACGAGCTGCCGCGTGTCCATCACCTCTATGCCGTCGAAGCCGAGGATCACGTCGCCCGATTCCATCCCGGCCTCGCGCGCGGGTCCCTCGGGCACGTCGGTGACGAGCGCGCCACGCGCCTCTTCGAGCCCGTCGATGCTCTCGGCAATGTCGGGAGTGACGTCCTGGATGCGCACGCCGAGCCAGCCGCGCCGCGTTTCGCCGAACTCCTTCAGCTGATCGACGACGCCGATCACGACATTCGACGCCATGGCGAAACCGATGCCGATGGAGCCGCCGTCGGGGCTGAGGATGGCGGTGTTCACCCCGATCACCTCGCCGTCCATGTTGAACAGCGGCCCGCCCGAATTGCCGCGGTTGATGGCGGCGTCGGTCTGGATGTAGTCGTCATAGGTGCCCGAAAGCGCCCGGTTGCGCGCCGACACGATGCCGGCGGACACCGAGAAGCCCTGTCCGAGCGGGTTGCCCATCGCCATCACCCACTCGCCGACGCGCGCCGCATCGCTGTCGCCGAAAGGCACGTGCCGCAGCGGCTCGTCCGGAGCGACCTTGAGAAGCGCGATATCGGTATTGGGGTCGGTGCCGACCACCTCGGCCTGAAGCTCGAAACCTTCGAAGAATTCGACGAGGATCTCGTCCGCGCCCTCGATCACGTGGTTGTTGGTGACCACGAAGCCGTCCTCGGAGATGACGAACCCCGAGCCGAGGGAGGAGCTGCGCCGCGGGGCCGGCTCGCCGGGTCCCTGGAATTCGCGGAAGAAATCCTCGAAGGGCGAACCTTCGGGGAACATGCGGGGCGCGTCGGTTCCGGCGACGGTCGTCGTCGTGGTGATGTTGACCACGGCCGGGCTGACCTGGTCGGCGAGGTCGGCGAAACTTTCGGGCGTGCCGCGCGCCTGGGCGGACACGGCCTGCGCGAGCGCGAAGGCCAGCGCCAGCATGAAAAGCCAGAAACCGCGCAGGATGCCGGGCGCGGCCGGCATCGTCGTCTGGATTGCCTTTGATTGCACCGGAGCACTNCGGCGAAACTTTCGGGCGTGCCGCGCGCCTGGGCGGACACGGCCTGCGCGAGCGCGAAGGCCAGCGCCAGCATGAAAAGCCAGAAACCGCGCAGGATGCCGGGCGCGGCCGGCATCGTCGTCTGGATTGCCTTTGATTGCACCGGAGCACTCCTTTTCTGGTGTTCGGTATCCTGTGAGCCGCAAGCGGCCCGACGCGGGACGCGACGGACCGGCAGGCGTCTTGCTGGGGCTAATGTATGGCAGCGAAGCGCGCGCGCAAACCTTCAAGCCCGCCCTCGCCGTGATGTGAACTCTGCCGGCTGGCCGATGCGCGGCCGTCACAGCCCAAGCGCGCTGGCCACCCACAGAAAGACCGCGCCGATCGAAATGGCAACGAGACCCAGCAGCCGCCGGGTCTCGGGAGGCAGCGCACGCAGCGCCGCGAGCAGATCCTCGACGATGCGGGGGGCCAGCGCGTAGACCAGCCCCTCCAGCACGAGGGCGAATCCGAGGCCGAAAAGAAGATATTCCATGTCTTCCCCCGGCGGGCCGGCCGACGGATCAGCCGCCGGTGCCCTCCTCCTCGGCCGCCTGCGCATCCTCTTCGAGACGCTCGCGCACCTCCGGCGGCAGTTCTTCCGACGGGGCCCGCTCCGGCGCAAGCTCGCGCAGGTCGTCGGGCGACGTCAGTTGTCCACCCGTCCGCTGCAACCCGTCGGCGCGGATCGCATCGAACATCGGCTGGATGAACTGGCTGTCCGGCGATACGACCAGCGTCGAGCTTTCGGTCTGGAGCGAACGCTCCAGTGCCGAAAGCGACCGGTAGAAGCTGAAGAACTCCGGGCTGTCGCCGAACGCTTCGGCGTAGATGCGGTTACGCTCGGCGTCCGCCTCGCCTCGGATGATCTCCGCTTCGCGTCCGGCATCCGACAACGTCTCGACCACGGTCCGGTCGGCGATGGCGCGCACGCGCTGGGCGGCCTCATTACCGCGGGCGATCTCGTCGGCGGCTTCCCGCTCACGCTCGGCACGCATCCGGGCATAGGTCGCTTCGAGGTTCTGCTGCGGCAGGTTCGTCTGCTTCAGCCGGACGTCGATCACGTCGAGACCAAGGCTGAGGGCGGAGGCGCGCGCGTTGTCGCGGATCCGACGCGCGAGTTCGGCGCGCTCGACCGAAAGAATCCGGTCCGACGTCACCTGATCGGCACCGAGCACCTCCCGGATCTGGGCGTTCAGGATCGACGACAGGCGATCCTCGGCGACGCGCAGCCCGCCCACGCCGACGGCCTGGCGGAACTGGACCACGTCGTTGATCCGGTACCGCGCGAACGCGTCCACGACGAGGCGGCGGTCGTCCGCCGGCGTGACCTCGATGGTGTCGGTATCCAGCGACAGGATCCGGTCGTCGTAGCGCACGACCTCCTGGATCAGCGGCACCTTGAAGCCGAGCCCCGGCTCCTCGCGCACCTGCTTGATCTGGCCGAACTGGAGAACCAGCGCCTTCTGGCGCTCGTCCACGATGAAGAGCGTGGACCAGATTCCCACCAGCACCACGGCGAGGATCGGAAGGATGAAGGCAGATTTCCGCATCAGTTGGTCCTCCCGGTGTTCGCCGGCACGTTCCGGCGCAGTTCGTCGAGCGGCAGGTAGGGCAGCACACCCTCGCCCTGCGCGCTGTCGATCAGGTACTTGTCCACGGCGCCGAGCGTCCGCTCGATCGTTTCGAGGTAGAGACGCCGCTGGGTAACCTCCGGCGCGGCCTCGAATTCCTGTGCCACGGCGAGGAAGCGGCTGGCTTCACCGATGGCTTCGTTCACGACCCGGGCGCGGTAGCCCTCGGCCTGTTCGAGCGACTGCGCCGCCTCGCCGCGCGCCTCGGCGATGACACGGTTGGCATAGGCGTCGGCCTGACGCTGAAGCCTGTCACGCTCCTGCTCGGCGGCCTGGACCTCGCGGAACGCGTCGATCACCTCGGCCGGCGGGTCCGCCTGGTCGAGGTTGAGGCGGACGATGTTGATCCCCGCGTCGTAGTCGTCGAGCGCGCTCTGGATCCGCTGCACGGCCTGGTCGGCGATCACGCCACGGTCACGGTTCAGAATCGGCGCCAGGTTCGAGGCCGCGATGATCTCGCGCATCGCCGCCTCGGAGACCGCCTGTACCGTGAGTTGCGGATCGCGGATGTTGAACAGCAGCTTTGCGGGGTCGTTGATGTTCCAAACCACCTGGAACTCGATATCGACGATGTTCGCGTCGGTGGTCAGCATCAGGCCCTCGTCGCGGGCCCGCGTGCTCGCCCCGATGGTCTCGGTCCGCTCCGAGGTCACGTTGACGACCTCCGCAGTGACCAGCGGCCAGGGCGCGAAGTTCAGGCCCGGATTGCCGATCTTGTGGAACTGCCCGAGGAAGAGCTCGACGGACTGTTCTTCCGGTTTGACGGTATAGAGGCTGGAAAACGTCCAGAGACCCACGGCCGCCAGCGCGCCCACGATGATCGTGGAGCGGTTGAAGGCCGGGCCGCCCCCGCCACCGCTTCCGTCGCCCTTGCCGCCGCCACCGCGGCCACCCATCAGCACGCGGAGCTGCTCCTGCCCCTTGCGGACCAGATCGTCGATCTCGGGGATCGGCGGTCTGTCGTCGGGTCCTCCGGGGCGGCGTCCGCCGCCCTGGTTCCTGTCGCGTTCGCCGCGATCACCGCGATCGCCGCCTCCTTGACCGCCGCCCCCCCAGGGGCCGCCGCTATGTCCTGCCATACGTTTCTTCCTCGCTTGCGCGTCCGTGACGTCTTGGGTGTAAACTGTGCATGTCGGGCGGGATTTCAAGCCGGAGCGTCAGACCTTCCGGACCGGGTCCCGCATGGTCACCAGCTCTTCCGAAACGGTGGGGTGCACCGCAACGGTCTGGTCGAACTGCTCCTTCGTGGCGCCGAGCTTCACCGCGACCGCCGCCAGCTGGATCATCTCGCCCGCGCCCGGCGCGACGATATGGCACCCCAGCACCCGCCGGGTGTCGGCGCACACGACGAGTTTCATGAGCACACGGTCGGGCCGGCCCGCGAAAGCCGTGCGCATGGGGCGGAACGACGTGCAGTAGACCTCGATCGGCCCCTGCTCCGCGGCCGCCTCCTCGGACAGCCCCACCGTGCCCATTTCCGGCTGGGTGAAGATCGCCGTGGCCACGCGATCGTGATCGACCGGCGTCGGGTTGCCCCTGAACACCGTCTCGACGAAGGCCATGCCCTCGCGGATCGCCACCGGCGTCAGGTTCAGCCGGTCGGTCACGTCGCCGATCGCGTAGATCGACGGCACCGAGCTTTGCGAGTAGGCGTCCACCAGCACCTCGCCCCGGCGGCCGAGATCCACCCCGAGCCCGGACAACCCCAGATCGTCGGTGTTGGGCACGCGTCCGGTGGCGAACATCACCTTCTCGAACACGCGCTCGGTGCCGTTGGTGGCCTTCACGCGCACGCCGCCGTCGGCCTCCTCCATCCCGATGATGTTGGTACCGATGTGCAGATCGACCCCGTTCTGGCGCATCTCTTCGGAAATGAGGCCGCGGGCCTCGTCGTCGAAACCGCGCAGGATCTGCGCGCCGCGGTAGTACTGGGTCACCTCGACGCCCATGCCGTTTAGGATGCAGGCGAACTCGCAGGCGATGTAGCCGCCGCCGACGATCAGGATCGAGCGCGGCAGCCGGTCGAGGTGGAAGATGTCGTCCGAGGTGATGCCCAGCGCGGCGTTCTCCATCTCCGGCCGCAGCGGACGCCCGCCCGTGGCCAGCAGGATGTGCCGCGCGGTCTTGCGGGTGCCGTCGGCCAGCTCCACCGTGTGCGGGTCGGCCAGCCGCGCGCGCTGATCGAAGGTCTCCACCCCCGAGCCGGCGAGAAGCTTGCGGTAGACGCCTTCGAGCCGGTCGAGTTCCGCCTCGAGCTTTCCGCGGAACTGGCCCCAGTCGAGACCGTTCTCGCGGATGTCCCAGCCATAGGCGCGCCCGTCCTCGACCATCGGCGCGAATTCGGAAGCGAAGACCATCAGCTTCTTGGGCACGCAGCCGCGGATCACGCAGGTGCCGCCGTAGCGGCTTTCCTCGGCGAGAGCCACCTTCGCGCCGGCTCCGCCCGCGGCCACGCGGGCCGCGCGCACCCCGCCCGATCCGCCGCCGATCACGAAAAGGTCGTAGTCGAAATCCATCGTTCCCCCAGAAAGGTCGTCAGGCTCAGTCGTTGATGTCGCGGAAGAGGTTGTCGGGCTCGCCCGGATCGAAGCTCTCTCTCTCCACGGTGCCGGAACCGAGGTCGCGCACCTCCACGCGCCCGTCGCCGAACCCGATCACGACGGTGTCGCAGATGTCGATGAAGAGGCCGTTCTCGACCACGCCCGGGATCTGGTTCAGCACCATGGCAAGCTGGCGCGGTTCGCCGATGCGCTTGAGGTGCAGATCGAGGATGTGATTACCCTCGTCGGTGACGAAGGCCGCCTCGCCGTCCATCCGAAGCGACACGTCGCGGCCGAGCACGTCCATCGAGATCAGGGTCTCCTCGACGAGCGCCCGGGTCGTCTGCCAGGCGAAGGGGATCACCTCCACCGGCAGCGGGAAGGCGCCCAGCGTCTCCACCTCCTTGCCGATATCCGCGATCACCACCATTCGGTCCGAGGCGGTGGCCACGACCTTTTCGTGCAGGAGCGCGCCGCCGCCGCCCTTGATGAGGTTGAGGTCGCCGTCGAACTCGTCCGCGCCGTCGATGGTGATGTCGAGCCAGCGCGCCTCGTCGAGGCCGATCACCGGGATGCCCGCCTGCCGGGCAAGCTCGGCGGTGCGCGTCGAGGTGGGAACGCCGCGGATGCGCAGCCCGTCCTCGCGCATCGCGTCGCCCAGGCAGCGCACCAGCCACGCCGCGGTCGAGCCGGTGCCGAGCCCCACGCGCATCCCGTCCTCCACCAGTTCCGCGGCGCGTCTCGCGGCGGCGAACTTGGCCTTGTCGATGGGCGACAGCTCTCCGGTCATGGGCGGCTCCGTGCAGATGCGCAGCCCTTATAGGGGGATCGGCCGCGGGGTGCGAGCGGGTTTTCGCCGCCGCGCCGCCGCGCGGTGGCCTTCCGCCGGGCGAGGGCGCGCGGATTCCGGCCCGAAAGGTCGTTTTCGGGCAGGCGTGCCGCGCGCGATGCTCTAGGGGTGCCGCCATGGCCGCGCCCTATCGCCTGCATTACGCTCCCGACAACGCCTCGCTGGTCGTCCGGCTGGCGCTGGAGGAGCTTGGCCAGCCCTACGAGACGGCGCTCGTGGACCGCGCGCGCGGCGCGCAGAAAAGCCCCGCCTACCGCGCGCTCAACCCCTCGGGCCTCATCCCGGTGCTGGAAACGCCCCAAGGCGCGATTTTCGAGACGGCCGCGATCCTGCTGTGGCTCGCGGACCGGCACGGCGCCCTCGCCCCCGCGCCGGACGCGCCGGAGCGCGGGGATTTCCTGAAATGGCTCTTCTTCGCGTCCAACACGCTTCACGCGGGGCTCAGGATGCTGTTCCACCCGGCGCCCTTCGTGGGCGAGGACGCGGCCGCGGGACAGGCGCTTCGCGACAATATGGGCGCAGCGCTCGCGGCGCACTGGGGCCACCTCGAGGCCGCCGCCGCGACGCGGCCGCCCTGGCTCGGGGCCGCGTCGCCCTCGGCGCTCGACTTCTATCTGGCGCCGCTGCTACGCTGGTCGGCGCTTTACCCCGTGGGCGGCACGGGGTGGTTCCGGCTGGCGGACTACCCGTATCTGCGGGCGATGGCCTCCGGGATCGAGGCCCGCCCGGCCGCTGCCGCCGCCATCGCCGCGGAAGGGCTCGGGCCCCTGCCCTTCACCGCGCCCCGCCTCGCAACGCCACCGGAAGGATCGGCCACCTGATGTTTCTTTCCGTCTTCGAGATGTTCAAGGTGGGCATTGGGCCCTCGTCCTCCCACACGATGGGGCCGATGGTCGCCGCAGCCCGTTTCCTGGACCTGATCCGCGGGGCGCCCTTCGCCGTCGCGGGGGTGAAGGGGAGCCTGCACGGCTCGCTCGCCCACACCGGCGTGGGCCATGCGACCGACCGCGCGACGATCCTCGGCCTCGCGGGCTTCGATCCCGAAAGCTACGACCGCGAGACCGCCGACGCGGCGCTCGAGCGCATCCGCGAAACCAACACGCTCGCGCCCGAGGGCCTGCCGCCGCTCGCCTTCGACCCGCGGGAGGATCTGCGCTTCGACTTCGGACCGCCGCTTCCGGGCCACGCCAACGGGATGATCCTGATGGCCACCGACGCGCAGGGCGACGTGATCCTGCAGGAGACCTACTACTCGGTGGGCGGCGGCTTCGTGCTCACCGAGGCCGAGCTGGCGCAAGGCAAGGACAGCGACGAGGGCGCGCCCGTGCCCTACCCGTTCAAGTCCGCCGCCGAGATGCTGCGGATGGCCGAAACCTCGGGCAAGTCGATCGCGCAGATGAAGCGCGAGAACGAGCTTACCCGGCGCGGGCCGGAGGATCTGCGCGCCGGGACGCGGCGGCTCTGGCAGGTGATGTCCGACTGCATCGACCGCGGCCTTGCCGCGGACGGCACGCTTCCGGGCGGGCTGGGGGTCCGGCGGCGCGCCCAGGGGATCCACGAAAAGCTGCTGGACGAGCGGGGCATGAACCTGACCCCGCCCCACACCATCAACGACTGGATGAGCGTCTACGCCATGGCGGTGAACGAGGAGAACGCCGCCGGCGGCCAGGTCGTGACCGCGCCCACCAACGGCGCGGCGGGCGTGGTGCCCGCGGTGATCCGCTACTGGCTCGACCATGTGCCGGGCGCCTCGGAGCGCCGGGTGGAGGACTTCCTGCTGACCGCCGCCGCGATCGGCGGGCTGGTGAAATACAACGCCTCGATCAGCGGGGCCGAGGCGGGCTGCCAGGCCGAGGTCGGCTCTGCCGCCGCCATGGCCGGGGCCGGTCTTTGCGCGGTGATGGGCGGCACCCCCGCGCAGGTGGAGAACGCCGCCGAGATCGCGCTCGAGCATCACCTCGGCATGACCTGCGACCCGGTGAAGGGCCTTGTGCAGGTGCCCTGCATCGAGCGCAACGGTCTCGGCGCGATCAAGGCGGTCTCGGCGGCGTCCCTCGCGCTTCGGGGCGACGGCACGCATCTCGTGCCGCTCGACGCCTGCATCGAGACCATGCGGCAGACCGGCGCCGACATGAGCGAGAAGTACAAGGAAACCTCGCTCGGCGGGCTCGCCGTCAACGTTCCCAACTGCTGACGGCCGGATGACCGGTCCCGCCATCCCCGCCATCCGCCCCGACCGCACGCTGGCGGGGATCCTCTGCATGGTGGGCTTCACCGTCGTCGCGCCGATGATGGACGCCTTCGCCAAGGCGACGCCGTCGCATGTGCCGATCCTGCAGATCCTGGCCGCGCGCTTCGGCCTCCAGGTGCTGGTGCTGGTGCCCGTCGCCATTGTCTTCGGGCTCACGGCGCGGGCGGATCCGCGCGACTGGGGCCTTCACCTGCTGCGCGCGCTCCTCCTGCTGGTGGCCACGGGCATGTTCTTCGAGGCGCTGCGCCACATGCCCATCGCCAACGCGATCGCCATCTTCTTCGTGGAACCCTTCATCCTCACGCTGCTCGGCGGGCTTCTTCTGGGCGAGGAGGTGGGGCGGCGGCGCATCGCGGCCTGCGCGGTGGGGTTCGCGGGCGCGCTTCTCGTGATCCAGCCCAGCTTCGCCGATCTCGGGCCCGTGGCGCTTCTGCCCCTCGGGACGGCCTTCTGCTTCGCCTTCTACATGGTGATGACGCGGTCGATGGCGCGGCGCACCCACCCGATCGACCTGCAGGCCAGGACCGCCGTCGCGGCGAGCGCGGTGGTCCTGCCGGTTCTCCTGCTTTTCGAAGGCTCCGGCGTCGCCGCGCTCGACCCGGTGCGGCTCGACGGCCTCGCCGTCTGGACGTTGCTCGGCGTGGGCGTCGCGGCCACCGTCTCGCATCTCTTCATCAGCTTCGCGCTGCGCCTCGCCCCGGCGGCGACGATCGCGCCGCTCCAGTATCTCGAGATCGTGGCCGCCACGGCCCTCGGCTACTGGATCTTCGGCGATTTCCCCGGGCTGCTCACCTGGGCCGGCATCGCGGTGATCGTGGGCTCGGGGCTCTACGTCTTCGCCCGCGAGCGCGCGCTCAGCCTGCGCCGCCGCCCCCTGCCCCCGGTCTGAGCCGCTTGCCCGCGCCCGGCGCGCGGCCTAGCCTCGCCGGATGCAGCCCGATCGCCCGCTTCTCGGCATCCTGCTGATGCTCGGTTTCTGCGCCCTCGCGCCGCTCGGGGACGCGGTGGCGAAGATCCTCGGCGGCGTCGTGCCGCTCGGGATGCTGCTGCTGGCGCGCTTCGGGATCCAGGCGGCGATCCTCCTGCCCATCGTGGCCGTCGGGCGGCGGCCCTGGCGGATGCGGGGCCGGGTGCTGGCGCTCGCCTGGGCGCGCACCCTTCTGCACATCGCGGGCATCGCCATGATGTTCTCGGCGTTGCGCCACCTGCCGCTCGCCGACGCCATCGCCATCGCCTACGTCATGCCCTTCATCCTGCTCCTTCTCGGCTGGGCCGTGATGGGAGAGGAGGTCGGCTGGCGCCGCCTCGCCGCCTGCGTCGCGGGCTTCGCGGGCACGCTCCTCGTAATCCGCCCCAGCTTCCAGGAGGTGGGCTGGCCCGCGCTCCTGCCGGTGGGCGTCGCGGTGGGCTTCGCGCTCTTCATGCTGGTGACCCGCGCGATCGCGCGGCAGACCGATCCTCTCGGCCTCCAGGCGGTCTCGGGCGTGATGGCGACGGCGCTCCTCCTGCCCGCGCTCGCGCTCGTGGACGGGCGGGGCGTGCCCGCGCTGCGCCTCGTCGCGCCGCCCTCCGAGGCGCTGTCGCTTCTGCTCCTTCTCGGCGTGCTCGGCACCCTCGCCCATCTGTGCATGACCTGGGCGCTGCGCTTCGCGCCCTCGGCCACGCTCGCGCCGATGCAGTACATCGAGATCCCCTTCGCCACGCTCTTCGGCTGGGCGATCTTCCGCGACCTGCCCGATGGCATGGCGGCGGCGGGCATCCTCGTGACGATGGCGGCCGGGCTTTACGTCCTCATGCGGGAGCGGGCCATCGCGCGAGCGGCGCTTGCAGCGCCGCCGCCGCGACGGCAAGGCAGCGCCGGGGCAGGATGACCAGCATGTGCGGCGCCTCGATCCGGATCGAGACCGGGCCCGTGGCGCGATTTGAGGTGCCGATCATGCCCCCCGGCGCGAAGTCGATCCCGTCGATCGGCCAGAAAAGACCGTCCGACTCTCCGCGCACGGGCGCGAGCGGATAGAGCGAGACACGCGTGTCCGCCGCCAGATCGAGGCCGAGCCGCGGCGGGCAGAGGAACGCGACGTCGCGCTGGCCCAGAAGAAGGCAGGGCCGGTCCGCCCGGCGCAGCAGAACCGACTGCGCGGCCAGCAGGTGATCCAGCCGCTCGCCGAGGAAACCCACGCCGATCACCAGCGGCGCGGCGATGCGGCGCAGCGCCTTGTCGAAGTCGGTTGTTTCCTGTTCGGAAACGCAATGCAGCCGCTCGGGGGGAATCGCGGCGCGCGTGGCGGGGTCGAGGCTGTCCAGATCGCCGATCACCGCCTCGGGCACCGCCCCGGCGGCCAGCGCCCGCGCCGCCCCGCCATCCGCGGCCACGAGGCAGGGCGCCAGCGTCAGCGCCGCCGCGATATCCGCAGGGGGCGCAAGCCCCGCGCCCACAAGCGTGACAGCGCCGTCGGAGCGCAGAATTTCAACCTCCGGTAGAGAATTCACGCGACGACCTGCCCCTTGCGCTGAAATGGCCACATTTGGACCACGAAATGATACCCTCCAAGGCACAGATTCGGGCCAAAATAGACTGGTATCCTTTGGTAAACAGTCTGTTGTTGGTGCAATGAAGCGGGCGCGTATCCCATGGTCAACAGTAACAAGATCCTCACCGTCTCCTACGGCACCTTCTCGTGCACGCTCGAAGGGTTCGACGATTCCTTCGACACGATGAAGGCGATCGCGGAGTATTTCCGAGACCTTGCCGCTGACGACCGTTACTTCGGCGCCGAGCCGCCCACCCCCGACGCGGAGATGCTGGCCCGCATCGCCGAGCGCGAGATCTCGCGCCGCGTCGAGGCGCGTCAGGAACAGGGCGGTATCGTGCTGCGCCCGTCGCTCGTCGCGCCGCAGGGGCGACCCGCCCCCGAGGCCGCGCAAGCCGGCGACGGACGGGCGGACGAGGCCGCGCAGGCGCCGGAGGCGAAGACCGAAACGCCCCCCGCCCACAAGCCGGAGCCAGCGCCCGCACCCGACACTGAATCGCCCGCAGCCACCGAGACGCCCGCCCCCGCCGAAACCGCCAGCGCGGAAGACGTGGACGACACGGCCGCTGCCGCTCCCGAAGAGGCAGGCGCGCCGATCGGCGACGAGCGTCCCGAACCGCAGGAGGAAGCCGCGCGGGCCGAGCCCCACGCTCCCGAGGAACACGCCGACGCGTCGGAAGAGCCGTCCGAAGACGTGGCCGCCGACACCCCGGCCGCGGACGAGACCGGGATCGCAGGGTCGCTCGCCCAGACGGACGCGCTCACCGCCGTCGCGCCGGAGGGTCCCGAGGCGGCAATCGAACCCGCCGCAGACGAGGTCGCGGACACCGGCATCGAGGCGGAGGCGGCGGAGCACGACGCCGTCGAGGCCGAGGCATCGCAGGACGAGGTCGCCGAGGACGAGGTCGCGACGGAAGACCACGGTGCGGAAGAAACCGCGTCGGAGGAAATCGCCGAGGAGGAGACGCCAGAGCCCGAGGCAGAGGCAGAGGCTGAGGCTGAGGTCGAGACTGAGGCAGAGGCCGCGGCTCAGGCCGATGACGAGACCGAGGCCGAGCTCGCCGCGCCCGCCCCGGCGGCGGATCGTCTTTCGGGCGCGCCGCTTGCCGCCAGCGCCGCCGCGGCGGCCGCGATGGCCGCGGACCTGCCCCGCCGACCGGCGGCCGAGACCGAGGCCGCGCCGGCCCCGCGCCCCGAGATCACGCATCCCGACCCGCAGAGCATCGCGGCAAAGTTGCAGCGCATCCGCGCCGCCGTGGCGGGCAGCCTGGCCGGCGCGGATGATGGCGAGGACACGGTGAACCTCTTCACCGATGACGGGCGGCGCGCCGAGAGCGGCGAGACCGGCCAGATCGCCGCACGCGTGCTGCGCGTCCGCCGCCCCGAGCCGGAAGCCGACACCGTCTCGGCCGTGGATCCCGGCACCAGCACCGAGGACAGCGAGGCCGATGTCGCCGCCGACGAGGACCTGCAGCAGGCCTTCGCCGCGCTCGAGGCCGAGCTTGGCGCCGCCCCGGCCGGCGCGGCGGAACTCGACGCGGAAGGCGCTGTCGAGCCCACAGCCGTCGCCGATGCCGAGGATGTGGCCGCTGACGAGGACGACCTCGACGGATGGGATACGGCCGCGCCCCTGGGCGACGCCGAGGAAGAGATCGCCTACGAGGAGGAGATCGAGGTTTCAGAGGCGCTCGTCGTGGAAACGATCGAAGCGGAGGATCCGGGCGCCGGGCAGGACGCCGCGGTCGCCGAGACGGGGGCGCCCGACACGGAAGCGACCGCAGAGGACGAGCGCGAGGCCGGCGAACCGGTGGCCGACGCCACGACCGACGCACAGCCGGCAGAGGACGACGCGGACACCGATGCGGACAGCGTTTCGGACGCCCTGGCCGCGGCGGCCCGGCGCGCGAGCCGCGAGCCCGAGACCGCGCGCCGCGGCGAGGTCACCCGTCTGCTCGACGAGACCGAAGGCCAGATGGACAAGCCCGAGGCGAGCCGCCGGCGCAGCGCGATCGCGCATCTTCGCGCCGCCGTGGCGGCGACGCGCGCCGAGCCGCGGCACGCCGATGCCGAAGCGAGCGAGCAGCCCGAAGAGGCCTACCGTGCCGACCTCGCCGACGCGGTACGCCCGCGCCGCCCCGGCGCCGGCGGCCACCGCACGCCGCGCCCCGAGGAGTCGCGCCCCGCGCCGCTCAAGCTCGTGGCGGAGCAGCGCGTGGACGCGCCGGCCGAGGATGCGGGACCGATTCGGCCCCGCCGCGTCACCGCACCGGCGGCCGAAGCGGAGGATTCCAATGGCTTCATCGCCTATGTGGAAGAGCTCGGCGTGAGCGGTCTGCCCGATCTGCTGGAAGCCGCGGCGGCGTATCTCGCCCACGGGGCCGAGGATGGCGGCTTTTCGCGCCCGCAACTCATGGCGAAGCTGCGCGATGCGCAGGCCGACGGGTTCAGCCGCGAGGAAGGCCTGCGACACTTCGGCCAGCTTCTCCGCGAGGGGAAGATCGTGAAGCGCGGCGGCGGGCGCTTCGGCGTCTCCGACGACATTTCATATCAGCCGGGCGCGCGCGCCGCCGGCTGACCGCCCGTCACCGGTCGTCGTCCTCGGCGGGCGCGTCGGGGTCGCGCTGCCCCACCCCCTTGAAGATGAATTTCAGCGGAAATGCCCAGACCACGCCGAGCGTGACGTATATCGCCAGTTCCAGCAGGATGCCCGGCCGCTCGAACCACCCGACCACCGTCACGGCGGCCATGATGTAAAGCGGCAGGCCGATCACGAGGATCACAAGCGACCAGCGGCGTCGGGCCTTGTAACTCAGTTCCATCAGTCTGCGAACGGGTCCGTGACGAGAATGGTGTCTTCCCTTCTGGGAGACGTGGAAAGTAGCGCCACCGGACAGCCGATCAACTCCTCCACCCGGCGAACATACTTGATCGCGTTCGCGGGCAGATCCGCCCAGCTGCGCGCGCCCTCGGTGCTTTCGCTCCAGCCCGGCATCTCCTCGTAGACGGGCGTGAGCCGCGCCTGGCGGTCGGCGGCGGTGGGCAGGTGATCCAGCCTTTGCCCGTCAAGCTCGTATGCCGTGCAGATGCGCAGCCGGTCGAACCCGTCGAGCACGTCGAGTTTCGTGAGCGCGATACCATTGATACCCGAGGTGGCGATGGCCTGGCGCACCAGCACCGCGTCGAACCAGCCGCAACGGCGCTTGCGGCCCGTGGTGGTGCCGAACTCGTGGCCCCGCGTGCCCAGGCGCTCGCCATCGGCGTCGTCGAGTTCGGTCGGGAACGGGCCCTCGCCCACGCGCGTGGTATAGGCCTTGACGATGCCCAGCACGAAATCGATCGCGCCGGGGCCGAGCCCGGTGCCCGTGGCGGCCTGCCCGGCGATCACGTTGGAGGAAGTCACGAACGGGTAGGTGCCGAAATCGATGTCGAGCATGGCGCCCTGCGCCCCCTCGAAGAGAATGCGGCGACCCGCGCGGCGCGCCTCGTTCAGCACCTTCCAGGCCGGCGCCGCGAAAGGCAGGATCCGCTCTCCCACCTCCGAAAGCGCCGCGAGAAGCGCCTCCCGGTCCACGGGCTCGAGCCCGAGGCCGCGGCGCAGCGCGTCGTGATGGACGAGCGCCCGGTCCACGCGGGCCTCCAGCGTGGCGCGATCTGCGAGGTCGGCCACGCGCACCGCGCGCCGGCCCACCTTGTCCTCGTAGGCCGGGCCGATGCCGCGCCCGGTGGTGCCGATCTTGGCCACCGCGACGGCCGCCTCGCGGGCGCGGTCGAGCTCTCCGTGGAAGGGCAGGATGAGCGGCGTGTTCTCGGCGATCATCAGCGATGCGGGCGTGATCTCCACGCCCTGGTCCCGCAGCGCCGCGATCTCGTCCACGAGGTGCCAGGGATCGAGCACCACGCCGTTGCCGATCACGCTGAGCTTGCCGCCGCGCACCACGCCCGAGGGCAGCGCGTGCAGCTTGTAGGTCTGCCCGTCGATGACCAGCGTGTGCCCGGCGTTGTGCCCGCCCTGGAAGCGGGCGATCACGTCGGCCCGCTCGGAGAGCCAGTCGACGATCTTGCCCTTGCCCTCGTCGCCCCACTGGGCGCCCACCACGACCACGTTCGCCATGCCTGCCGCTCCCGTCCGGCTGCCTCGTTCCGGCGCCGGGTATAGCCGCGCGCGCGCGGCGCGGAAACCGCGAATCCCGGGAATGCCGCAGGGGCAGCCGGGCGCCGCGTCGCGGCGGCCCCGCCTCCCTTGCCCCTGCGCGCCGCATCGCATAAGTAGCGCGGCATCGGCCAGCCACGCGGGGTGCCATGGAAAACGTCTTGCTCATCATCCACCTCCTGCTTGCGCTGTCGCTCATCGGCGTCGTGCTTCTGCAGCGGTCCGAGGGCGGCGGGCTCGGCATGGGCGGCGGCGGTGGCGGCGGCGCGATGTCCGGGCGCAGCGCGGCCACGGCGCTGGGCCGGCTCACCTGGATCCTGGCCATCGCCTTCATCGGCACGTCGATCACGCTGACGATCTTCGCGGCGCAGAACTCCGCGGGCAGTTCGGTGGTCGACCGGCTGGGCAACGAGGCCCCCGCGCAGGACGCGCCAGCCGTGCCGGCGGTTCCCGAAACCGACGGGCTCTTGCCGCCGCCGGCGGCGGACCCCGACGCGCCACTGGTGCCCCGCGCCGAATGAGCCACAAGGGCTTGTTGGGCCCGAACGCAACGTCAACATCATCTTGCGGTCGGCTTGCCAAGGCCCGCCGAATCCTGTAACGATCAAATCCCGTGATGACGCCCGGCGGATGCCAGCGTCCGCACCGGTATGGCGGCAGGATCGGCCCCGACCGCATGGCATATCACGGGGGATCGCCTGCACATGGCCAGGTTCGTGTTCATCACCGGCGGCGTGGTCTCGTCACTCGGCAAGGGGCTGGCCTCGGCGGCGCTCGGCGCGTTGTTGCAGGCGCGCGGCTTCAGCGTGAGGCTGCGGAAGCTCGATCCCTATCTAAACGTCGACCCAGGCACCATGTCGCCCTTCGAGCACGGGGAGGTCTTCGTCACCGACGACGGCGCGGAAACCGACCTCGACCTCGGCCATTACGAGCGCTTCACCGGCGTGGCCGCCCGCCGGACCGACTCGGTCTCCTCGGGGCGGATCTATTCCAACGTGCTGGAGAAGGAGCGACGCGGCGACTACCTCGGCAAGACGATCCAGGTCATTCCCCACGTCACCGACGAGATCAAGGACTTCATCCGCATCGGCGAGGACGAGGTCGATTTCATGCTCTGCGAGATCGGCGGCACGGTGGGCGACATCGAGGGCCTGCCCTTCTTCGAGGCGATCCGCCAGTTCGCCCAGGACAAACCGCGCGGACAGTGCATCTTCATGCATCTCACGCTGCTGCCCTGGATCGCCGCGTCGGGGGAACTCAAGACCAAGCCCACCCAGCACTCCGTGAAGGAGCTGCGCTCCATCGGCATCGCCCCCGACATCCTGGTCTGCCGCTCGGAAAAGCCCATCCCGCAGAAGGAGCGCGACAAGCTCGCGCTTTTCTGCAACGTGCGGCCCGAGGCGGTGATCGCGGCCTACGACCTGAAGTCGATCTACGAGGCGCCGCTGGCCTACCACCGCGAGGGGCTGGACCAGGCGGTGCTCGACGCTTTCCAGATCTCGCCCGCGCCGCGGCCGGATCTGGCGCGCTGGGAGGATGTGGCCGACCGCGTCTTCAACCCCGAGGGCGAGGTGAACGTCGCGATCGTCGGCAAGTACACCCAGCTCGAGGACGCCTACAAGTCCATCGCGGAGGCGCTCACCCATGGCGGCATGGCCAACCGGGTGAAGGTCAATTCCGAATGGATCGACGCCGAGATCTTCGAGCGCGAGGACCCCGCGCCATACCTGGAAGGCTTCCATGCGATCCTCGTGCCCGGCGGCTTCGGCGAGCGGGGCACCGAGGGCAAGATCCGCGCCGCGCAATTCGCGCGCGAGCATGACGTGCCCTATCTCGGCATCTGCCTCGGCATGCAGATGGCGGTGATCGAGGCCGCGCGGAACGCCGCTGGGCTCGCGGACGCGGGCTCGGAGGAGTTCGACCACGAGGCCGGGCGCAAGCGTTTCACGCCTGTCGTCTATCACCTCAAGGAATGGGTGCAGGGCAACGCGACGGTCGCGCGACGCCCCGACGACGACAAGGGCGGCACCATGCGGCTGGGCTCCTACGACGCGGTTCTGGAGCCCGGCTCCAAGGTGGCGGAGGTCTACGGTGCGACCCGGATCGAGGAGCGCCACCGCCACCGCTACGAGGTGGACATCGCGTATCGCGACAAGCTGGAGGCCGCGGGGCTGCGCTTTTCGGGCATGTCGCCGGACGGGCGCCTGCCCGAGATCGTGGAATGGCCCGAGCACCCGTGGTTCATCGGTGTGCAGTTCCATCCCGAGCTCAAGTCCAAGCCCTTCGACCCGCACCCGCTCTTTAGGGATTTCATCCGCGCGGCGAAGGACGTGAGCCGGCTGGTATGATGGGCCGCGCCCGGCGCCTCCGCGCGGGCCTCGCGGCGTCCCTCCTGTCGGCGCTGGCGGCCCCGGCCGCCGCGGAGCGCATAACGCCCCTGCCCTACGAGGAGCTTCCGCCGCTCGCGCCCGAGCTTCTGACCTTCGAGCGCCTGCCGGCCAAGCCCTATCCCGGCTACGTCTTCGATCACGGCATCGCCTTCGCGGGCGGGCGGATCGGGGAGCGGTTCGCCGGGCAGACGCTCGGGGAGGTCACGCTGGACGAGGGCGGCCCCCACGACGTGCTGCGGGGCCGCCCCACCGCCCCGCTCGCGGTGGAGCCGGGCGCCCCGGGCGAGGGGGTGAGCCTGTCGCTCCACTCCGCCTTCCGCAGCATGGCGCTCTACCCGCTCGGGCCCCTCGGCCAGCCCGACCCCGAGGCGCGCGGCGAGGGCGCGGCGGCGATCCTCTTCCACGAGGACGCCTGCGCCTTCGGGCTGCGGGTTCACACCGAATACACCGACGCCTTCGGTGCGAACGAGGGGCATCTGGGCGAGATCGACCTGACCTTCTACGCCCGCGACGGCGCCGAGATCGGCCGGGTGACCGTGCTGGCGCCCGAGCATATCTCCGGCCACGGTTTCCTCGACACGGGCGGGGGCATCGCGGGGGTGACGGTGGAAAACCGCGACCCGGGCGGCATCTCCTTCGACGACGTGCGTTTCGGCTGCCCGAATGTCACCGGCTGAGCACGGCGGCGATTGCAATCGGCCCGCGCCGCGGCCAGACTGCGCGGCGCCGTAACGAGGGAGGCAGCCATGCCCAAGGCCTACTGGGTGGCGAACGTGGACGTGCGCGACGCCGACGCATACGCCAAATACCGCGAGGCGAACGCCGAGGCCTTCGCCAAGTATGGCGGGCGCTTCCTGGTGCGCGGCGGCGCGCAGGAACAACGCGAGGGCGCGGGCCACGGTCGCACCGTCGTGATCGAGTTCCCCGACCTCGAGGCGGCGCGCGCCTGCTACGACAGCCCCGAATACCAGCGCGCCAAGGCGATCCGCGACCCGGTCTCGGACGCCAACCTCGTCATCGTGGAAGGCTACGAGGGCTGAGATGTTCCGGCGGATCCTCGCCCGCTTCGCCCATCACGCCCAGCCGGCCGAGATGCTGCCCGAGCCCGACGCCCGCATGGCGCTCGCGGCGCTGCTGGTCCGCGTGGCGAAGTCGGACCATGCCTATCTCTTCGAGGAGATCAGCCGGATCGACCGCATCCTCGCCGCCCGCTTCGATCTGAACCCCGTGGAGGCCGCAAAGCTCCGCGCCGACGCCGAGAAGCTGGAGCGCCAGGCGCCCGGCGACATGGAGCGCCTCGCCCTGGTCATCCGCGAGACCGTGGCCTATCCCGAGCGGCTTGGCATGGTGGGCGCGCTCTGGGAGGTGATGATGGCCGACGGCGAGGCCGAGGAGCACGAGGAGGCCGCCATCGCCGCCATCGAGGCGGCGCTCGGCATCCAGGAGTACGACAGCGCCGAGGCCCGGGCGAGCGCGCGCGCGATCCGCTGACCATTGGCGCGCCGGACCGGCACCGCTATATAGCGCATCATGTTTGCAGATTTCTTCAAGAGACTCTCCGGCCACACGCCCGAAACCCTGCCGGACGAGGACGCCCGGCTGGCGCTGACGGCGTTGCTGGTGCGCGTCGCGCGTTCGGACGGCGATTACGCCGAGGCCGAGCGCGACCTCATCACCCGGATCATCACCGACCGGTTCGAGCTGTCCCGCGCCGAGGCCGAAAGCCTGCGCAGCGAGGGAGAGGCCGCCGAGACCGAGGCGCCGGACACCGTTCGCTTCACCCGCACGATCAAGGACGCGGTCCCGCACGAGGAGCGGCTCGGCGTGATCGAGGCGTTGTGGCGCGTGGTGCTTGCCGATGGGCACCGCGACCACGACGAGGATACGCTGTTGCGGCTCGTGGCGAACCTTCTGGGCATCTCGGACGTGGAAAGCGCCATGGCCCGGCAACGGGTCGCGGACGCCGGGTGATCGCGGCGCTGCCGATGTACGACCGCCCCGAGACGGCGGCGGCGAATGACAGCTTCTGGCGCGCGATCCGGGGCGAGCTGGGATACGGCCCCGAGGCGCTCACCCGGGGGCGCGATCCCTGGGAGATCTGGGAACACCCCGACCTCCTCCTCGCGCAGACCTGCGGCTATCCGTTCCGCACCCGCCTGCGCGATCGCGTGACGCTGGTGGGCACGCCCGATTACGCGCTCGAGGGCTGCCCGCCGGGCCATTACCGCTCCGTCTTCATGGCGCGGCGCGACGATCCGGGCGACCTGCCGGCCTTCGCGGGCCGGCGCTTCGCCTTCAACGAGGCGCTTTCGCAATCGGGCTGGGCGGCGCCGGCTCACCACATGGCCGAGGCCGGGCTGGGCTTCGGGCCGCTCCTGCGCACCGGGGCGCATGCGGCCTCGGCCCGCGCGGTGGCGTCGGGGCGCGCCGATTTCGCCGCGCTCGACGCCCAGACATGGCGCCTCATCGCAGCGCACGACGATTTCGCCGGGGCGCTTCGCGTCATCGCCCGCACGCGGCCCACCCCGGGTCTGCCGCTCATCACGGCGCGGGGCCGCGACCCCGGCCCGATCCTGGCGGCCGTCCGCCGCGCCGCGGAGCGGCTGGATCAGGCGGACCGGACGCGGCTTTGCCTGGCCGGCATCGTCGCCATTCCCGCCGCGGCCTATCTCGAGGTGCCCACGCCGGCACCGCCCGAATCCGACGCATGACAGCACGAAAATGCCGGGCGGCCTGTCGGTTTCGCCGGGTTGCGCATTGCATCGCCGCGTATTTTCCGCCCTAGTAGCGCGAAACCGTGACACCACCGTGAAGGCCGCCTTGTCCGACACCGACCCCGTCATCGAGATCCGGGACCTGCACAAGAGCTACGGCGAGCTCGAGGTCATCAAGGGCGTGGACATCACCGCGCGGCGCGGCGACGTCGTCTCGCTGATCGGCTCTTCGGGTTCGGGGAAATCGACGCTGCTGCGCTGCGCGAACCTGCTGGAAGACAGCCAGCAGGGAGACATCCTCTTCAAGGGCGAGCCGGTGAAGTGGAAGGGGACGGGCCTGCACCGGCACCCGGCGGACCCGAGGCAGGTGCTGCGCATCCGCACCAACCTTTCCATGGTGTTCCAGCAGTTCAATCTCTGGGCGCACATGACGGTCCTGCAGAACGTGATGGAGGCGCCGGTCACCGTTCTGGGCCGCGACCGGCAGGAGGTGGAGACGGCGGCGCGGGGCTATCTCGCCAAGGTCGGCATCGGCGACAAGGCGGATGTCTACCCGGCGCAGCTTTCGGGCGGGCAGCAGCAGCGCGCGGCGATCGCGCGGGCGCTCTGCATGGAGCCCGAGGCGCTTCTTTTCGACGAGCCCACCTCGGCCCTCGATCCCGAACTCGAGCAGGAGGTGGTGCGCGTCATCAAGGATCTCGCGCAGGAGGGGCGGACCATGCTCATCGTCACGCATGACATGAGGATGGCCGCCGATGTCTCTGATCACGTGGTATTTCTTCACCAGGGGCGGATCGAGGAGGAAGGCCCGCCCGAGACCCTGTTCGGCCAGCCGGACTCCGAGCGGCTGAGGGGCTTCCTGTCCTCGACCCAGGCCGCCTGAGAGCGGCCGGCCCGACCAACACCAGTCCAACCAGAGGGAGACCGACCATGAAGAAAATGATCCTCGCAACCGCGGCCCTGGCGCTGAGCGCCGGGCTTGCCAGCGCCCAGGACGTCGTGCGCCTCGGCACCGAAGGCGCCTACCCCCCGTGGAACTTCCTCAACGACGCCGGAGAGGTGGACGGGTTCGAGCGCGAGCTGGGCGACGAGCTTTGCCGCCGCGCCGATCTGACCTGCGAGTGGGTGACGAACGACTGGGATTCGATCATCCCCAACCTCGTCTCGGGCAACTACGACGCCATCATCGCCGGCATGTCGATCACCGACGAGCGCGACGAGGTCATCGACTTCTCGCAGAACTACACCCCGCCCGATCCGTCGGCCTATGCGGCCGTGTCGGACGGCATCGATGTCGAGGCCGCCGTCATCGCGGCGCAGACCGGCACCATCCAGGCCGGCTACGTCGCCGAGACGGGCGGCACGTTGGTCGAGTTCGCATCCCCCGACGAGACGATCGCTGCGGTGAAAAGCGGCGAGGCGGACGCGGTGCTCGCCGACAAGTCGTTCCTCGCGCCCATCGTGGAGGAGGATCCGGACCTCATCTTCGTGGGCCCGGACGTGCCGCTCGGCGGTGGCGTCGGCATGGGCTTCCGCGAAAGCGACCAGGCGCTGCGCGACACCTTCGACGCGGCGATCCAGTCGATGAAGGACGACGGGTCGCTGAACGAGCTCATCGCGAAGTGGGACGTCTCGTCCCAGTTCTGATCCCGTGACCGGGGCGGGCCCGCGGGTCCGCCCCTCCATCACGACGGAGCGAGGCCATCTTCGCGTTCTGCACAGATCCCGAGAGCCTCGGGACCGTCCGGTGGCTTGCCTGCTACCTCACCACGGGCAAGCACATGTCGTTATATGCGGCGTTCGGCACGGTCCTCACCCTGCTCGCCATCACGGCGCCCACCGCGCTGGCCTTCGGCTTCGCCGGCGCCGCCGCCGCGCGGTCGCGGGTTCTGCCCGTCTCGATCCTCGGCAAGGGCTACATCGCCGTGGTGCGCGGCGTGCCCGACATCGCCTTCTTCCTCTTCTTCGTGATCGCGCTCGACCAGGGCTTCGAATGGATCCGCCACCAGGCGCTCTGCCCCGACTGGACAGAGGCGGTGCGGCAGGGCAACGACTTCGTGGTCTGCCCCGAGGCCAAGCTGCCCCTTGGCAACGCGCCGCAATGGATGCACGAGATCTACGGCTTCTTCCTCGCCGTGCTGACCTTCGCCATCGTCTTCGGCGCCTTCGCGGCCAACGTGCTCTTCGGCGCGATGCGCGCGGTGCCGCAGGCGCAGATCGAGACGGCGGAGGCCTACGGCATGAGCCGCCGCCAGGCGTTCTGGCGCATCCTCGTGCCACAGATGTGGATCTACGCCCTGCCCGGGCTTTCCAATCTCTGGATGGTGCTCATCAAGGCCACGCCCCTGCTGTTCCTGCTCGGCGTCGAGGATATCGTTTACTGGGCGCGCGAGCTCGGCGGCGCCAAGACCGCGCGCTTCACCGACTACCCCCACGGCGACTGGCGGATGTGGTATTTCCTCGCGCTGCTGGTCTTCTACCTGGCCTTCACCCGCGTCTCCGAGATCGTGCTGGAGCGGCTGACCGTGCGCCTCAGCCACGGGCAGGCGACGGCGCAGGGCGAGGCCCAGCGCAAGGCGGGCGCATGAGCTGCTGGGAGACGATCGGCGATTACGCGCTGCGCTCGGTCGGGATCGGCGAGCGGCTTCTGCCGCGCGACAACTTCACGCTCTGCCAGCAGATCACGCTGATCGGCTCGGGGCTCATCTGGAACGTCTATTTCGGCGTCCTGGCCCTGGCCTCGGGCTTTTTTCTGGCCGTCGCCGTGGCGATGGGCAAGGCGGCGCGCTCGGCCTGGGTGCGCAAACCCTCGGAGTGGTTCATCCTCGTCTTCCGGGGCTCGCCGCTCTTCATCCAGTTCTTCTTCGCCTATTTCTTCTTCCTCAACCTGAAATCCGTCTCGCCCGTCTTCGATTCCCTGACCTCGGCGGCGCTCGGCGCGCTGATCGTGCTGTTCCTCAACACGGCCGCCTATTCCGGAGAGATCTTCTACGGCGCGCTGCGCACGATCCCCAAGGGCGAGACGGAGGCGGCCGACGCCTACGGCTTCACGGGATGGGCGCGGTTCCGGCGCATCGTCTTCCCGACCATGCTGCGGCTGGCCTGGCCGGCCTACACCAACGAGGCGATATTCCTCTTCCACGCCACGACGCTCGTCTACTTCTCGGGCTTTCCGGCCTGGCAGCAGAAAGGCGACGCGCTTTATTACGCCAGCTACTTCGCGGACAAGACGTTCAACCCCTTCGTGCCCTACCCCATCCTCGCGGGCTACTTCATCCTGCTCACACTTGTGATCATATGGCTCTTCGGGGTCGCCAACCGGCGCCTCAACCGGCACATGCCGCAAGAGTTGCGCCGCCCCATCCGTTTCCGCCCGAACCTCATTCGCTGAGCGCGCGTCCGCCGGCCGAAGGCGCGCTCGCCTCTGGACACATGTGCCGCCTTCTGTAATTTGATCAAAATTCCGAAGGACGCCCCATGGACCTCTCCCAGTTCCGAACGCTGCGCGCCGCGGCCTGCGATCTCAACGGCCAGATGCGCGGCAAGCGCCTGCCGGCCGGCGAGGCCGAGAAGCTCGAAAACGACGGGCTGCGGATGCCGCTCTCGGCGCTCAACGTGGATCTGTGGGGTCGCGACATCGACGACAGCCCCCTCGTCTTCGCAACCGGCGACCGCGACGGCGTGCTCCACCCGACCGAGCGCGGGCCGGTGCCCATGCCGTGGCTCGCCACCCCCTCCTCGCTGGTGCCGATGTGGATGTCGGACGAAGGCGGCGCGCCCTTCATGGGCGACCCGCGCCACGCGCTCCGCGCGGTGCTGGAACGCTTCGCCGCGCGCGGCTGGCACGTGATCGCGGCCACCGAGATGGAATTCACGCTGGTGGACGATTCGGGCGACGCGCTGCACCCGCCCGCGAACCCGGTGACGGGCCGCCCGCTGCAAGGGCACGCGGTGCTCTCCATCCGCCAGCTCGACGCCTTCGACGCCTTCTTCACCGATCTCTACGAGGGCTGCGCCGCGATGGGCATCCCGGTCCAGTCGGCCACGTCCGAAGCGGGGCTCGGCCAGTTCGAGATCACGCTGGGCCACCGCGCGGCCATGGCCGCGGCCGACGACGCGTGGCTTTTCAAGGCGCTGGCGCGCGGGCTGGCGCGGCGCCACGGGATGGCCGCCACCTTCATGGCCAAACCCTATCCCGACGATGCCGGCAACGGGATGCATGTGCATTTCTCGGTGCTGGACGAGGCCGGGCAGAACGTCTTTGACGATGGCGGGCCGGAGGGCTCCGCGCTTCTCCGGCAGGCGGTGGCGGGCTGCCTGCGGGCGATGCCGGCCTCGACGCTGGTCTTCGCGCCGCACGGTGCGAGCTACGACCGCCTCGTGCCCGGCGCGCACGCGCCCACCGGCGCCGGCTGGGGCTACGAGAACCGCACCGCCGCGATCCGCATCCCGAGCGGTCCGACCAGGGCGCGGCGGATCGAGCATCGCGTCGCGGGCGGCGACATCACGCCCTACCTGCTGATGGCCGCCGTGCTGGGCGCGGCCTTTTCCGGCATCGAGGACGCGCTCGAGCCGCCGGCGCCGCTGACCGGCAACTGCTACGAGCAGGACCTTCCGCAACTCGCCCCGAGCTGGGCCGAGGCGATCGAGGTGCTGGAAGGCGACCCGCTGATGGCGCGCATCCTTCCCCCGCTGCTGATCGAGAACCTGTGCCGGACCAAGCGGCAGGAGCTCGCCCGCTTCGCCGAACTGCCGGCCGAAAAGCACTGGCAGTCCTACCTGGAAGCCGTCTGACCCCCTTGTGAGGGGTCGGGGCAGTCGCTAGTTTTTGGCACGTCAAACGGTGATTTCATGAAGATCGGCATCCTCCAGACCGGCCACGCGCCGGCGGACATCCGGCCCGAGACGGGCGACTACCCGGACATGTTCGAGCATCTCCTCGCGGGCCAGGGCTTCGACTTCGAAACCTGGGTGGTCGAGGACGGCGCCTTCCCCGACGGCCCCGGGGCTGCCGATGGCTGGCTCATCACGGGCTCGCGCCACGGGGCCTACGAGGACCATGACTGGATTCCCCCGCTCGAGGCGCTCATCCGCGAGATCCGCGCGGCCGGCAAGCCGCTCGTCGGCATCTGCTTCGGCCATCAGATCATCGCGCAGGCGCTTGGCGGCAGGGTCGAGAAATTCGCGGGCGGCTGGGCCGTGGGCCGAACGGTCTACGACTGGCAGGGCGCCCCCGTGGCGCTGAACGCCTGGCACCAGGACCAGATCGTCGCGTTGCCGGAGGGGGCGGAGGTGATCGCCTCCAACCCCTTCTGCGCCTACGCCGCGCTCGTCTGGCCCGGCGAGATCTTCACCGTCCAGCCGCACCCGGAATTCGGCGCGCAGGTGATCGACGGCCTCATCCGCACCCGCGGCAAGGGCGTGGTGCCCGAAGACCAGCTCGACGCGGCGCGGGACGCGCTGCCCGCCCCGACCGACAACGCCAAACTCGGCCAGATGATCGCGCGGTTCTTCCGCGAAAGGAGCCTCGAATGAGCGACTGGAGCGACAGCCTTCCCGAGGCCGCGCGCCTCTACCTCGAGGGCCGCCGCCTCGACGAGGTCGAGTGCATCATCGCCGACATTCCCGGCATCGCCCGCGGCAAGGCGGTCCCCGCCTCGAAGTTCGCGCGGCAGCTCAGTTTCCACCTGCCCAATTCGATCTTCTTCCAGACCATCACCGGGGACTGGGCCGAGGCCGCGGGCGACGAGGGCTATGTCGAGCCCGACATGATCCTGAAGCCCGACATGTCCACGGCCACCGCCGCGCCCTGGACCGGCGACTGGACGCTCCAGGTGATCCACGACGCCTTCGACCGCGCCGGAGCGCCGATCCCCTACGCGCCGCGCAACGTGCTCAAGCGGGTGGTGCAGCTTTACCGCGACCAGGGCTGGGAACCGGTGATCGCGCCGGAGATGGAGTTCTTCCTCGTCGCGCGCAACGTGGACCCGGCAAAGCCGATCGAGGCGATGATGGGCCGCACCGGGCGCCCGGCGGCCGCGCGCCAGGCCTACTCGATGAGCGCGGTGGACGAATACGGCCCCGTGATCGACGACATCTACGACTTCGCCGAGGCGCAGGGCTTCGAGATCGACGGCATCACCCAGGAAGGCGGCGCGGGCCAGGTGGAGATCAACCTGCGGCACGGCGATCCGGTGAAGCTGGCCGACGAGGTGTTCTACTTCAAGCGGCTGATCCGCGAGGCGGCGCTGCGCCACGACTGCTTCGCCACCTTCATGGCCAAGCCCATCGAGGACGAGCCCGGCAGTGCCATGCATATCCACCACTCGGTGATCGACGCCGGCACCGGGCGGAACCTCTTCGCCGGCCCCCAGGGCGGGGAAACGGACGCGTTCTTCAATTTCCTGGGCGGGCTGCAAAAGCACCTGCCCTCGGCGATCGCGATCTTCGCGCCTTACGTCAACAGCTACCGCCGATACGTCAAGGACCACGCCGCCCCCATCAATCTCGAATGGGGCCGCGACAACCGCACCACGGGCCTGCGCATCCCGATTTCCGAGCCGCAGGCGCGGCGCGTGGAAAACCGCCTCGCCGGCATGGACTGCAATCCGTATCTGGGGATCGCCGCCTCTCTGGCGGCCGGATATATCGGCCTCGTGAACGAGGACTGGCCGTCCAAGCAGTTCCGCGGCGACGCCTACGAGGGCGAGGGGGACATCCCGCGCGTTCTCGGCGATGCGCTCGACCTCTTCGACGAGGCCGAGGCGCTGCGCGAGGTGCTGGGCCCGGAGTTCTGCCGCGTCTATTCCGTCGTCAAGCGCACCGAGTACGAGGAATTCCTGCAGGTGATCAGCCCGTGGGAGCGGGAGCATCTCCTGCTCAACGTGTGACGATACCGCGCAAGGAGCGCGCCCTGGCATGACGAACCTGCTTTACGCCAATGACCGGCCGGGCCGCTATCCCGCGAGCTGGTATGCCGCGACGGTGGAGACGCCGGCGCCTCGCGCGCCGCTGCGCGAGGAGATCCGTGCCGATGTGTGCATCGTGGGCGCGGGCTTCACCGGGCTCTCGGCCGCGCTCCATCTGGCCGAACGCGGCCACGACGTCGTGGTGCTGGAGGCGCACCGCGCGGGCTTCGGCGCGTCGGGGCGCAACGGCGGGCAGCTGGGCAGCGGCCAGCGGGTCGGCCAGGCGGAGCTGACCCGGCTTCTGGGCGCGGAGGCGGCGGACAGGCTCTGGGCGCTCGGCCAGGACGCCAAGGCCCTCGTGAAGGACCTCACCGCACGCCACGGCATCGACTGCCATCTCAAGCCGGGCGTGGCCCACATGGCCTATTCCGACGCCGAGCGGCGGGAGCTGCACGAGGAGGCCGAGACGCTGCAACATCGCTACGGCTACGCGGAGATCGAAGCGCTCGACGCCGAGGCCGGCCACGCGCTCTGCCCCTCGCCGCGCTATCGCGGCGGCACCCTCGACATGGGCGCGGGCCACCTGCATCCGCTGGCTTTCGCGTTGGGCCTCGCCCGCGCGGCGGAGGCTGCCGGCGCGCGCATCCACGAGACGACCCGCGTCGCGGAGATCGACGACAGCGGCGCGCGCCCCGTCCTGCGGACCGAAGAGGGCCGTGTCGAGGCCGAGCACGTGATCCTGGCCTGCAACGGCTATCTCGGCGGGCTGAACCGGCAGGTCGCGGCGCGCGTCATGCCGATCAACAACTTCGTCGCGGCCACCGAGCCGCTGGGCGCGCGGACGGCCAAGGTGCTCACCCGGGACGTCGCCGTCGCGGACACCAAGTTCGTGGTGAACTACTTCCGGCTGAGCCATGACGGGCGGCTTCTCTTCGGCGGGGGCGAAAGCTACGGCTACCGCTTCCCGCGCGATATCGCCGCGCTGGTGCGCCGGCCGATGGCGCGGGTCTTTCCGCATCTCGCGGACGTGCCGATCGACTATGCCTGGGGCGGCACGCTCGCGATCACCATGCGGCGGATGCCCTATCTCGCGCGGGTCGGGCGGCAGGTCCTGTCGGCTTCCGGCTACTCGGGGCACGGGGTGGGCAACGCCACGCTGGCCGGCAAGCTTCTGGCGGACGCCGTGGCCGGCGAAAGCGCGGGTTTCGACACCATGGCCTCGGTGCCAGCGCCGGCCTTTCCGGGCGGTACGCTGGTGCGCAGCCCGCTCCTCGTCCTCGCGATGAGCTGGTACGCGCTGCGCGACAGGTTGGGCGTGTGACTGTTGCCCGTTTCGCGACGATCCCGCCCGAAATACCCCCTTCTTCGCGTTGGGAGCGCCGCGGATTGACCCCGGCACGAATTTTCGGGTAGATGCGCCCACACGGGCCGACCTGGCGCGCCGCCTATCATGGGCGTGAGCGCCGCCATACCAGACGCTACGGGCCACGCGTGTCCGTAAACCACGGATGCACATGACAAAGTTTACCGATCTCGACCTCAACCCGAAGGTTCTGAAAGCGATTGAGGAGGCGGGATACGAATCTCCCACCCCGATCCAGGCCGGCGCCATTCCGCCCGCGCTCGAAGGGCGCGACGTTCTGGGCATCGCCCAGACCGGCACCGGCAAGACCGCAAGCTTCACGCTGCCGATGATCACGCTCCTGGCGCGGGGCCGCGCACGGGCGCGGATGCCGCGCAGCCTCGTGCTCTGCCCGACGCGCGAGCTTGCCGCGCAGGTGGCCGAGAACTTCGACACCTACGCCAGGCACGTGAAGCTCACCAAGGCGCTGCTGATCGGCGGCGTCAGCTTCAAGGAACAGGACGCGCTGATCGACAAGGGCGTCGACGTGCTGATCGCGACGCCGGGGCGGCTTCTCGATCATTTCGAGCGCGGCAAGCTGCTTCTCACCGGCGTCCAGATCATGGTGGTGGACGAGGCCGACAGGATGCTCGACATGGGGTTCATCCCCGACATCGAGCGCATCTTCAGCCTGACGCCCTTCACGCGGCAGACCTTCTTCTTCTCGGCCACCATGGCGCCCGAGATCGAGCGGATCACCAAGACCTTCCTGCAGGCCCCCGCCCGCATCGAGGTGGCGCGGCAGGCCACGGCATCGGAAACGATCGCGCAGGGCGTGGCGATGTTCAAGCCGTCGCGGCGCGACCGCGAGGCCTCGGAAAAGCGGCGGCTGCTGCGCGACCTGATCGACCGCGAGGGCGCGGCGTGCAAGAACGCGATCATCTTCTGCAACCGCAAGATCGACGTCGACATGCTCGCCAAGTCGCTGAAGAAGTACGGCTACGACGCCGCGCCGATCCACGGCGACCTGGACCAGTCCCAGCGCACGAAGACGCTGGATGCCTTCCGCTCGGGCGAATTGCGCTTTCTCGTGGCTTCCGATGTCGCCGCGCGCGGCCTCGACATCCCTGCCGTCAGCCACGTCTTCAACTACGACGTGCCATCGCACGCGGAAGATTACGTCCACCGGATCGGGCGCACCGGGCGGGCCGGACGCGAAGGCAAGGCGCTGACCATCTGCGGGCCCAAGGACGACAAGAACCTCGAGGACATCGAGAAACTCTTGCAAAAGGAAATCCCGCGCGTGGACAGCCCCTCTGGCGCCACCCCGGCCGAGGCGGCCGAGGAACGGCCCGCCGCCCCCGACGCGGAGGAGCCGGACAAGGAGCGTCCGCGCCGCGGACGCCGTGGCGGACGGCGCACCAAGCAGGAAGACACGCCGCCCGCCGCGGAGAAGGCCGCCGTTTCCGAAGCTTCCGAGGCCACGGACGAGCCCGCCGCCGAAGCGCCCGAGCGCGAGCCCGCACCGCGCAAGGCGCCCGCGCGCGCGCGCGACACGTCGCGCGGCAAGGGCCCGGCCGTGGTAGGAATGGGCGATCACCTGCCCTCTTTCATCGCGATGAGCTTCGAGGAACGGCTGAGCGGCTGACCCGCGTCCGCGGGGCGCCTCCGCGAAGGCCCCCGCCCGCCGACCCGATACGGTTCTCGCGCCGTGCGGATGACGTGCACGGCGTGCGCAAGGGCGCGCCATTTCGCGCGGTTGCGCACACGGACACGCCCCTGCCAGGGACGCCCCCGCCGCCCGGGCGCCGGGCCCGCCGCGCAAGCGGTGGCGCGCCGGCGCTCAGCTCAGGCGGCTGATCACCACCGTCACCTCGGGCTTCTTGCCGATCTCGTTCAGGGCGCTCTGGCGCACCACGCGGCGCATGCCTTCCTCGAGCTTGTCGTCGTCGGCGCGGACCTTCCGCGCCGCGCGCCCGATGAACTGCGAAAGATCCTCTTCCAGAACGTCGGTCAGCGGCGCGTCCGAGCGGCCCGTCCCGGCAAGGCCCATCAGGTCGCACCACGGATCGCCCACGGGCTCGTCGTCCTCGTCGAGGATCACGGTCACGATCACGTGGCCGTTCAGCGCCATCCGGATGCGGTCACGCACGATTCCGTCAAGCGCGCCGACCTGCACCACGCCGTCGAGATAGGTGCGCCCGGTCTCGACATAGTCGCAGACCGCCGGCGCCTCGCCGGTGAGATCCAGCATGGTCCCGTTGACGGCGATGGCCGCCTCGATGCCCTTGGCCTTCGCGATCTTCACATGCTCGCGCAGCATCCGGTGCTCGCCATGCATCGGGATCACCATCTGCGGCCGCATCAGCGCATGCATCGCCTCGAGATCGGGGCGGTTCGCGTGGCCCGAGACGTGGTAGCGGTCCGTGGCGTCGTCGACCACGTCCACGCCCAGCTCCGAAAGCTGGTTGATCACGCGCAGGACGCCCCGCTCGTTTCCGGGGATCGTGCGCGACGAGAACAGGAACGTGTCGCCGGCCTTGAGCTCGAGCCCCTGATAGGCGCCGCCCCGGGCGAGCTGCGCCGAGGCGGCGCGCCGC
The DNA here is from genome assembly GCF_041365735.1 of Rhodosalinus sp. K401. NCBI lineage: Bacteria > Pseudomonadati > Pseudomonadota > Alphaproteobacteria > Rhodobacterales > Paracoccaceae > Rhodosalinus > Rhodosalinus sp. K401. The sequence goes on along the minus strand of NZ_JBGFSI010000002.1, from coordinate 153,130 downwards.
TCGCCCTGGCTGCCGGTGACGATCACCATCAGGTTCTCGCGCGGGACGCGGGCGGCGTCCTCGGGGCTGATCACCGGCGGGAACCCCTTCAGCACGCCGGTCTGCACCGACGCCTCGACCATGCGCTTCATCGAGCGCCCGATCAGGCAGATCGACCGTCCGGCACGCTGGCCCGCCTCGGCCAGCGTCTTCAGCCGCGCCACGTTCGAGGCGAAGGTCGTCGCCACGAACATGCCCGAGGCGCCGCCCACCAGCGCCTCGATCGCGGGGCCGAGCGTAGATTCCGACCGGCCGGGATGCTGCGTGAAGACATTCGTCGAGTCGCACATCAACGCACGGACCCCGGGCTTCGCCGCCTCGGCCCAGGCCTCGTCGTCGAAGGCCTCGCCCACCACCGGGTCGCGATCGATCTTGAAATCCGCGGTATGCACGACGCGCCCCGCGGGCGTGTCGATCACCAGCGCCGAGCTTTCCGGGATCGAATGCGAGACGGGCAGAAAGCCCACGCGGAAGGGCCCCGCCTCGGTCATGTCGGGCATCGGCTCGACCACCTTGACCACGCGCTCGGGCTGGCCGTGCTCTTCCATCTTGCCGCGCGCGATCTCGGCGGTGAAGCTGCGCGCATAGACCGGCGCACCAAGCCGCGACCACAGATGACCGAGCGCGCCCACATGGTCCTCGTGCGCGTGGGTGATGAAGATCGCCTCCAGCCGGTCGCGGCGCGCCTCAAGCCAGGCGATGTCGGGAAAGATCAGGTCGACCCCGGGGCTCGTGTCCATGTCGGGGAAGGTCACGCCGAGGTCCACGAGGATAAGCCGCTCCTTGTTCTTCGGTCCGTAGCCGAAGACATAGGCGTTCATCCCGACCTCGCCGGCACCGCCGAGGGGAAGATAGATCAGTCGGTCGCTGCTCATGGAGTGACTCCGTTCTTCTTGTTGTAGGCGTGGATCACGGCAAGGCCGTGCATCGTCAGATCGTCGTCGAAGGTGTCGAAAAGGGTTTCGGCCTGCTGGAAGAGCGGCGCGAGCCCGCCCGTGGAGATGACCTTCATCGGCCGGTCGCGTTCTGCCTTGATGCGGGTGCAGATCTCGCGGATCAGCCCGACATAGCCCCAGAAGATCCCCGATTGCATGCAGGCCACGGTGTTGGTGCCCACGACCCGCTGCGGCCGCGAGATGTCCACATGCGGCAGGGCGGCCGCGGCCTCGTGCAGCGCGGCGAGCGAGAGGTTGACCCCGGGCGCGATCACGCCGCCGACATAGGCGCCATCGCCATCGACGACGTCGAAGGTCGTCGCGGTGCCGAAGTCCACCACGATCAGGTCGCCGCCGTAACGGTCGAAGCCCGCGACGGTGTTGACCAGCCGGTCGGGCCCCACCTGCGTGCCCGGATCGACCCGGATATCGACGGGCAACAGGCAGTCGGGCCGGCCGACGACCAGCGGCCGCGTGTTGAAATAGCGGTCCGACAGGACGCGGAGGTTGAACACCACCCGCGGCACGGTGGAGGACACGATCACGTCGGTGATCGCGGTCTCGATCTTCTGAAAGGATTTGAGCGTGGACAGCCAGACGTAGTATTCATCCGCCGTGCGCTGGTGCTGGGTCGCCATGCGCCAGCTGGCGACGAACCGCTCCCCGTCCCAGATCGAGAAGACGGTGTTGGTGTTGCCGCAATCGACCGCGAGTAGCATCGCCCTCAGACCCCCTCGGGAAAGTAGACATCCGCGGCGGCGACGGCCTCGCGCCCGCGCGGCGTTCGCAGGATGAGGTTGCCCGCATCGTCCACCGTCTCGAACGTGCCCGTGACCTCGCGCGGGCCGATCCGCGCGGTCAGCGGCTGGCCGATCCGTGCGGCCCGGTCGAGCCAGGCGGTACGGATCGGCGCGAAGCCGAAGGTGGCGAACTGCCCCTCGCGCATGTCGAAGGCGCTTGCGAGATGGTCGAGGAACGCCTCGGGCGGCACCGCCGCGCCGGTCTCGTGCAGAAGCGCCACGGGCCGGAGCGCCCCCTGTTCCAGCCGTTCCGGCTCGGGGGCATGGCGCAGATTGACGCCGACGCCGATGGCGAGCGCGCCGCCCGGCAGGCTTTCGAGCAGGATGCCGGCCAGCTTGCCCCCGTTGAGCAGCACGTCATTGGGCCATTTGAGCCTCAGCCCCTCGGGCCGCGCGCCGAGAACCGCGACCGTGTCGTAAAGCGCGAGCGCGGCCACGAAGGACCGCAACGCGGCGCGGCGCGGGTCATCCTCGCGCAGCACGAGCGTCGCGGCGAAATTGCCCGGCGGATCGGCCCAGGCGCGGCCGCGCCGTCCGCGCCCGGCGGTCTGGCGATGCGCCACGATCCACGCGGGCCGCGAAAGGGAGGGCGCGCGCGCGAGCGCCTCGGTCATGGTGGAGGGCGCTTCGTCGAGGACGATCCGGTCATAGGCGGCAGGCCAGCCCTGTGGCTGGTACGCGTCAGTTGACAAGCGCCGCCGCGGCGGCGGCCGCCGCGCCCTCGATCCCGAACAGGTTGACGATGCCGACGAGCATGGCCACCGCGGAGGCCATCAGCATCCCCCAGAGCACCGGGCCGCCCCCGGCCTCGAGCGGCTCGGCGCGCTCCTCTCCGAAATACATGTAGTAGACGATGCGCAGGTAGTAGAAGGCACCGATGACGGAGGCCACGACGCCCGCCACGGCCAGCCAGACGAGCCCGCCCTCATAGGCCGCGCGCAGCACGTAGAGCTTGCCGAAGAAGCCCAGAAGCGGCGGAACCCCCGCGAGGCTGAAAAGCAGGACCAGCATCGCGAAGGCGCGCCCTGGTTCGACGCGCGAGAACATGTGGAGCGAACCGATATCAGTCACCGGCTGGCCGTCCCTCTCCATCGAGAGGATGAACGCGAAGGTTCCGACACTCATCGCGACGTAGATCGCCATGTAGACGAGCATGGCCTGCACGCCGAAGGCCGTTCCGGCGGCAAGGCCCATGAGCGCGTAGCCCATATGCGCGATGGAGGAATAGGCCATCAGCCGCTTGATGTTGGTCTGGCCGATCGCGGCGATCCCGCCCAGGAACATCGACAGCAGCGACAGGAGCGCGATGACCTGCTGCCAGTCCGCCACGATCCCGCCGAACGCGTCGTGCAGCACCCGCGCGAAAAGCGCCATGGCGGCGATCTTGGGCGCGGTGGACAGGAACGCCGTCACGGGCGTGGGCGCCCCCTCGTAGACATCGGGCGTCCACATGTGGAACGGCACGGCGGAAACCTTGAAGGCCAGCCCGCACGCCACGAGCACGAGGCCGATCAGAAGCCCCAGATCGGCCCGCCCCTCGCCCGCGGCCTCGATCACGCCGGTGAAGAGCGTGGTGCCGGCATAGCCGTAGGTGAGCGAGGCGCCGTAGAGCAGCAGGCCGGAGGACAGCGCGCCCAGCATGAAGTATTTCAGCCCCGCCTCGGTCGACTTCGCGCTGTCGCGGCGCATCGCGGCGACGACGTAAAGCGCGAGCGATTGCAGCTCCAGCCCCATGTAGAGCGCCATCAGGTCGCCGGCGGACACCATCACCATCATGCCGACCACGGCAAGCGCGACGAGAAGCGGAAACTCGAACCGCAACAAGCCTCGCCGCTCCATGTAGTCCTGGCTGATCGCGAGCACCGCCGCGGCGGACAAGAGGATCGCGACCTTGGCGAACCGCGCGAAGCCGTCGTCGACGAACATTCCGCCGAAGGCGATTTGCACGCCCTCGCCGCGCAGACCGATCCAGGCGGCAAGCACGACGAAGATCGCGGCGGTGCCCCAGGTCAGCGATGGCGCGATGCGGTCCTTGCCGGTGTAGGCCGCGGCCACGAGCGCGCCCAGCGCGTAAACCGACAGCAGGAGCTCTGGCAGAAGGATGTTGAGATCGGCCTGGATCATCAGGGGCTCCCGTTCATTCGGCGCGCGCGACCATGCCGGTCGCCGCGTGCTCCGCCAGGGCGGTTTGATAATCGGACACCAGCGCGCCGACCGACGGGCCGATGATGTCGGTCACGAGCGCGGGATAGACGCCCAGCAGCAGCGTCATGACCACGAGCGGCGCGAAGATCGCCCTCTCGCGCCGGTCCATGTCGGCGATGGACCGGAGCGACGCCTTGATGAGGTCGCCGAAAACGACGCGCCGGTAGAGCCAGAGCGCATACGCGGCCGAGAGGATCACGCCGGTGGCCGCGACGGCAGTGACCCAGGTATTGACCTGGAAGGCGCCCGTCAGCGTCAGGAACTCGCCCACGAAGCCCGAGGTGCCGGGCAGGCCGACATTGGCCATGGTGAACAGCATGAAGACCGCGGCATAGGCGGGCATCCGGTGCACGAGACCGCCATAGGCCTCGATCTCGCGGGTGTGCATCCGGTCGTAGATGACCCCCACACAGAGGAAGAGCGCGCCCGAGATGAAGCCGTGGCTGATCATCTGGAAGATCGCGCCGTCCACGCCCTGCTGGTTGGCCGCGAAGATGCCCATCGTCACGAAGCCCATATGCGCCACCGAGGAGTAGGCGATCAGCTTCTTCATGTCCTCCTGCGCGAGCGCCACGAGCGAGGTGTAGACGATCGCGATCGCGCTCATCCACAGCACCAGCGGCGTCATCACCTCGGCCCCGACCGGGAACATCGGCAGGCTGAAGCGCAAGAAACCGTAGCCGCCCATCTTCAGCAGGATCGCGGCGAGCACCACGGATCCGGCCGTGGGCGCCTGCACATGCGCGTCGGGCAGCCACGTGTGCACCGGCCACATCGGCATCTTGACCGCGAAGGACGCGAAGAAGGCCAGGAACATCAGCGTCTGCGCGCCGCCGATCACCTGGATGCCCAGAAGGCTGAAGCTGTCCGTGCCGAAGCGGTGGTTCAGCAGCGCCGGGATGTCCGACGTGCCCGCATCGACATACATCGACACCATGGCCACCAGCATCAGGACCGAGCCGAGGAAGGTGTAGAGGAAGAACTTGAACGCGGCGTAGATCCGCGCCTTCCCGCCCCAGATCCCGATGATGAGGAACATCGGAATGAGGCCCGCCTCGAAGAAGAGGTAGAAGAGCACGAGGTCGAGCGCCATGAAGACGCCCAGCATCAGCGTCTCGAGCACGAGGAACGCGACCATGTATTCCTTCACGCGATGCGTGACGCTCCACGACGCGGCAATGGCGAGCGGCATGATGAAGGTGGTCAGCATGACGAAAAGCACGCTGATCCCGTCCACGCCCATCTTGTAGGACAGCCCGAGGATCCACGCGCCCTCCTCCACCATCTGGAAGCCGGTGTCGGACGGGTCGAACTGCGCCAGGATGAAGAGCGACACGAGGAAGGTGGCCGAGGTCGCGATCAGCGCGAGCCACTTGGCGTTGCGCTGCGCGGCCTCGTCGTCGCCCCTGAGGAAGACGAGCAGGATCAGCGCGGCGAGCGCCGGCGTGAAGGTGACGATGGAAAGCAGGTTGTCCATCAGCGCGCGCCCCCGGCGAAGGTGACCCAGGCGATCAGCCCCACGAGGCCCAGAACCATCGCAAGCGCGTAGGTGAAGATGTATCCGGTCTGCGCGCGCCCGGCGAGCCGCGTGAGCCACGGGATCGCGCCCATGGCGATGCCGTTGATGGTGCCGTCGATCACGTCGCCGTCACCGCGCCGCCAGAGCACCCGCGCCGTCGCCCGCATCGGACGCACGAAGACGAAATCGTACACCTCGTCGAAATACCACTTGTTGAGCAGGAAGAGGTAAAGCGGCCGCTGGCTTTGCGCGAGGCGCCCGGGCAGCGCGGGGTTCGCGATGTAGAACCAGTAGGCGACGCCCAGCCCGATCAGCATGGCGAGGAAGGGGCTCGTCTTGACCCATTTCGGCACCTCGTGCGCCTCGTTGATCACGTCGTTGCCGGGCGCGACGAAGATCGCGCCCTGCCCCGGTTCGCCGGCGAAGACGTAGTGATGCGCGCCCTTGCCCGCCTCGGCCTCGCCGTGGTCCTCTTCCGCCGCGGCCTCGGCATAGGGCACGCCGAAGAATTTCGCCACGGTGTCGGTGTGCCCGAAGAAGGCGTTGTACCAGATCATGCCCGCCGTCACCGCACCGAGACCCAGCACGCCGAGCGGCGCGAGCATGACCGTGGGGCTTTCATGGGCGTGCTCGTGCGTGTGCCTGTCGCCGCGCGGCGCGCCCCAAAAGGTCAGGAACATCAGCCGCCAGGAGTAGAAGGAGGTGAAGAGCGCCGAGACCACCAGCAGCCAGAAGGCGGCGCCCCCATCCGTGCCGGCGAAGACGCTTTCCACCACCGCGTCCTTCGACTGGAAGCCGGCAAGGCCGATCGGAATTCCGCCGGCGGTGAAAAGCACCGCCGGCACGCCGACGCCGGTGATGGCGAGTGTGCCCACCAGCATGGCCCAGAACGTCATCGGCATCTTCCGGCGCAGGCCGCCATATTTCCGCATGTCCTGCTCGTGGTGCATCCCGTGGATCACCGAGCCCGCGCCGAGGAAGAGGAGCGCCTTGAAGAAGGCGTGGGTGAAGAGGTGGAACATCGCCACCGAGTAGGCGCCGACCCCCGCCGCGACGAACATGTAGCCAAGCTGCGAGCAGGTGGAATAGGCGATCACCCGCTTGATGTCGTTCTGGACGAGGCCGACAGAGGCCGCGAAGAAGGCCGTGAAGGCGCCGAGATAGACGATGAAGGTCTGCGCCGACGGCGCGAATTCCATCACCGGCGACATCCGGCAGACGAGGAAGACCCCCGCCGTCACCATCGTGGCGGCATGGATCAGCGCCGAGACGGGCGTCGGGCCTTCCATGGCGTCGGGCAGCCAGGTGTGCAGGATGAGTTGCGCCGACTTGCCCATCGCACCCACGAAAAGCAGGAAGGCCACGAGTTCGGCCGCGTTCCAGGATCCCCATAGGAAGGTGACCTGCGTCTCGGCGATCTGCGGCGCGGCCTCGAAGATGTCCTGAAGCTGGATCGAGTCCACCAGGAAGAAGAGCGCGAAGATCCCGAGCGCGAAGCCGAAATCGCCGACCCGGTTCACGATGAACGCCTTCATCGCCGCCGCGTTGGCGGAGGGCTTGCGGTAGTAGAAGCCGATCAGCAGGTAGGAGGCGAGGCCCACGCCCTCCCAGCCGAAGAACATCTGCGCGAGGTTGTCGGCCGTCACCAGCATCAGCATGGCGAAGGTGAAGAAGGAGAGATAGGCGAAGAAGCGCGCCTTGTAGTGCTCTCCCTCGCGGAAGTTCTCGTCATGCGCCATGTAGCCGAAGCTGTAGAGGTGCACGAGCGCCGAGACCGTGGTGATCACGATCAGCATGACCGCCGTCAGCCGGTCGAGCCGGATCGCCCAGTCCGTGGCGAGCGTCCCGCTCTCGATCCAGCGCAGGATCTGGATCTGCTGGGTTTCCCCGTCGAAGGACAGGAAAACGATCCACGACAGAAGGCAGGAGAGGGCCAGAAGCCCGGTCGCGATCCACTGCGCCGCGGTCTCGCCGATCAGCCGCCAGCCGAAACCCGCGACGAGCGCGCCCACGAGCGGGGCGAAAAGCAGGATCGTCTCCATCGTCTCAGCCCTTCATCACGTTGATGTCTTCCACCGCGATGGTGCCGCGGTTGCGGAAGAAGCAGACGAGGATGGCCAGGCCGATGGCCGCCTCTGCCGCGGCCACGGTCAGCACGAAGAGCGTGAAGACCTGCCCCACGAGGTCGCCGTGATACCACGAGAACGCGACGAGGTTGATGTTGACCGCGAGCAGCATGATCTCGATCGACATCAACAGGATGATCACGTTCTTCCGGTTGAGGAAGATCCCGAAGATGCCGATCACGAAAAGCGCCGCGGCCACCGTCAGGTAGTGTTCCAGTCCTATCATTGTACCGTCCCGTCCTCGGCGTTCACGCGCCGGGTTGTGTCGTGTCCGTTCAGAGGCCCTGCCCCGGCTTCACGTCCCTCAGCTCCATCGCCTTGGCGGGGTCGCGATACATCTGCGCCAGCACGTCCTGGCGCTTCACGTCCGCGCGGTGGCGCAGCGTCAGCACGATCGCGCCCACCATCGCCACGAGCAGGATGAGCCCGGAGAGCTGGAAGAGCAGGAAATACTCGTCGTAAAGCACCATGCCCAGCGCCTCGGTGTTGTGCCGGTCGGCCGGGATGGGCTGCGCGCGCGCGGCCTCGGCGGTGGCGCTTACGTCCCATGTGCCCAGCGCGAGCCCCAGCTGCATCAGCAGCACCACGCCGATCAGCAGCGCGAGCGGCATGTATCTGGCCATCTCGGCCTTCAAGGCGGCGAAGTCCACGTCGAGCATCATCACCACGAACAGGAAGAGCACCGCCACCGCGCCCACGTAGACGATGATCAGCAGCATCGCCACGAACTCCGCGCCGAGCAGCACGAAAAGGCCCGCCGCGCTCAGGAAGGCGAGGATCAGCCAGAGCACGGAGTGCACCGGGTTGCGCGCGATCACCGTGAAGAGCGCGCCGGTGATCAGGGAAAGCGCGAAGAGATAGAAAGCGAAGGCCGCGGCGGTCATTCTTCCTGCTCCTCACTGTCCTGCCAGACATCCTGTGCGAGCTGCATGGCCCGCGTGCTCGCCGGAAGCCCCGCGAAGACCGACATCATGCCGATGGCCTCGACGATCTCCTGCCGGGTGGCACCGGCCTCAAGCAGATGGCGCACGGTCAGCCGCAGATGCGATTCCGCCTGCGCCCCCTGCATGGTCAGACCCGCGAGTGTCAAGAGCAGCCGGGTCCGGGCGTCGAGCCCACCCTTGTTGAAGGCGTTGCCGAACAGCACCTCCATCCAGTCGCGCGGCATCGTGGGCCACATCGCCTCGACCCCCTTCGGCGAAAAGGTCTCGAGCGCGGGGTTCATGGTCTTCGCCATGTCCTGCATGGCCGACACCATCTCCTCGAAGGGGTTGCGCGTGTCGTTCATCGATAGGGCGCGTCCAGTTCGAGGTTGCGCGCGATCTCGGCTTCCCAGCGGTCGCCGTTCTCCAGAAGCTTCGCCTTGTCGTAGAAAAGTTCCTCGCGCGTCTCGGTGGCGAACTCGAAGTTCGGGCCCTCGACGATGGCGTCCACCGGACACGCCTCCTGGCAGAAGCCGCAATAGATGCACTTCGTCATGTCGATGTCGTAGCGCGTGGTGCGGCGCGAGCCGTCGGCGCGCGGCTCCGCGTCGATGGTGATGGCCTGCGCGGGGCAGATCGCCTCGCAGAGCTTGCAGGCGATGCAGCGTTCCTCGCCGTTGGGATAGCGGCGCAGCGCGTGTTCGCCGCGGAACCGAGGGGAAAGCGGCCCCTTCTCGTGCGGGTAGTTCACCGTGGCCTTGGGCGCGAAGAAATACTTCAGTCCAAGCTTGAGGCCATGGAAGAAATCCTGAAGCAGGAAATACTTCGCCGCGCGGCCGTAATCGATGTTCGTCATCCGGAACCTCCTTCGATTCCCTCGGCGGCCCAGCGGAAGATCGCCGCGGCGATCGCCTGTTCGCGCGGGCCGGCCAGTTGGTTGTCCCCCTCCGGCGCCGTCCGGGCGGCCTCTCCCGCCGCGGCGGCAAGATCCATCATGTCGATGTAGCGGGCGTTCAGGATCGCCGTCTTGAGTTCCTGCATGTCAGCCTCCCACGGTCCAACGGGCGTAGGCGCCCCAGAACCAGTCGAATTTCGCGGCGAAGGACACGAACACCACCCAGAACAGGCTCATGGGAAGGAACACCTTCCAGCCCAGCCGCATGAGCTGGTCGTACCGGTAGCGGGGCGTCACCGCCTTCACCATGGCGAAGAGGAAGAAGAAGACCGCCATCTTGCCCACCATCCAGAGCGCCCCGTCGGGCAGCCCCGGGATCGGCGACAGCCAGCCGCCGAAGAAGAGCAGGCTCATCAGCGCGCACATCAGGAAGATGGCGATGTATTCGCCGGCCATGAAAAGCAGGAAGGGCGTGGACGAGTATTCCACCTGGTAGCCCGCGACGAGCTCGGATTCCGCCTCCGGCAGGTCGAAGGGCGGTCGGTTCGTCTCCGCCAGCGCCGAGATGAAGAACAGGAACACGATCGGCAGATGCGGCAGCCAGTACCACGAGAAGAAGCCGTAGGCGCCATCCTGGCTGGCGACGATCTGGCTGAAGTTGAGCGAGCCCGACGAAATCACCACCCCGATGATGATGAGCCCGATCGACACCTCGTAGGAGATCATCTGCGCGGCCGACCGCAAGCTGCCGAGGAAGGGATACTTGGAGTTCGAGGCCCAGCCGCCCATGATGACGCCGTAGACCTCGAGCGAGGACATGGCGAAGACGTAAAGGATCGCCACGTTGATGTCCGCGAGCACCCAGCCCTCGTTGAAGGGGATCACCGCCCAGGCGATCACGGCGAGCACGAAGCTCGTCATCGGCGCCAGGATGAAGACCGGGCGGTCCGCGCCCGCGGGCACCACCACCTCCTTGAGGACGTATTTCGCCGCGTCGGCCACCGTCTGGAGCAGGCCGAAGGCGCCCACGACGTTCGGACCCTTCCGCATCTGCACGGCCGCCCAGACCTTGCGGTCCGCGTAGACCAGGAAGAGCAGCGAGATCATCACGAAGGCCAGCACCGACAGGCACTGGGCGACGATGATGAGGCCCGTGCCGAGAGGGGTGGAAAAGAAAGCTTCCATCAGGTCCTCATACCATCGGTATCCCACGTTCGGCGCAGGCGGCGGCCTCGACCTCGGCGTCGATGGTGCGAAGGCCTTCGGGCCGGCGCGCCGAGATGGTGTAAACCGCATCTGCGCGCCAGAGGCCACCCTCTTTGGCAACATTTGTCCGCAGATGGCGCAGGAACTTCCGCGCCCGCGACAGCGTATCGAGCGCCGCCGCGCAGCGCGCGTAGCCTTCGATCTCCTCGAGGCTGGCCGCGCCGCCCATCGCGACGTCGACGCTCAGCAGGTCGAGGTCGAGAAGCCGCGTCTCGACCCCGCGATAGTCCGGTGCCGCCCGCCCGACCGCCTCGGCGGCCGCGGCGTGCGGCCGCTCCGGTGCACACCCCGCCAGCGTAACGGCGGCCGACGCTATGGCGGCGATGCCGCGCATGTCACTCCGCCGCGAGGCGGTCGGTCGCGCGATCGCTCGCGCGGCGCGAAAGCTCGGCCATGAGTTCGCTCGCCCGCGCGACCGGGTTCGTGAGCCAGAAATCCCCGACCGCGAGGCCGAAATCGCCCTCGCCCAGCGCGGCGGGCGCCAGCGGCTCCCACACGTTCTCGGGCACCTCGTCGATCCGGGCGAGATGGGGCGCCGCCGCCACCAGCTTCTGGCGCAGCTGCGCGAGGCTGTCATAGGGCAGAGTCGCCCCCGCCTTTTCCGATGCGGCACGCAGGATCGCCCAGTTTTCCTTGGCCTCTCCGGGCGGGAAGGACGCGCGCAGCGCAAGCTGCGGACGGCCCTCGGTATTGACGAAAAGCCCCTGCTCCTCGGTCCAGGCCGCGGCGGGCAGGATCACGTCGGCGCGATGCGCGCCCCGATCGCCATGGCTTCCCTGGTAGATCACGAAAGCTCCTTCGGGGATCTCGACCTCGTCCGCGCCGAGGTTCCAGATGACGTCGCCCGCGAGCGCCGCGTCGATCCCGCCCTCGCAGGTCGCGCCGGCATCCATCGCGCCCGCGCGCCCCGCTGCCGTGTGCAGCACCAGAAGGCCCGACCCGGTCTTTTCGGCAAGCTGCATGGCCGTGGCCAGCACCGCCTCGCCGTCATCCTCGCGCAGCGCGGCCTGGCCCACGATCACGACGCTCTCGTGCTCGGAAAACTCCGCGGGGGGCGCCTTCGCGAGCTGTGCAAGCGCCGCGCGCCCGGTCCCGGCATGGGTGTAGCCGTAGGTCAGATCCACCGGCCGGCCCACGAGCGTGACCTCGGCGCCCTGCACCCAGGCCTTGCGGATGCGCGCGTTCAGCACCGGCGCCTCCTGCGCGGGATCGCTGCCCACGATCACGACGCGCCGGGCATGCTCGAGATCCTCCACCGCGGCGGTGCCCACATAACCCGAGCGGTTCCCTGCGGGCAGCTTCGCACCGTCGGTCCGGCACTCGACAACGCCGCCATGGCTCTCCACGAGCTGCTTGAGCGCGAAGGCGGCCTCGACCGGGGCAAGGTCCCCAACGAGGCCTGCAAGCCGCTTCGCCCCTTTCACCGCCTCGGCGGCGGCGGCGAGCGCCTCGCCCCAGCCCGCGGGCCGCAGCTTGCCGTTCTCGCGGATGTAAGGCCGGTCGAGGCGCTGCCGGCGCAGCCCGTCCCAGACGAATCGCGTCTTGTCCGAGATCCACTCCTCGTTCACGCCGTCATGGTTGCGCGGCAGAAAGCGCATCACCTCCCGCCCCTTTGTGTCCACCCGGATGTTGGAGCAGAGCGCGTCCATCACGTCGATCGACTCGGTCTTGGTCAGCTCCCAGGGCCGCGCGGTGAAGGCGTAGGGCTTCGAGACGAGCGCCCCCACCGGGCAGAGATCGATGATGTTGCCCTGCATGTTCGATTCGAGCGTCTGGCCCAGGTAGGAAGTGATCTCGGCGTCCTCGCCGCGGCCCGTCTGGCCAAGCTCGGGCATGCCCGCCACCTCGGTGATGAAGCGCACGCAGCGCGTGCAGGAGATGCAGCGCGTCATGTGCGTCTCGACCAGCGGCCCGAGGTCGAGATCCTCGACCGCCCGCTTGGGCTCGCGGTAGCGGGAGAAGTCCACCCCGTAAGCCATTGCCTGGTCCTGCAGATCGCATTCGCCGCCCTGGTCGCAGATCGGGCAGTCGAGCGGATGGTTGATGAGCAGGAACTCCATCACCCCCTCGCGCGCCTTCTTGACCATGGGCGAATTGGTCTTGACCTGCGGCGCCTGGCCCTCGGGACCGGGGCGCAGGTCCTTGACCTGCATCGCGCAGGATGCGGCGGGTTTCGGCGGGCCGCCCACCACCTCGACGAGGCACATGCGGCAATTGCCCGCGATCGAGAGCCGCTCGTGGTAGCAGAAACGCGGGATCTCGATTCCGGCCTCCTCGCAGGCCTGGATCAGGGTCATGGCCGGGTCGACCTCGATCTCCCGACCGTCGATGACGATCTTGCGCAGTTCGCTCATGCTCTCACTTCTTTCTCAGACGCGCCTCGAGACCCTTCGGGGCCTTTGCTTTCAAGGAGCATCCGCGTCGGGCTGCGCAAACAAGGCAACAAGATGGACGCAGCTCTTGGGACCGGCTCCTGCTGTGCGGAAAGCTAGAGCAGGGACCCCGGTTCCGCAAGGCGAGGAGGCGACGCCGCGGGGAAAACGGCGGCGGGAACAGGACGAGACGGGAGGTTTCGGGCGCGACCACATCCCGGGCATCCCGCGAGGCCTGCCGCGCCCATGGTCGCGCGCCATTAAGGGCGCTTTCCGGGACCCGCGCGCCCGGAGCGGCGGGGCTGCGGGCTATCGCCGGTGGCGGGCGTTATTGTATGGCACGCATTATGCCCCTAGGCTCGATGCCATCGCCCGACATGCGGAAGATCCGATGAAGACCCCGGCCCGCCTTGCCCTCTGTGCCGCGCTCGCGGTCCTGCCCACCCTTTCGGCCGCCGACCGCGCGCTCGTGATCGGCGCGATGCCGGAAGAGCGGCAAGGCCTCTTCGGAGCGTCGAGCCGGCCCGACGTCGCGGCCGCGCTGCGCGCCGCGGGGTTCGAGACGGTCGCGGTCCCCGGGGACGACCTGTCCGAAGCGCGGTCCGCGCTGTCGGATCTGCTAGCCGTCGCGGACGGAGAAGAGCGGATCGTGATCTACCTGTCCGGCGCCTTCCTGCGGGACGACGGGCGCAGCTGGATGACCGAGGCGGGGGCCGAGGGGCCACTCGACCTCGTCACCGTCGAGGGCGCGGCGCTGTCGGTCGAGACGGTCCTCGCGGTGGCCGGCCGGGCGCCTGGCGGGGCGGTCGTGGCCCTGGCGCTGGTCGGAAACGGCCCGGACCCCGGCGCCGGCCTGCGGCGGGGTGCGACGCCGGGCGCGGTGCCGCAAGGCGTGACGGTTCTTCAGGGACCCTCGGCGTCGGTCGCGCGCTTCGTCTCGGAGGATCTGCTGGTGCCGGGACAGCGGCTGGCGACGGCCCTTGCCGCGGCGCGGGATGTCTCCGCGACCGGATTCGTGACGGATCGCGTGCCCTTCCTGCCCGCAGGCCCGGAGCGCGCCGCGATCCCCGCACCCGATCGCGACGCCACCGAGCGCGCGCGCTGGGAGGCGGCGCGCGAGCGCGGCGACGCGGCCGCCTACCGCGATTATCTCGACCGCCATCCGGACGGCCGGTTCGCCGACGCGGCGCGCGCGGCCATCGCGGAGATCGAGGCGGAGCCCGATCGCGCCGCCCGGTTGGCCGAGGACGCCCTGAACCTCACGCGCGACGAGCGCCGGCAGATCCAGCGTCATCTCACCCTCCTGGACCATGAGCCGCGCGGGATCGACGGGATCTTCGGCCCCGGCACCCGCGGCGCGATCACCCGGTTCCAGCGCGACGCCGGCCTGCCCGAGACCGGCTACCTGAGCGCGCGGCAGATAGAGATGCTCGACCGCCAGGCGGAGCGGCGGCAGGCCGAACTCGAGGCCGAGGCCGAACGCCGCCGCCTCGAGCAGGAGCGCCGCGATCGCGCGGCGTGGGAGGCGACCGGCTCGGGCGCCGACGAGGCGGGCCTGCGGACGTATCTGCAACGCTTCCCGGACGGGCTCTTCGCGGATATCGCGACCGAACGCCTGGCGGACATCGAGGCGGCCAAGCGCGACCGGGCCGCCGAGCGCGACCGCCTGGCCTGGGAGGAGGCCAGAGCCGCCGGCACGGTGGCCGCGTATCAGGCGTATCTGCGCGCCTTCCCGGACGGCGCCTTCGCGGCCGAGGCGCAGGCCCGCATTGCCGCGCTGCAGGACGACGGCAGCGGGCGCCAGCAGCAGGCGCGAGAGGCCGAGGAGGCGCTGGGCCTCAACATCCTGACACGCACCCTGGTCGAACGGCGGCTGGACCAGCTGGGGCTGGAGCCCGGGCCGGCCGACGGCGTTTTCGACGAAGCGACGCGTCGCGCGATCCGCCGTTTCCAGCGCGCCCGCGACCTGGCCGTCACCGGTTACCTGGACGAGGCGACGGTATCGCGGATGCTTTCGGATGTCGGCGGGCTCTTGGAACGCCTGCGCTGACAAGGCACTGTGCCGCAGGCAGCCGCACAAGCGCCGCACGATCGCCGCCCCCTGAGGGGGCAAGCGGCATCGCCCGACCCGGGACCTCCAAGGAGCAACTTCCACATGCGCGTTTTTTCCAACCCTGTCGGACCAGGCTTGCTCTGGTTCGACAATCTCGCCACGGCGGACGGAACCCCCGTCGCATATGATCCGCAGGCGCGCGCGTTCCTTGCTGCGCCGCCCTTCTGCGCGAACCGCGAGATCATCGGGTGCAACTGGATCGCGCCGGAGCAGGGCGCCTTCTGTCGCGCCTGCGCGATGACGGTGCTGGCCCCCGACACGTCGATCCCCGACGCGATCCCGAACTGGGCCCAGACCGAGGCGGCGAAGCGTTGGGTGCTCGACAATCTCGGCCGCTGGCACTGGTTCCGCCCCGAGGATGTGGGAACGCGCCCGGCCTTTCACATGCTGGCCGAAGGCCCGACCCCGGTCGCGATGGGCCATGTCGACGGCGTCGTGACGATCAGCGTGGCCGAGGCGGACGAGGTCCTGCGCACCAGCCGCCGCGAGGCGCTGGAGGAGCCGTATCGCACGATGATCGGCCACATGCGCCACGAGATCGCACACATGCTCTGGTGGCGTCTCAGCCTGCGCGCCGATTTCCTCAAGGCGTTCCGCGCCGTCTTCGGCGACGAACGGGAGGATTACCAGGCGGCGTTGCAGCGTCATTACGGCAACGGACCGCCGCAGGACTGGCGGGAGCGCTTCATTACAACCTACGCCTCCGCGCATCCCCACGAGGACTGGGCCGAAACCGCCGCGCATCTGCTGCACCTGACCGACATCACCGACAGCGTCGCCGCCGCGGGATTCTCGTCGCCGGACCTGCCGGCCCGCGACTGGGATCCCTACTCGGAGCCGGATGCCGACCGCCTCATCCGCGTCGCGGCCGCGCTCGTCGCCGGCATCAACCACGTCAACCGTTCGATGGGGCTCGCGGATGTCTATCCCTTCGTGCTTTCGTCGGCCGCCTGGCGCAAGCTCGTCTTCGTCCACGAGTGGCTGCGCAGGGGAGCGCTCGGACTGTAAGAGACCGGGCGGGAGGGCACGCAGGCCAGCGTCGCCCTCCCCGCTCTGCGCCGCGTTCAGCCGCGGGTTCCCCGTGATTGCCGGCGCGCCACGCGGGCCCGTCGCGACGACCGATGCCGTGGCCGGGACGGGCGCCTCTCATGCCGACCCGCGGTGCAGGTCCCGGATGCGCGTTATCGCCGGGCCGGACTGCATGTCCCGATCGTCCCGAGGGCCGCGGCCTGCGGCCTGGCGATGGCGACGACGGCTCCCGAGGCGCGATCCCGGCGCGCCTCGTGGCTGGCCTGGCGCAGGGCCTGCGACCGCAATCGCCACTGGCGATGATGCGGTCGATGAGCGCTGTCACGATATCTCGTCGACCTTCCCGGTTCGACACAATCGTCGACCAGCGGTTTCGTTCCGTGCTGAAATCAGTCTTTCGAAAACAGCACCTGAACGAGGTGTAGCTGATTTGCGAAGGGTTCGGACAGCAGGGCCTGCGCGAGGTCGTCATTCACGAAGACCGTCTTCGCAACCTCCGGGTCGGTCCAGATGGCCGGGCCCTCCCGCACGGACGGAAAGGCCCGGACACCCGGATGCACCCCGCCCTCGCTCCTCAAAGCAGAGCGCTGTACGGCGCCGTAGCCGATCCACTCCGATGCATCGGGGTCGATGGTCGGCCGCACGTTGCTGGTCAGCAGGGTGGCGTAGCGGGTATCGACGCCCCTGCCGTCTCCGAGTTCCACCCGGATCGGGCGCAGCACGGTCGCACCGAGGTCGAACCGGCGCAGGACCTTCACCATATCGTCGCGAACGTGGATGAAGGAATTGAACCAGAGCGGCACGTCCAGCCGGTGTGCCGGATGGCTGGGCTTGAGGACATAGGTCTCGGGCAGGTCCTCCGGCGCGACCGGCTCGCCGATCCGGGCGCGGTGGTGCACCTTCAGCCGTGGCTTGCGGTTTTCGCGCGAAGTGAGAGCGGGATCGGGCCGAGGGACGTAGCCGCGCGTGTAGTCCGGGTCACTGACCGACTGGATGTACCAGATATGCCCTGCCACGGGATCGATCCTTTCTTGTCGCCGCCGTCGGTGGTTGAGATCATCGCGCGGGCGACAAGGCGGGACAAGGGCGCGAACGGGGCACCGCAAGTCGCGGCGGTCCCGTTACTCGGCTCCGCAGGCGGGAGAAAGCCTTGGCCCGCGCGCGCGAGAGCGTCCTGCTGCCGGCCGCCCAGCGCAACGATGCGAGCGGGGCTTTCCGGCTCCCGTTCGATTGCCCCAGTATTGACCGATTTACCGGGTAACCCGCGAGCGAGAATGCATATGACGATAAGGGCATGACGGACAGAGATCCTCAACCGCGTCAGGCGCATGTGACGAGTGAAGGCGCCCGTCGCGGCCGCACGGAGCCATGAAGAGCACGGAACCGACACCGAACCGGCACGAGAAGCTGCGCCGCGCGCTCGCTCACCTCGAGCGGGGTGGCGTGAAGGGAGCCCATGCGTATGCGCCCGCCTTCCGGTCGTTGGCACGGGCCGGGTACATCCTCAGGCCCCTGCACTACTGGTCGTTTCTGGGCCTGACGGCATTGGGGTTCTTCATGTTGGTGGTCTTGATCGGCGGCACCGTTACAGTCTGTCTGACGATGGGATTTGTCCCCCGCCCGGTGCATCGCGTCGTGAGCGCGGGTCCCGTGGTCTTCCTTGGAGTATCGGTCGCGTTGGCTCTCGTGTTCGCCGCGGCGCACAAGATCAAGGCGCGCAGTATCCGTTTGCCGAAGTGGCAGGATCTGTGAAACGGGTGGCGACGGCACGCTGGCGCAGATCGGACATGTAAAGGGCTTAGGGCTGGCGTCGTGCTGGAGAAGGTCGTCGTAGATGACGGCTTCGAGGTCGCCGTTGCTGGCGTAGCTGCCGTGCCGGATGGGGCTGTTCATGTGCTCTGCGGCTTGGCGCGGACGTCACATATCCCTGCACGCTGCATCTCCGCCTGCGGCGCCCAGGTCGATCCACTTGGTTTTCATGCCGTGATTGAGGTCGGGTTCGATTACCTCTGGCAGTTCGTGCACCCGTAGGGCATGTGCTCGCCAGATGAACTTGTCATCATTGGTATCGGGCGTGATGCCGCCGACGTCCCGTTCATTTAGACCCCGACGAGGCTCTGTTGCACAAACCCCCGTGAGGGATTCATCTTGTGAATCCAGCGTGGTAGCTGTGGTGCATGAGCAGACCGACACCCCCGACCTACAAGACCAGAAACTGGCCAGCCTATAACGAAGCGCTCAAGCGCCGGGGCTCGCTGACGGTCTGGTTCGATCCCGAGATGATCTGGGAGGCCGTGCCGACAGGCAGGCGCGGCCGCCAGCAGACCTACAGCGATACCGCCATCCAGACTTGCCTGACAATGAAGATGCTGTTCGGCATGGCGCTTCGGCAGACGACCGGGTTCGTCGAGAGCCTGTTGCGCCTGGTCGGCCTTGACTGGTCGGTGCCCGACTTCAGCACTCTAAGCCGCCGCCAGAGGACCCTCGCTGTAGACATCACATATCGTGGCTCCAAGGGGCCGCTGCACCTGCTGATCGACAGCACCGGCATCAAGGTCGAGGGCGAAGGCGAATGGCACGCCCGCAAGCACGGCGGCCCCAAACGGCGGGTCTGGCGCAAGATCCATCTCGGAATCGACGAGCAAACACTGTAGGTCCGGGCCGTCGAGATCACCGGGAGTCACATCGGCGATGCACCGGTTCTGCCTGATCTGCTCAGTCAGATCCCGGCGGACCAGGAGATCGGGTCGGTCACCGCTGACGGCGCCTATGACACACGCAAATGCCATGACGCCATCGCCGACCGCGGCGCCCACGCCGTCATTCCGCCGCGGAAGAACGCCACGCCCTGGAAGACGATCACTGCCGGAGCCGTGGCGCGCAACGAGGCTCTGAGAGCGTCGAAATACCTCGGCCGAGCGCTCTGGCGACGATGGAGCGGATACCACCGCCGAAGCCGCGTCGAGACGAAGATGCATTGCGTGAAACTGCCGGGACAGCGCCTCATGGCACGAGACTTCGACCGCCAGGTTGCCGAGATCCAGGTCCGCATCGCCGTTCTCAACGGCTACACCGCGCTCGGCAAACCCGTCACAGAGGTCGTAGGATAAGTCTGTCAGGGGAAAGGGGAACCTCGGTCAAAAGCCGATTTCTGCAACAGAGCCACGCCGATCGCTAACGCGCCGCCGAGGATCGCGCCGACATAAGGTATGAACGAGATCAGTCCGCTCATCGTGCCGATCGCGAACCCGTAATTGAGACCGACAAGCAACAGCACACTTGCGTAATAGATCGCAAGAACCGCACAGACCAAGGCCTGCCCCCGCACGAACCCGGCCAGGGTTNAGGATAAGTCTGTCAGGGGAAAGGGGAACCTCGGTCAAAAGCCGATTTCTGCAACAGAGCCACGCCGATCGCTAACGCGCCGCCGAGGATCGCGCCGACATAAGGTATGAACGAGATCAGTCCGCTCATCGTGCCGATCGCGAACCCGTAATTGAGACCGACAAGCAACAGCACACTTGCGTAATAGATCGCAAGAACCGCACAGACCAAGGCCTGCCCCCGCACGAACCCGGCCAGGGTTGCGTCGATATCGGCCGCGAGATTTCGCACGGTAGCAAGATGATGTCGTGGTATCGCATCGTCGAGTGTGCGGATGAGGCGGTCCCAATCCATGAGCAGATAAAACGCGACGACCGGCATGACCACCCAGAACAGAACCAGCTGGGTCAATCCCGAAACCCCGGCATACAGACCCGCGAGAACCTCTTCGCGGTTCTCGCCAGCGGCCTCCGCGGCATCCGCCAGCAATTCCTTGGTTTGTTCGCTGGCACTGCGGAAGACACTGGGCGATCCCTCGCCGAACACATCCTTGATTTGTGTGAGAGTTTGCGGCGCCCGCTCCAACAGGTTCGCGATCTCCGTCAAGATGATCGGTGCCGCGACCGCGAGGGACCCGAGAAGTCCCCCCATGATCAGCGTCAGAAGAACGGCTGCTCCGGCCGCCCGTGGCACGCCGAGACTTGTCAGCCACCGCATCGCCGGTTGCGAGAAATAAGCCAGGACAGCGCCAATCACGAACGGCACCATGATGTTTGAAATCAGCAAACCCGACAGCGAAATCACCAGGATCAGAGTCACCCAGAACGCCGCCTGGAGGCCCCAGGACGAGGACGGACGCCACCGTGGACGCGCTTCAAGATCCCGGTGCCGGGCTGGTTGCGTGTCAGAAACGTTCGTCATGTCGCCTCGCCGATTACATCGTCGAGCGTCAACGCAGCGGACGCGCAACTGTTCCGATGCGGGGTAGACCTTCTGGTCGAATCTGCGCGCGAGGGCCATACGCAGGGCTTGGCCGGCCAGAACCTTCTATTGATCGGGTTGGAACAAAACCCTGCCCCGCAGGTTCTCACGGCAGGCTTGCTCAACTCTGTAACGCGGCAAGAAAACCTGAAAAAAGCGACGAGAGGGTAAACGATGAACTCGGATCAACTGGACCTGCCCCCTCGCGTCCCTCAGTCATAACGAGCGTCCGCGGGTGGGTGGCTAGCGTTCAGTCGCTGCATCGTCCATCAACAGAAATCGTCAGATGAAATTAGCCGTGTCAGGCACTTGTCCCCAATATCGTGCAGAATGGCACCGGAGTGACGCGGTATGAATTTGATCCCCGCACGCGTTTGAAGATCAAGACCAACAGCATGAGAGGTGCCCGGGGCAACCGTGACCTGGCGTCCCGCAAACTGACCCGTGATCATACGGTGAATATGCCCGCAGGCGATCTGCACCGGGCCGTCATGGTCACGCAACAGGTCCTCGAAACGTGGATTGGGGGTGAGGCCAATAGCGTCCATCGCGGATATACCCGTATCAATGGGCGGGTGATGCATGAAGATCAGTACAGGACGGTGCCGCAGATCGCGCAGCGTGACCTCGAGCCACTCCAGTGTTGCGTCGCTCACGGCCCCATGGGCCACTCCTTCAACCAGCGTATCAAGGCCGAGGATGGTGATACCGTCGAGATCCTCGCGCCAGTTGATCGGCCCTTCATCGGGCATCAATTCGTCCTGCGCAACGACGGCACGCACGGCCTCGCGACTGTCATGATTGCCCGGGATGGCGCACCAAGGCAGCGGCGCCTCGGCCATTATCGCGCGCAGATGGTCATAGGCACCCTCGCATCCCGTTTCGGTCAGATCGCCCGAAATCACGAGCCGCTCCACCGGTCCGATAGCGGGCAATAAGCCTGCCAGCCCGGACAGTATTTTTCGCAGCGCCGCAGCGGTATCGATCGTGCCCTTAAAAAGCTGCTCTTCGGGCATGATGTGAAGATCGGAAATTTGCAGGATGCGGGTCATGGAGTCCTCATTTCACGCCAGCGGTCAGGAAAGCTTGTACAAATTGACGCTGGAAGATCAGGAAACCGATCAAGAGCGGGGCGATCACCATGACTGTGGCTGCAGAGATGACCGAGATGTCGACGCCGTTCTCGGGCGCGCCGAAAAGTGACAAGCCGACCGTCAGCGGCCGGGTGGAGGGCGAGTTGGTCACGATGAGCGGCCAGAGGAAATTGTTCCAGTGGGTCGCCACAGAGACAAGGGCATAGGCGAGATAGGTGGGGCGCGCGGCGGGGACGTAGACCCGCCACAAAACGCCCAACGTGCCGCACCCTTCGACGCGGGCGGCCTCGTCCAGATCCTTCGGCACGGATTTGAACGCCTGCCGCATCAGGAAGATACCAAAGGCCGAGGCCATGTAGGGCGCGCCGATGCCCATTATGCTGTCAAGCAGACCCAGGGAGGCCGCGACCCGGTAGTTTTCAACGATCAACACCTCGGGCAGGATGAAAAGCTGCATCAGCACAAGAATGAAAAGCGCGTCGCGCCCACGGAACTCTGTCTGGGCAAAGGCGAAACCGGCCAGTGTGCAAAGCAGGAACTGCCCCGCCAGGATCAGCGAGACCAGCACGAAGGTGTTGAGGAAATAGCGCAGCCAAGGCGCCCCGGCCCAAGCGGTGCGGAAATTCTCAAGCGTCAGGGGCGCGGTCAGACGGAAGTTCACCGCGTCACTGACGTCGTGAAGCGCCGCCCAGAATGCAAAAAGCAGCGGCGAAATCCACAGAATGGCCAACAGGATCGCGGCGGCGGGTTCGATGCAACGGATCATCGGTAATGCACCCGCCGGTCAAGCACGAGGAACTGAAAAGCCGCGACCGCCCCCATCAGGGCCAGCACCAGCACCGTCATCGCCGCGGCTGCTGGTCTGTCGAAATAGGCGAAGGCGTTTTCCCAGATATAGTAGAGGATCAGCTTGGAACTGTCCGAGGGCCCGCCCTTGGTCAGGATGAACAGATGGTCGATCAGCTTGACCGAGTTGATAATTGCATTGATGAGGATGAACAACGTGGTCGGCATCAGGAGTGGCAGCACGATCCGGCGGGTATAAGTCCAGCGGCTTGCCCCTTCGATATCGGCGGCCTCTTTCAAGTCGGGCGGAATGGTTTGCAGCGCCGCGAGGTAGAAGATCATGAAGAACCCCGCCTCTTTCCAGATCGTCACCACGCAAATCGCCCAAAGCGCGGTTTCGGGCTCACCAAGCCAGTTGACCGGCTCCGCTCCGAACAGCGCGCCGATCTGGTTGAGGATGCCGAAACTGGGCGTGTAGAAAAACAGCCAGAGGTTCGCCGCCGCGATCATCGGCAGCACGGTGGGGGTGAAATAGGCGGTGCGAATGAAGCTGCGCGCAGGCAGTTTCGAGTTGGCCCAAAGCGCCATGATCAGCGCCAGTGCCATGGAAACCGGAATGGTGACAAGCGCATACGAGAGGTTGTTGCCTGCCACCTGCCAGAAGGTCGGATCGTCGAACAGATAGCGGTAATTCTCCAGCCCCACGAATTCGGCCGGGTTGCGCCGGGTGCCGCGCGACCAAAGCGATGTCACCATGGTGGCCAGCGATGGGTAGAAGGCAAATGCCGTCAGCATGATGAGCGCGGGCGACAACAACAGCCAGCCGTGAAGTGCGCGGCGGCGGCGTGCCAGCGTGAAGGCGTCGGTCATGCGGGTCTCCACGGCCGGGCCGGTTGACTGAACCGGCCCGGCACAGAGCGTTGAGGGCGCTTACTTGTAGGCGCGCAGTTGACGCTCGGCGGCGGCCTGTGCCTCGGCCAGCGCGTCTGCGGGGCTTTTGTCGCCGGTCAGCGCCGATTGGATCGCGGCATTCAGCCCATCGCGAACACGCGCTGTCTCGAAGGTCGAGAATTCGGCAACCGCATGCTCAAGCTGATCGCGCGCCACCAGGGCGGGCGGGAAGTCAGCCGTGTAGGCCTTGAGCGCCTCGGTTTCGTAAGCGGCGGGCGAGACGCCCATATAGCCCGTCTCGATGGACCACTTCGCGGCCTGCTCGGGCGCGGTCATGAACTTGATGAGTTCAAGCGCGGCCTGCTTTTCCTCTTCGGTGGAGTCCTTGAAGAGGTAGAAATTGCCGCCTCCGGTGGGTGATCCCAAGCGTTCCTTGCCGGGCAGCATGGCAACACCGAAATCGAACTCGGCATTGTTCTTGACCGCCGTCAGGTTGCCGGTGGAATGCCACATCATCGCGGTCTCGCCCTCAAGGAAGGCTTGGCGCAGCGTGCCCCATTCAACTGTGCCCTCGGGCATGATGCCATGTTCGGTGGAGAGGGACTTCCAGTATTCAAGCGCCTCGACGGTATCGGGGTCGTCGAAATAGGTGGTCAGCCCGTCATTTGACATCAATTCCTGACCGTTCTGGATCGCCAGGGCCTGGAACATCCAGTAGGGATAGCCCGTCGAGGGGATCATCAGGCCGTGATGGTCGTCCGTTGTCAGGGCTTTGCCCATCTCGACCAATTCATCCCACGTGGTCGGCGCCTTTTCCGGGTCAAGGCCCGCCTCGCGGAACATGTCCTTGTTGTAATAGGCGACGATGGTCGACCGCTGGAACGGCACGCCCCATGTCTGGCCCTCGATCTGGCCGTTGGCCATGAGCGCAGGGTAGAAGCTGTTCAGCCATTCCTGCTCCGCCTCGGTCTCGATGGCGCTCTCGAAGGGCACGATGAGGCCTTGCTCGATCAGGTCATAGGCGTCGATGGAAAACATCGCGGCANATCAGGTCATAGGCGTCGATGGAAAACATCACGGCAAGCTGCGCCGGATCGCCGGATTCAAGCGCCGCAAGCGATTTGATGCGCGTGTCGTCATAGTTGCCGGCATAGATCGCGTTGACTGTGATATCAGGGTTTTGCGCCTCGAACTCGGCAACGATCCCGTCGACCACGTCGGTCAGCGCGCCACCGACGGCGATGGGGTAATACATGGTCAGCTCGGTCTCGGCCATGGCCGGATTGACGAGCGCGGTGGAGGCCGCCATTATAGCAGATACAGCAGTGATACGGGTCATTCTGAGAGGTCCTCTTTGGCTGTTTGAGTTGAAGTGGGGGCCTTATGGCCATCCTCGGGCGCGGGATTTTGGCGAATGCGCGCCTTTGGATTCTGCTGCGGCTCCTTTTTCAGGCTTCCGGTGACGGAGTCGAAAAGGAGCCGGTTTTCCTCGGGGATAATTACACCAACCATCTGGCCGGGCCGAAACGCGGCCGGGCCGGGCAGGATCGCGGCAAGCCCCTCGGCCGCCGGATGGGTGAGTGCCAGCCGGGTTTCGCCGCCCAGGTACTCGAAATCCTCGATCCGCGCGTCAAGATCGCCTTGCCCAGCCGACACGAGCGAAACAGCTTCGGGGCGCATGCCTATGGTAGAAGCGCCCTCTTGCCCAAGCGCGGTTGCATTAATCAGCGACATGGGCGGGTCACCGATGAATTGCGCGGCAAAAGTGGTTGCCGGGCGCGCGTAGAGCTCCGAAGGCGTGCCAACTTGTTCAATGCGGCCCTCCCGCATCAGCACGATCTTGTCCGACAGGCTCATCGCCTCGCCCTGATCATGGGTCACGTAAACCACCGTCAACGACAGCTTGCGCGCCAGTGTCCGGATGTCGCGACGCACTGAGTGGCGCAACTTGGCATCTAGGTTCGAAAGCGGCTCATCCATCAAACACAGCGGCCGCTCGGCCACCGCCGCCCGGGCCAGCGCCACGCGCTGCCTTTGCCCCCCCGACAGCTCAGACGGTTTGCGCCGCTCCAGCCCCTCCAGCCCCGTCATGGCAAGGACCTCGGCCAGACGCCGCTCCCGGTCCGCGCGGGTGACGCGCCGCACCTTGAGCCCGAATATCACGTTTTCAGCCACGTTGAGATGCGGAAACAGCGCGTAGGACTGGAACACCATCGACAGGTTGCGCTGCGCGGCCGGCAGGGCCGTCACGTCACGGCCGTCGATCCATATGCTGCCCGCTTGCGGCTGTTCCAGCCCCGCGATCAGGCGCAGCATCGTGGATTTTCCGCAGCCCGACGGGCCGAGGATCGACAGAAAGGCCCCTTGCCGCAACTCAAGGCCGATGTCGCACACCCCGCCCTGTCCGTTCCATTGCCGCGTGAGGCCTTCAAGCATCAGAAAGCTCATGTGCCCTCCCCCGCGATGACCAACCGCTCGCCGAGCGACTCCAGCAGCGTGGCGAAAGGCGCACCGGGCTTGGCCTCGGTCACCACATGGTTGGCCTCGTCGAGATGACCGCCGACCGCCGGGGCACGGCGCCCGAATTTCGAGCTGTCCGCGACGAAAATGGAATGGCGTGCGTTTTCCTGTGCTTGGCGGCGGAGGCGCACCTCGGGTGCGTGGAAATCCAGCAGGGAGCCGTCAGTGTCGATGCCGGCGGCACCGTAAATGGCGAAATCCGCGCGGTAGGACGCGAAAAGCTCCTGTGCCAGAGACCCGAGGACGTCCCGATCCGGCAGGCGCAGTTCCCCGCCGGGGATGACAACCCGCGCACCGGGCGCCTCGGACAGGGCCATCGCCGCATTCAGGTTGTTGGTGATGACGGTCAAGCCTTCACGCTCGGCCAGCGCGGCGGCGACAACGGCCGGGGTTGTGCCAATCGAAAAAAATAGCGTTGCACCGTCCGGGATCAGCCCCGCGACATGGGACGCGATCCTCTGCTTGGCCGCCACATTCAGCGAAGTGCGCGCCGAATAGGGCAGGTTCGAACTGCCCTCGATGAATTCGGCCCCGCCGTGCAAGCGCCGCAATTTTCCCTGCGCACACAGCGCGTTGATATCGCGGCGGACGGTATGGGCCGAGACGCGCAGAACCTCTGCCAACTCGTCCACCATGACGCGCCCGCGGGACTGTGCCGTTTCGAGAATCGCCGACTGTCTGTTCATTCGAGGCCCCTTGCGTGCTCTTTTGAGCGAACACTATGTCGGCTCTATGAAACCGACGCTCATTAAAGCACTTTTGGCTCGGTTCGTTGCGCAAGTTGCGTCGTTGTTTCAAGAGGTTTTGGCGCAGGGGTCATTCTGAGAATTGGTGCGCAGCCTAGGGTCAGGACCCATTGATTGGCTGGTGAGGTCATGATTCACTGCTGAAAAAGCGAGGGGTGACATGAGCAACCTCTTCTGGCTGACGGAGGCGCAGATGGCGCGCATCGAGCCTTGCTTCCCGAAGGTGAGGAAGACCAGAAATCGATCCAGTGGATCGATTTCCTGACGAACCGGCAAACCCGGGGTCGACGACCGGCGCGTGCTGTCCGCCATAATCTTCATCAATCGCAATGGCTTGCGATGGTACGACGCGCCGAGAAAATACGGGCCGCACAGTTGAAGGGGACCGTGGCCCCAGTGGGGCCGCGTAAGCCCCGGAAACGCTCCACCATCCCTGGAAGCGCTGGAGCGAGAAGGGCGTGTTCGCCCGGATCCTCGCGGGGCTGGCCGCCGGGGAGCCGGAGGAAAGGCGGCGATGATCGACGCGACGTATCTCAAGACGCACCGGACGGCGACCAGCCTGGCGGTGAAAAAGGGGGGCGTGGACGCCTGATCGGCCGGACGCAGGGCGGCATGAACACCAGGCTGCACGGCGTGACCGACAGCCAGGGGCGCCCGATCCGGTTCTTCATCACCGCGGGCCAGGTCAGCGACGACGTCGGTGCGCGGGCGCTATGTGGGTTCCTGCCGGCCGTCGACTGGCTGATCGCCGACCGGGGCTACGACGCCGACTGGTTCCGGGACGCGTTGCAGGACAAGGGGATAAGGCCCGTTCAGGTCTGATTTGATCCAATGGATCAAATCTGTCCGCCCTTCACCCCCGGCCGGACGTCCCGCGACAAGGCTATTCTTTACGATAAGCGGCGATACAAGCGCCGCAACCGCATCGAGATCATGTTCGGCCGCCTGAAGGACTGGCGGCGCATCGCAACCCGCTACGACCGCTGCCCGAAGGTCTTCCTGTCAGCCATCGCGCTCGCCGCACCCGTCATCTTCTGGCTTTGACCATCATTGAGTCTGGAGCCTAGGGACCCCCTGAAACCACCACCCTCACTTTTTTCTGAGCAGCGCGCCGATGGCGCTGCCCCGGGCGATTTCCCGCCGGCCGAGATCGCAGATATCGGCCAGGCTTTCCGGGTCGGCTCCCTGCTGGCGGACATAGCGTTCGCCGAGGGCGCGGATGCGCGCCTTTTCGTCCTTGCTGTTCACGTAGGCGTCGATCTCGGACTTCGTATAGCCGAGGTCACGGGCGCGGTTTTCCAGCCGGTTCAGCGTGGCGAGCGCCCGAAGCATCCGCGCGTCGATGGTGTCGCAGCGGGTGCGGATCTCGTCGGCGATGGCCACGGCCAGGAGGGCGCCATCGATCTCCTCCACCTCGCGCAGCGGCGGGCGCGCGTCGGACGCAGTGGCGGTGCCGGCCAGAAGCATGGCGGCGAGGGCGGCGGCAATCGGTCTTCGCATGGTCGAACTCTCCCCGGGTTCGCGGGATGCATCGTGGTCCCGCGCGTCGCCCAAGAGACGACATATGATCGCCTGTCATGCAATAACACGGGGCCCGCCGCGCCTCTCTGGCGACCATACCGTCCTACCAGCCCAGGCACTCTCCCTGAAGAAGGAGCGCGCCATTCTCGATCCGCAGCGCGGACGCCTCGGCATCTGGCGAGAGCGTCCAGCGCACCGCCGAGGATCCGTAATTGCGGATGCAGTAGACGGTCGCCTCGTAGCGGCCGGCCTCGCGGGCGCCGGCAAGCCCCTGCCCGGCATTGCGCACCGAGATCGTGAACTTCTCCCGCTCGCCACCGATGGTCGAGACGCTGGCGGGGTAGATGTTGCCGTCGAACGCCACGCGGCTCTGGCCCTGGCCGCACGCGGCCAGCGTCGCTGCCGCGGCAAGCGCCGCGATGATCGCGCGCCGCCGCCCTCTCATTCCGCGGCCACCGCGCTCGCGCGGCCCGTCTGCTGCGCCTTGATGCGGTCCTCGATCTCGTCGCGGAAATGCCGGATGAGGCCCTGGATCGGCCAGGCCGCCGCGTCGCCCAGCGCGCAGATCGTGTGGCCCTCCACCTGCTTGGTCACGTCGAGCAGCATGTCGATCTCCTCGACTTCCGCCTCGCCGTTCACCAGACGCTCCATCACGCGCATCATCCAGCCCGCGCCCTCGCGGCAGGGCGTGCACTGGCCGCAGCTTTCGTGCTTGTAGAATTTCGACAGCCGCCAGATCGCCTTGATGATGTCGGTGGACTGGTCCATCACGATCACCGCCGCCGTGCCGAGGCCCGACCGGTTCTCGCGCAGCCAGTCGAAATCCATGATCCCCTCGCGCATGACCGAGGCGGGCAGCATCGGCACCGAGGAGCCGCCGGGGATCACCGCCTTGAGGTTGTCCCAGCCGCCGCGGATGCCGCCGCAATGCCGCTCGATCAGTTCCTCGAAGGAGATCGACATCTCCTCTTCGACCACGCAAGGGTGGTTCACATGCCCCGAGATCGCGAAGATCTTGGTGCCCGTGTTGTTCGCACGCCCGAAGCCCGCAAACCAGTCCGCGCCGCGGCGCAGGATGGTGGGCACCACCGCGATGGATTCGACGTTGTTGACCGTCGTGGGGCACCCGTAGAGGCCCGCGCCCGCCGGAAAGGGCGGCTTCATGCGCGGCATGCCCTTCTTGCCCTCGAGGCTTTCCAGAAGCGCCGTCTCCTCGCCGCAGATGTAGGCGCCCGCGCCGTGATGCAGGTAGAGGTCGAAATCCCAGCCCGAGCCGGCGGCGTTGGGACCCAGCAGCCCCGCCTCGTAGCATTCGTCGATCGCGGCCTGCAGCGCCTCGCGCTCGCGGATGTACTCGCCGCGGATGTAGATGTAGCAGGCATGCGCCCCCATCGCGAAGGACGCGATCAGGCAGCCCTCGATCAGCGTGTGCGGATCGTGGCGCATGATCTCCCGGTCCTTGCAGGTGCCGGGCTCGGACTCGTCGGCATTGACCACGAGGTAGGCCGGGCGGCCGTCGGATTCCTTGGGCATGAAGGACCATTTCAGGCCCGTAGGGAAGCCTGCGCCGCCCCGGCCCCGCAGGCCCGATTTCTTCATCTCCTCCACGATCGCGTCGCGGCCGCGGGCGATGATCGCGCCGGTGCCGTCCCAGTGGCCGCGCGCCTTTGCCCCGGCGAGCGAGCGGTCATGCATGCCGTAGAGGTTGGTGAAGATACGATCTTCGTCCTTCAGCATCGAACAGTCCTTCCCAGCTCCGGGCGCGTCCTCATCGGTCGCGGGCGCGCCACAGTCTTGCCGCCACCACGAGCGCCCAGAGAAAGGCGCCCATGGAGGCGAAATAGATCAGCATCTCGTAGCGCACAGGCAAACCTGCAAGCGCCACGAGCCAGGGCGCGAGGATCGCGGCGAGACCGGCGCCGGCGATCACGAGCGCGGCGATCCGCCCCTGCCGCGCGATCCGTCGCTGCCGGTCCTCCGAGCTCATCGCGCCCCCGTCGTCAATCGCTCTTTGCGGCGGCCAGGTCCTTCGCCTGCGCCACCCAGTCGTCGCGGGTCACCCGGCCCTTGAAGCCTTCGAGGTTCTCGTCGACCCAGGCGATCTCGTCCTCGGACCATGCCGCGATCTGGTCGAAATGGTAAAAGCCGAGGCTGTTCAGCAGCGTCTCGAGCTTCGGGCCGACGCCCTTGATCTTCTTCAGATCGTCCGCCTGGCCGCCACGGGGGGCCGACAGTGTCGCCGGCTTCGTCCCGCCCCCGGCCCCGGCGGCCTCCTTCGCGGCGGCCGCGCCGACCTTGCCGGCGCTCTCTTCCGGACCGGCCGATTTCGGCGCGGCGGTGCTGGCGGCGGCCTTCGCGGCGGGCGGCGTTGCGGAGGCCGGGGCGGACGACGCCGGCGGCACGTGGCGCGGCGCCGGCGCTTCGGTCTCGGCCATGTCCAGCGCCTCCAGCTTTTCCCGGCGAAGCGGCTCCATCCCGGTCAGCTCGCCAAGCGTGGTGTCCTCCAGCGGATTGCCGAGTATGCCGCAGACCTTGCGTTGAAGCACGACGCCCATGCCGGCCCCGAACGCGCCGCCCAGAACGAGCGCGACGAGGAACCACATCCTGTCGTTCAGCGCCACCACCATGCCAAGCCCGGCCACGGCGGCGAGGCCCCAGCAGAACTTGAGGCAGGTATCGTCCTTGCTGCTGGTCGTCATTCCCATTCCCCCTCAGATGTCGGTTTGCAAGGCAGCGTCAATAGACATCGCCCTTACTAACACGCTCCGAGAAATCCGTCTCTCCCCCTTCGGAAAGAACCCGTGCCTGCTCCACCCAGTTGTCGCGCGTGACGCGGCCCTTGAAGCCCTCGAGGTTCTGGTCGACCCAGGCGATCTCCTTCGCCGTCCAGCCGGCGATCTGGTCGAAATGGTAAAAGCCCAGACCGCGGAGAAGCTTTTCCAGCTTCTTGCCGATCCCCTTGATCTTCTTCAGGTCGTCCGGCCCGCCTTCGCGCGGGGCCTCCAGGCCCTCGGGTCGCGTGCCCAGATCGGCGGCATCGGGTTCGGGCCGCGGCGCGTCGGGGTCGAGCCTGGCCTCGGGGGCCGGAGCGCCGCTCTCGGGCTTGCCCCGGCCCTTCACCGGGGCCTCGCGCCGGTCGATCCCGGTGTCGTCGGCGGGCAGTTCCTCGGCGAGGACCGGCGTGTGCGGGTCGGGCTCGGGCGCGGTGTCGTTGCCGGACCGGTCGCGCCACGGGGTCACGAGAGGCACCTCGCTGCCGTCGATCCGCTTCACGGTGTCGCCCAGCTCCTCGGCGAGCGCGACGGAGGCGTTGCGCGGCAGGCGCTCCTCGCCATGGGCGTGCAGGCTCGTCAGCCCGCCCGCGGGTTCGGACGCGTAGCGCCCCTGCTGCGGCCCCGGCAAGGGCACCTCGCCCGCCGCCAGCGCATCGAGGATCTCGCCCAGCCGCCCGGCGGTCAGATCCTCGTAATAGTCCTTGCCGATCTGCGCCATCGGGGCGTTCGAACACGCGCCGAGGCACTCGACCTCCTCCCACGAGAACTTGCCGTCAGGGCTCAGCTCGTGCGGTTCCCGGGCGATCTTCTCGCGGCAGACGCCGATCAGGTCCGCGGCGCCGCAGATCATGCAGGAGGTCGTGCCGCAGACCTGCACATGCGCGACCGAGCCCACCGGCGCGAGCTGGAACATGAAGTAGAAGGTCGCGACCTCGAGGGCGCGGATATGCGCCAGGCCCAGCAGGTCGGCGACGTATTCGATGGCCGGCCGCGACAGCCAGCCCTCCTGCTCCTGCGCGCGCCACAGAAGCGGGATGATGGCGCTGGCCTGCCGGCCCTCGGGATATTTCGTCATTTGCGCCCGCGCCCATTCCAGATTGGCGGGGGTGAAGGCGAAACTCTCCGGTTGTTCGTGGTGAAGACGGCGAAGCATGGAAGCTCCCTCGGTTGATCGCTCAGGCGGCGGGGGCGCAGGGCCCGGAGACGAGCCGCACGCCGCCCTCGGACGTGCGCACCGCCTGGTCGCTGGCAAGGCGGTATTGCGAGATGTCGAGAACCTGCTGGCGGGTGAGGCCGGCCTGAAGCTCGACCGGCGCGTAATCGGATTCGTAACGCAGCTCACAGCCGATGCTGGCCACGGCGAGATCGTAATCCGCAAGCTGCGCGTCGCTCACGTTCTCCGGCGGCATCGCGCAACCCGCGAGCGCAGCGGCCGCGGCGACCGCGAGCACGGCGGCGCGGGGCAGGCCCAATTCTGTCGTCGTCGTCATTCTTGCCCGTCCCCTCCTTTGCTCCGGGGTCGCCCCCGGGCGCCGTCTTAGCGGTCGATCTCTCCGAACACCACATCGAGCGTGCCGATGATCGCCGCCACATCGGCCAGCTGATGGCCGCGCGAGATGTGATCCATCGCCTGCAGGTGCAGGAACCCCGGCGCGCGCAGCTTCGCGCGGTAGGGCCGGTTGGTCCCGTCAGCCACCAGGTAGACCCCGAATTCGCCCTTGGGTGCCTCGACCGCGGCATAGACCTCGCCCTCGGGGACGTGGAATCCCTCGGTGTAGAGCTTGAAGTGATGGATCAGCGCCTCCATCGAGGTCTTCATGTCGCCGCGCGAGGGCGGCGCGATCTTGCCGCGCGCGATCACCTCGCCCGGTTCCGCGCGCAGCTTCACGATCGCCTGTCGGATGATCTTCACGCTCTCGCGCATCTCGGCCATCCGCACGAGGTAGCGGTCGTAGCAGTCCCCGTTCTTGCCCACGGGCACTTGGAAGTCGAACTCGTCGTAACACTCGTAGGGCTGCGCACGGCGCAGGTCCCAGGCAAGGCCGGAGCCGCGCACCATCGGCCCCGAGAAGCCCCAGTCGAGGATCTCCTGCTCGCTGACCACGCCGATATCGACATTGCGCTGCTTGAAGATCCGGTTCTCCGTCAGAAGCCCGTCGATGTCGTCGAGCACGGCCGGAAAGGTCTCGGACCATGCCTCGATGTCGTCGAGGAGCGCGGGCGGCAGATCCTGGTGCACGCCGCCCGGGCGGAAATAGGCGGCGTGAAGCCGGGCGCCGCAGGCGCGCTCGTAGAAGACCATCAGCTTCTCGCGCTCCTCGAACCCCCAGAGCGGCGGGGTGAGCGCGCCCACGTCCATCGCCTGCGTCGTGACGTTCAGCAGGTGGTTCAGCACCCGTCCGATCTCGGAGTAGAGCACCCGGATCAGGCTCGCCCGGCGCGGCACCTCCACGCCGGTGAGCTTCTCGATGGCGAGGCACCAGGCGTGTTCCTGGTTCATCGGCGAGACGTAGTCGAGCCGGTCGAAATAGGGCAGGTTCTGCAGGTAGGTCCGGCTTTCCATCAGCTTTTCGGTGCCGCGGTGCAGCAGCCCGATATGCGGATCGCACCGCTCCACGATCTCGCCGTCGAGCTCCAGAACGAGACGCAGCACGCCATGCGCCGCCGGGTGCTGGGGCCCGAAATTGATGTTGAAGTTGCGGATCCGTTGCTCGCCGGTGAGCACGTCGTCGAACTGGCCGTCCATCATCCTATCCTCATCTCACCCAATCGTCTGGCAAGCCGCCCGGAATTCGCTCCCGGACGGCGCGGTATTGAGGCTCGAGCCATACCCGAAGACGATCATGCATCTTGGTTTCAATCGACTCTGCGGCACCTTCGTTCAGCGGATCGACCGAAGGCGGGGGCATCGCGCTCAGGCCGAGAAACGTGCACAGTCTTCCCAACGCCGGTGCCGTGAACAGTTCCTCGAAAAAGGCGACGTGAACCCGATCTCGCGCGACTTGACCGAAAAGCCGATCAAGAGTGCCGCCGTAGTCACAGAAAGCTGCCATGCTGTGCTGCAAGTCGAGGTTCCCTGCAAGGAAGTCTTCTGCAAGCTGATGGGCTGTCACGCTGCGGCCCTCGCGGCGTTGCGCGATGCGTGCGCGCATTCTCAGATGCGACCACAAGCGCGCGACCGGATCTCTCAGAATGAATACGAACCGCGCGTCGCTGCCAAGAGCTGCCATCCGCGAGAACGCGTTACCGTCGAGCGTGGCGTATTGGGGTGTGATGTCGCCGCAGCGCTTCGCCCCAGACCGCGCGGCCTGTCGAGGCCAAAGGTAGGCCAGATAGTCACGGGACGTTGCATCTGCCCTGTCCAGAAGGTCCGCCCACTCAATCGCGTCGCGAAGGAAGGACAACTCTTTCGTCCTCAGTCCGCCCGGTTTCGAAAATCTCGATTGGCGACGCAAAGCCTCGCTTACCCGCACTTCCAGTTGCCGGGCCACTGCATCGCGCCTGCCGGCCTTGCGATCAAAGAAATGGATTTCCTTGACGCTTCGCATGTAGCATTCCGGGTGCTGCGCAAAGTAAGAGTGCAACCAGGTCGTGCCGGCTTTGGCTGCACCGATGCAGTAAAAGATTGGTGCTTCACCAACCTCTTCGCGGCAACCGCGATAGCGCAAGTGATCGTGCTGCCGCATGTCAAATCGCTCCGCAACTCGCCTGCCACGACGGCGGCAAACGGCCCATGCGGGCCGCGACGGTATCGTATTGCGGGGCGAGGCGCGCGAGCGCGCGGGCGCGCAGGTCGGGGTCGAGCGTCGCGGGCACGCCCTCGTGCACGGGGGTCGCGGCCGCGGGGCGCGGGGTCAGGCCGAGGAAACGGCACAGCGCGTCGGGCACGGGCGCGGTGACGACCTCCTCGAAGAAGCCGAGAAAGAGCCGCGCGGGTTCCAGCGCGGCATCGAGGCGCGACAGGACGCCGGCATAGTCGCTCCGCGCCGCCACGTCGCGATGCCCGCCGTCGAGCCACTCCGCCATGAGCCGGTTGGCGCGCGGGCCGAGCGCCGCGCCCTCGGCATCGCGCCGGGCGACCATGCGCAGGTTGGACCAGAGCCGCGCCAGCGGGTCGCGCATCAGGTAGACGAAGCGCGTGCCCGGGCTGAGCGCCTGCATGCGCCGAAGCCAGTCGGCGGGCAGCAACGCGTAGGCGGGCGTGATGTCGCCCACCAGCTTAGCCTCACCGCGCCCGCGCATCAGGTAATCGAGATAGGCGGCGTCGGTCGCGGCATGGGTCACCTCGGCCAGTTCCTGCAGGTCGCTCACGCGGCGGAGCGCGCGGGTCTGCCCGGCATCCGCCCGCCGCGCCTCGGCCGAGATCGCCGCGTCGAGCTTGCGCAGCCGGCGCGGCCGCCGGCCCGCCTGCAGCGTGTCGAAGAAGTGAAGTTCCTTCACGCTTTTCATCCTGCACTCCGGGTGCCCCCGCAGGTAGCGGTAAAGCCAGCCGCTGCCAGCCTTCGTGGCGCCGAGGCCGAACAGAAGCAGGGGCTGGGCCATGCGGCGCGCCTTACCCGCGCCTGGCGGACACGTCGTCCCTGAAGGCCATGACCCACAGCAGCACCACCGCCCCGAGCGGCACGAGCGCCGCCAGCGCAAGCCAGCCGGGCATCCCGAACCGCGGCAGAAGCTTCCAGAAGGGTACGACGACGAGCACCGCGATCAAGAGCAGTCCGATCAGGCCGCCGCCGTTCATCGGCCCCATCATTTCGCGGCCTCCTCACCCTTCTCGTCGCCGGGCAGGATGTAATCCGCGCCTTCCCAGGGGCTCATGAAATCGAACTGCCGGTATTCCTGCACCAGCTTCACGGGCTCGTAGACCACGCGCTTCTGCACCTCGTCATAGCGCACCTCGGTATAGCCCGTGGTCGGGAAATCCTTGCGCAGCGGATGACCGCGGAAGCCGTAATCGGTGAGGATGCGGCGCAGGTCCGGATGGCCGGAGAAGAGGATGCCGAACATGTCGAACACCTCGCGCTCGAACCAGCCGGCCGAGGGGTGCACGTCGGTGATCGAGGGCACCATGTCGTCCTCGCTCACCGGGACCCGCAAGCGGATGCGGTGATTCTGGTACATCGACAGCAGGTGGTAGACGAGGTCGAAGCGCTTGGGCCGCTCCGGCCGATCGACCGCGGTGATGTCCACGAGGGTGGAAAAGCCGCAGGCCGCGTCGGATTTCAGGAACTCCACCAGCCCCGCGATGCGCGCCGGCGTGACCGACACGGTCAGCTCGCCGCGGGTCACTTGCCAGGACAGCACGCAGTCGGGTCGCTTCGCCTCGACATGGGCGCCGAGTTCTTTGAGGGCGTCGGTCATGCTTACCTTTCCGTTACGGGCCGGCCGCGTCAGCGCGTGATGGTGCCGGTGCGGCGGATCTTCCGCTGAAGCTGGAGGATGCCGTAGAGCAGCGCCTCGGCAGTGGGCGGGCAGCCGGGCACGTAGATGTCCACCGGCACGATCCGGTCGCAGCCGCGCACCACCGAATAGCTGTAGTGGTAATACCCCCCGCCATTGGCGCAGGATCCCATCGAGACCACGTAGCGCGGCTCGGGCATCTGGTCGTAGACCTTCCTGAGCGCCGGCGCCATCTTGTTCGTGAGCGTGCCCGCGACGATCATCACGTCGGACTGGCGCGGGCTCGCGCGCGGCGCGACGCCGAACCGTTCGGCGTCGTAGCGCGGCATTGAGGTGTGCATCATCTCGACCGCGCAGCAGGCCAGCCCGAAGGTCATCCAGTGCAGCGAGCCGGTGCGCGCCCAGTTGATGAGGTCCTCCGTCGTCGTGACAAGGAAGCCCTTGTCCTGCAATTCGCGGTTCAGAAGCTGCGTGCCGTGCTCGGGATCCGGGCCGGCCGCGTTCGCGCCGGTGGTCACTGCCATTCCATGGCCCCCTTCTTCCATTCATAGGCGAAGCCTGCGGTCAGCACCGCGAGGAACGCCATCATCGACCAGAACGCCGTCATCGAGATGTCCTGGAAGGCCACCGCCCACGGGAACAGGAAGGCGATCTCGAGGTCGAAGATGATGAACAGGATCGACACCAGGTAGAAGCGCACGTCGAATTTCATCCGCGCGTCGTCGAAGGCGTTGAAGCCGCATTCATAGGCCGACACCTTCTCGGGGTCGGGATTTCGCACCGCGATCACCGTGGCCGCGAGGATCAGCACCAGCCCGAGCCCGATCGCGATGGCCAGGAAAACGAGGATGGGGAGGTATTCCCTGAGCGTCTCTTCCACGGAGCTCTCCTTGTCATGCCCGCCCGCAGGCGGCGGCAGCGCGCCGCGCCCGTCAGGCAACGATCTACTCTCCACCCCCGGGGCGGTCAACCGACGCCGATGCCGCGGCACCCGATCCGGCCGCGGCGACACATGCTGCATACCGCCGCATGCGGCCGGTGCAAAGCCTGGCGGCTACCCCTCTGCCCAGCCGGGCGCGCGCCGCTCGAAGAAGGCGGCGATGCCCTCGGCCGCCTCGGCGCTTTCCCAGCGATCGGCGAGTGCTGCGACGGTTTGCGCGATATCCGCCTCCTCCACCGGGCGCGAGAGCGCGCGCAAGAGCGCCTTGGCCTCCGCCACCGCCCCCGGCGCGCAGGCGAGATAGGGCGCGACCTCGGCCTCGACGGCGGCATCGAGGTCGTCGGCCGGCACGGCGCGGGCCAGAAGACCGAGCGCCACGGCCTCTTCCGCGCCGAACCGCCGCGCCGACATGAAGACGCGCCGCGCCCGCGCCGCGCCCATGCGCGCCACGACGTAGGGCCCGATGGTGGCCGGGATGAGCCCCAGCCGGGTCTCGGTGAACCCCATGCGGATCCCTTCCGCGCCCACCGCGACGTCGCAGACCGAGGCGAGGCCCACGCCACCGCCGAAGGCGTTGCCGTGGATGCGCCCGACGAGCGGCCTGGGCA
Organism: Rhodosalinus sp. K401; assembly: GCF_041365735.1. Lineage (NCBI taxonomy): Bacteria > Pseudomonadati > Pseudomonadota > Alphaproteobacteria > Rhodobacterales > Paracoccaceae > Rhodosalinus > Rhodosalinus sp. K401. The sequence continues at coordinate 115,326 of NZ_JBGFSI010000002.1, read as the reverse complement.
GCCGGTCGAGCGCCATCAGCATCCGCGCGAGCGCGCCCGCCTCCGCCATCCGCGTCTCGCGGCCGGCCTCCATCTGCGCGCGCATCCAGCCGAGATCACCGCCGGCGCAGAAGCTTTCGCCCTCGGCGGCGAGGACCACCACGCGAAGCTCCTCGTCGGCGCCCAGCAGGCGCGCGGCCTCGGAAAGCTCGGCGATCATCTGCGGCGACATGGCGTTGTGCTTCTGCGCCCGCGCGAGCGTCAGCGTCGCCACGCCGCGCTCATCGCGGCCGATCCGGATCGTCTCGAAGTCCTGCATGTCATCCGCTCCCGACTGCCTCCGCCTCACCAGGGCAAGGCTTTTCGAAAAGCCTTGCCAGCACCTGCCGCGGGATGTCCCGGCACGACATGGCCCCCGGGCCGCGCGCCGGACGGCCGCGCTTTCGAGCCCGGCCGCGCAGCGGGTCGCGCAAGGCTTTTCGAAAAGCCTTGCCTCACGCCCCGCGCATCGCGCGCGCCATCGCCGCGGCCTCGCCCAGCACGTCCATGTCGAGCCCGGTCGCGTAACCCAGCTCGGCAAGCCGCGCGGCCACCCGCTCGGTCGCCACGTTGCCCGCCGCGCCCGGCGCATAGGGGCAGCCGCCGAGACCGCCGACCGCCGCGTCGAAGACGCGCAAGCCCTGCCCGAGCGCCACCTCGATGTTGTCGAGCGCCCGTCCCGCGGTGTCGTGGAAATGCCCGGCCAGCCGTGCGGCCGGAACGGCCGCCACCACCGCCTCGAGCATCGCGGCGACGCGCTCCGGCGTGCCCTGCCCCACCGTGTCGCCGAGGCTGATCTCGTAGCAGCCCATCGCGTCGAGCGCGCCCGCGACCTCCGCCACTTTCGACGGCGGGACCGGCCCGTCATAGGGGCAGTCCGTCACGCAGGAGACGTATCCCCGCACCGGCAGGCCCGCGGCCCGCGCGGCCTCGACCACGGGCCGGAACCGCTCTAGGCTCTCGGCGACCGACGCGTTGATGTTGGCCTTCGAGAAGCCTTCCGAGGCCGCCCCGAACACCGCGATCTCGTCGGCCTGCGCCGCGATGGCCCGTTCGAGCCCGCGCATGTTGGGGGTGAGCGCGGCGTAGGAGACGCCGGGCGCGCGGCGGATGCCCGCGAGCACCTCCGCCGCATCCGCCATTTGCGGCACCCATTTCGGCGAGACGAAGCTCGCCACCTCGATGCGCCGGAACCCCGCGCGGCTCAGCAGATCGACGAGCGCGATCTTGTCGGCCGTCGGGATCGGCGCCGTCTCGTTCTGAAGCCCGTCGCGCGGGCCCACCTCGAAGATCTCCACCCGTTCCGCCATGGCCTGCGCTCCTCAGCCTTCCTCCGCCTCGAGCCGCACCAGCGCCGCGCCCGCCTCGACCTGGGCGCCCTCGGCCGCCAGCACCTCGGCCACCACCCCGTCGCGCGGCGCGGCGAGGGCGTGTTCCATCTTCATCGCCTCGAGCACGGCCAGCCGCTCGCCCGCACGCACCGTCTGGCCGGGCGTGGCGATCATCGCGCGCAAGAGGCCCGGCATCGGCGCCTCGATCACGTCCGCCCCGTGTCCGGCCGCCCAGGCCTGCGCCAGCGGATCGACGATCTCGAACTCCGCCCCGGAGACCCCGAAAACCGTGACCGCGCCGGCGGCGACATGGGTTCCGGCCGCCGGCCGGCCGCCGATCCGCCAGGCGCCGTCGCGGCGCTCGCAGGACAGTTCCGTCCCGGCGATCTCCACGACCCGCCGATCGGGGCCAAGGCACGTTATCCTGGCCTCGATATCCGTCTCGCCAAGGCGGAGCGCGACGCGCCACCGCAGCGGCGCCCACAGCGCGAAGCCCGTCGCGGGACCCGCCGGCGCGAGAAGCCCGGCCGCGGCGAGCGCCGCCTCGGCCCGGGTTTCGGGCGACGGCGCGGGCGCCGTGGCGAGCGCGTCGAGATCGCGCGCGATCAGCCCCGTGTCCACGTCGCCCTTGCCGAACCCGTCATGGCGTGCGAGCGCGCGCAGGAAGGCGAGGTTCGTCACGGTGCCCGCCACCTCCGTCTCTTCGAGCGCGCGCCGGAGCTTCGAGAGCGCGATGTCCCGCGTGGGTCCGTGGACCACGAGCTTCGCGATCATCGGGTCGTAATGCGGGGTGATCTCGTCGCCCGCGCGCACCCCGGTGTCCGCGCGCACGGCCGCGGGAAAACCCAGATGCGACAGCCGGCCCGTCGCGGGCAGGAACCCCTTCGGCACATCCTCGGCATAGAGCCGCGCCTCGAAGGCGTGGCCCGAAAGCGCGAGTTCCTCCTGGCGCGCGGGCAGAGGCAAGCCCGCCGCCACGCGGAACTGCCACTCCACCAGATCGACGCCCGTGACCGCCTCGGTGACAGGGTGCTCCACCTGCAGCCGCGTGTTCATCTCCATGAACCAGAACCGGTCGGGCCGGAGTCCCTCGGAGGCGTCCACGATGAACTCCACCGTGCCCGCGCCGCGATAGCCGATGGCTTCCGCCGCGCGCACGGCCGCGCGCCCCATCGCCGCTCGCATCTCGGCGGTCATTCCGGGCGCGGGGGCCTCCTCGATCACCTTCTGGTGACGGCGCTGGAGCGAACAGTCCCGCTCGAAGAGATGCACCGCCCGCGCCCCGTCCCCGAAGACCTGGACCTCGATGTGGCGCGGCTTGGCGACGAATTTCTCCACCAGAACGGCCGGGTTGCCGAAGGCGCCTCGGGCCTCCGCCCGCGCCGAGGCGAGCGCCGCCGGGAAGTCCTCCGCCCGCTCGACGAGGCGCATGCCCTTGCCGCCGCCGCCCGCCACCGCCTTGATGAGCACCGGGTAGCCGATCGCGTCCGCGGCCCCCGAGAGATGCTCGTCGTCCTGGTTCTCGCCGTGATAGCCCGGAACCACCGGCACTCCGGCGCGCTCCATCACCGCCTTGGCCGCGTCCTTGAGCCCCATGGCCCGGATCGCCTCGGCCGAGGGGCCGACGAAGACGAGCCCCGCCGCCTCCACCGCGGCCACGAAGTCGGGGTTCTCCGACAGAAACCCGTAGCCCGGATGGATGGCCTGCGCGCCCGCGGCCCGCGCGGCCTCGATGATCGCATCGCCCCGGAGATAGCTCTCGCCCGGCGCCGGCGGGCCGATCCGCACCGCTTCATCGGCCATCTCGACGTGACGCGCGCCCGCGTCGGCATCGGAATAGACCGCCACGCTGCGCAGCCCCATCGACCGCGCCGTCTCGATGACGCGGCAGGCGATCTCCCCGCGGTTGGCGATCAGAACGCTGTCGAACATCTCACGCCCAGCCCTTCTTCTTGGCCCAAAAACTCCGGGGGAGTCGCGCGGCACGCGCGACGGGGGCAGCGCCCCCGGCCCCCCTGGCAGCCGGGCGCCTCACATCCGGAACACGCCGAAGCGTGTCTCCTCGATCGGCGCGTTGAGCGTGGCCCGCAGCGACAGCGCCAGCACGGCGCGGCTCTTGCGCGGGTCCACCACGCCGTCGTCCCAGAGCCGCGCGGCGGCATAAAGCGGGTGGCTCTGCCGCGCGAACATCTCGATCGTGGGCCGCTTGAAGGCCTCCTCCTCCCCGGGAGGCCAGTCCTCCCCCGCGCGCTCCATGGCGTCGCGCTTGACGGTGGCGAGCACGCCCGCCGCCTGCTCCCCACCCATCACGCTGATGCGCGAATTGGGCCAGGTCCAGAGGAAGCGGGGGGAGTAGGCGCGCCCCGCCATGCCGTAATTCCCCGCCCCGAAGGAACCGCCCACCAGCAGCGTGATCTTGGGCACCGCGGTGGTGGCGACGGCGGCGACCATCTTCGCGCCGTGGCGCGCGATCCCCTCGTTCTCGTAGCGCCGGCCCACCATGAAGCCGGTGATGTTCTGCAGGAAGACCAGCGGGATCTTCCGCTGCGAGCAGAGCTCTACGAAATGCGCGCCCTTCTGCGCCGCCTCGGAGAAGAGCACGCCGTTGTTGGCGACGATGCCCACCGGGCAGCCCTCGACATGCGCGAAGCCCGTCACCAGCGTCTCGCCGAAGCGCGCCTTGAACTCGTCGAAGCGCGAGCCGTCCACGATCCGGGCGATCACCTCGCGGATGTCGTAGGGCGTGCGCAGATCGGCCGGCACCGCGCCCAGGATCTCGTCGGGGTCGTAGGCGGGCGGCTCGGGGGGCTGCCAGTCCACCGTCGCGTCCCGGGCGGGGCCCAGATTCGCCACCGCGCGCCGCGCAAGCGCCAGCGCATGTGCGTCATCCTCCGCAAGGTAGTCCGCGACGCCCGAGAGGCGCGTGTGCACGTCGCCGCCACCCAGCTCCTCCGCGGTCACGACCTCGCCGGTGGCGGCCTTCACCAGCGGCGGCCCGGCGAGGAAAATCGTTCCCTGCTCGCGCACGATGATGGCGACATCCGACATGGCGGGCACGTAGGCGCCGCCGGCGGTGCAGGACCCCATGACCACCGCGATCTGCGCGATCCCCTTGGCGCTCATCTGCGCCTGATTGTAGAAGATGCGGCCGAAATGGTCCCGGTCGGGGAAGACCTCGTCCTGGTTGGGCAGGTTGGCGCCGCCCGAATCCACCAGGTAGACGCAGGGCAACCGGTTCTGCTCCGCGATCTCCTGGGCGCGCAGATGCTTCTTCACCGTCATCGGGTAGTAGGTGCCGCCCTTCACCGTGGCGTCGTTGCAGACCACCATGCAGTCGCGCCCGGCCACGCGGCCCACCCCCGCGATGACGCCGGCCGCGGGCGCGGCGCCGTCATACATGCCGTGCGCGGCGGTCGCGCCCACCTCTAGGAAAGGACTTCCGGGGTCGAGAAGCGCCGCCACCCGGTCCCGCGGCAGCATCTTGCCCCGCTCTTCGTGGCGGGCGCGGGCGCGCGCGCCGCCGCCCGCGGCGGCCTCGGCCGCGGCGGCCTCGACCTCGGCCAGCATTTCCAGATGCGCGGCACGATTGGCGCGGAACTCGTCCGAGCCGGTCAGGATCTTCGAGCCGATTTTCATGCCGCACCCTCCGCCTCTGCATCGAGGCGCGCGCGCAGCTCCCGCCTCAGCACTTTGCCCGTCACCGTCATCGGCAGGCTCTCCACGAAACGAAACTCCCTCGGATAGGCATGGGCAGCGGCACGCTCGCGCACCCAGCCCCGAAGCTCTTCCGCCAGCGCGTCGCCGGGCGCCGCGCCCTCGCGCAGGACGACGAAGGCCACCACGATCTCGGTGCGGAGCGCATCGGGCCTGCCCACGACGCCCGCCGAGGCGACCTTCGGGTGCGTGAGCAGGCAATCCTCGATCTCGGAGGGGCCGATGCGGTAGCCTGCCGAGGTGATGACGTCGTCGTCGCGGCCGAGGAAGCGCAGATGGTCGCCCTCTCGCAGGCCGCGGTCGCCCGTCAGCATCCAGTCGCCGCGGAACTTCGCCGCGGTCTCCTCGGGACGGTTCCAGTAGCCGAGCATCATCGAGGCCGAGCCGCGCCGGACGGCGATCTCGCCCTCGCCGGCCACGGGCGCCCCGTCCTCGCCGATCACCTCGACCTCGTGGCCCGGCACCGGGCGGCCGATGCAGCCCGGCCGGGGCGGGAAGAGCGCGCCGCAGGAAGACGCCACCATGTTGCACTCGGTCTGGCCGTAGAACTCGTTGATGGCGAGGCCGAAGGCGCGCCGCCCCCACGCCAGCATCTCCGCGCCGAGCGGCTCTCCGCCCGAAGCGACGGAGCGCAGGCCGGGAATGGCCACATCCGCGGCCTTCAGCATGCGCAGCGCAGTCGGCGGGAAGAAAACGTTGCGCACCCCGCCCGCCCGCACGATCTCGCGCGCGTCGGCGGGGTCGAATTTCGGCCGCCGCGCGGCGACAACCGGCACGCCGAGGGCGAGCCCCGGCATGGCGACGTCGAAGAGCCCGCCGATCCAGGCCCAGTCGGCCGGCGTCCAGAGGCAGTCGCCCGGCTGGCCGAGGAAATCGTGGCTCATCTCGACCCCCGGCAGGTGGCCGGTGAGCACGCGATGGGCGTGAAGCGCCCCCTTGGGTGCGCCCGTGGTGCCGGAGGTGTAGATCAGCACCGCCGGATCTTCCGGCCCGGTCTCGCAGGTTTCCACCGGCGCGGTGGAGAGCCGCGTGTCCTCCGGCACGAGGACCGACCCCTCCCATGCGGCAAGCCCGGCGGGCGGGTCGCGATCGGCGACGACGAGCGCCGCCCCGGCGTCGAAGAGCCGCGTGAGAAGCGCGTCGCGCCCGAAAAGCTTGAAGAGCGGAATCGAGATCGCGCCGAGCTTCCAGGCCGCGAGATGCGCCGCGAGCGTCCAGGCGCCCTGCGCGCGCAGGACGCCCACCCGGTCGCCCCTCCCGACGCCCCGCGCCGCGAAGGCGCCGGCCAGCCCGTCGGCCATCTCGCGCAGGCGGCCGTAGCTCACCGCCTCCCGGCCCTCGGAAAGATCCAGCACGGCGAGGCGCTCGGGCTCGCGCTCGGCCCGGTCGTCGAGCGCCTGCCGCGCCATGTTGAGCGTTGCGGGCAGATCCCAGCGGAAGCCCTGCAAGAGCGCCTCGTATGTTTCCGCCCGCGCCAGCATCAGGCCCTGTAATCCGGGTTCTCGTAGTCGAAGCGACAGCCCGCTTGCCACGCACGGCGGTCGTTGCCCTCGCTCGGGTAGCCGCCCGCGCCCTTCAGCATCCGCGCGAGATGCATGAGGTTCCACGTCATGATCGTGGTGTTGCGCTGGGTGAATTCGTTGTCGAAGCCCGCGGGCGCGCCCTCCACCTCGTCGCCGTAGGAGGGACCGGGCCCGGCCTCGCCGATCCAGCCGCAATCGGCCTGCGGCGGGATCGTGTAGCCGAGATGGGACAGCGCGTAGCACAGCGTCATGGCGGCGTGCTTGACCCCGTCCTCGTTGCCGGTGACCACGCAGCCCCCGGCCTTGCCGTAATAGATCGACTGGCCCTTGCCGTTGAGCTCGCCCGACATGCCGTAAAGCCGCTCGATCAGGACCCGGCAGACCGAGCTTTCCTCGCCGAGCCAGAGCGGCGTGCCGATCACGAGGATGTCGGCGGCTTTCACCTTCTCCCAGAGCGCGGGCCAGTCGTCCCGCGCCCAGCCATGCTCCGTCATGTCCGGGAACACCCCGGGCGGCACCTGGTGATCCAGCATGTGCACATGTTCCACCGTGACGCCCTGCTTCTCCATGATGGCCTGCGAGGCGGCCATGAGAAGGCGCGTGTGGCTCTCGCCAGTCTCTTTCTTGAGCGAGGTGTTGACGTAAAGCGCCCTGAGATCGCTGAAATCGGTCATGTCCGCGGCTCCTTCGGCAATGCGGCCCGGTCCGCCGGGGTGTCCACGCGCCAGAGCTGACCCCAGGGCGCGACGTGGTAGGCCACCCGCGCCTCGGGCCGGCCGGGCGGGGCGCAGACCACCACCAGCCGTTCCAGCATGGCGCGGCCCGGCTCGGCGTGGCAATGCCCGCGCTCCGCCCCCGGCCCGCGCGCAGCGTAGAGCGCGGCGTAATGCTCGATGATCTCGGTCTCGCCCAATTCCGCCGTCCGCCATCCGAGCCCCGCGCCGAGCGCCCCGGCCCCGGCCAGCAGGCCCGCGAAACCGAAGGCGACGGCGCGGGCGGGTGTCACCCCATCGCCCCCATCAGTTCGCGCCCGATCAGCATGCGCCGGATCTCGGAGGTGCCGGCGCCGATCTCCATCAGCTTGGCGTCGCGGAAGATGCGGCTTACCGGTGTGTCCGAGAGGAACCCCGCGCCGCCCATCGCCTGCACCGCCTGGTGCGCGACGACCATCGCCTCCTCGGAGGCGTAGAGCACGCAGGCCGCGGCGTCCTGGCGGGTCACCTCGCCCCGGTCGCAGGCCTTGGCCACCTCGTAGACGTAGGCACGTGCCGAGTTCATCTTGGTGTAAATGTCGGCGATCTTGCCCTGCATCAGCTGGAAATTGCCGACGGGCTGGCCGAACTGCCTGCGGTCGCGCAGGTAGGGCATGATCTCGTCGAGGCAGGCCGCCATGATGCCGGTGCCGATCCCCGAGAGCACCACACGCTCGTAATCGAGGCCGGACATCAGCACGCGCACGCCCTGCCCCTCGGCGCCCAGCACGTTCTCGAACGGCACTTCCACGTCCTCGAAGACGAGCTCGGCGGTGTTCGACCCGCGCATCCCGAGCTTGTCGAAATGCGGCGAGGTCGAGAAGCCCTTCATGTCCTTCTCGACCAGGAAGGCGGTGATCCCCTTCGATCCGGCCTCGGGGTCGGTCTTGGCGTAGACCACCAGCACGTCGGCGTCGGGCCCGTTGGTGATCCAGTATTTCGTGCCGTTGAGCACGTAGCGGTCGTTGCGCTTCTCGGCGGCGAGCTTCATGCCCACCACGTCCGAACCCGCGCCGGCCTCTGACATGGCGAGCGCGCCGACATGCTCGCCCGAGACGAGCTTCGGCAGGTAGGCGCGCCGCTGCGCCTCGGTTCCGTTCAGGCGGATCTGGTTCACGCAGAGGTTGGAATGCGCCCCGTAGGACAGCGAGACCGAGGCCGAGGCGCGGGCGATCTCCTCGATCGCCACGACATGGGCGAGATAGCCCATGTCGGCGCCGCCATACGCCTCCTCCACCGTGATGCCCAGGAGGCCAAGCTCGCCCATCTCGCGCCAGAGCTTGTGCGGAAACAGGTTCTCACGGTCGATCTCGGCCGCCATCGGCTTCACCCGTTCCTGCGCCCAGCGGTGGACCGTCTCGCGAAGGGCGGCGACATCCTCGCCGAGATCGAACGTCATCGAAGCCGTGAACATCTCCCCTCCCCCCGAGGATAATTGAACATGCGTTCAAATCTTACGCCCGACAGCCGCGCCGGTCAATGGTCCGCGCCGGCCGGCGCCGCGCCGTGCTGGAACACCGCGCTCACCTCCGCGCGGATGATCCGCGCGATGCATGCGCAGTCTTCCCGGCTGAAGGTCAACGGCAACCGCATGTCCAGAAGCCCGGCGAGGATACGGTCGGTCGCGGGCATGGGTGCGGACGGCGCGTAGCGCCAGCTGTCGTAGCGCGAGGTGTAGCCGCGCGGCTCGACCTCTCCGAACCATTTCAGCTCGACGCCGCGCGCGGCGCATCGCTGCACCACATCGCGCACCGCGGCCCCGGGCCAGCCCTCGAGCAGGATCTGGAAGGACGATCCGACGAAGCGCTCCTCCGGCGGACGCTCGACCAGCGTCAGTCCCGGCGTGTCGCGCAGGCCCGCCTCGACCACCCGGTAGCGATCGGTCCAGCCCTCGCAGCTTCGGGGAAGCGCGGCCAGCTGCGGGCGCAGGATCGCGGCGCGCAGATTGTCCATCCGGCCCGAGATGTTGGGCGTCCCCCACTTGACCTTTTCGAACATTTCCACAGGGGGAGACGCCGTGTGCCGGTCATAAAGCATGTAGGAACCCGACAAGACGATCATCCTCGCCGCAATCTCGGGATCGTCCGTGACGAGCAGCCCGCCCTCGCCGGAATTGATGTGCTTGTAGGTCTGCGTGGAGTAGCATCCGACCGCGCCGTGCCGGCCCGAGGGCACGCCACGCCACGCCGCGCCCATGGTGTGCGCGCAATCCTCCACCACGGTGATGCCCGTCGCGTCGCAGATCCGCATGAGCCGGTCCATGTCGCAGATATGCCCGCGCATGTGGCTGAGCAGCAGCACCCGCGCCGCGCCCGCCTTGGCCTCCAGGTCGTCGAGGTCGATGGTCAGATCGCGCGTCGTCTCCACCAGAACGGGCCGAGCGCCGAGCGCGGCGATCGCGCCGGGCACCGGGGCCAGGGTGAACGCGTTGGACAGCACCGGATCGCCCGGCCCCACCCCGACCGCACGCAGCGCCGTGGCCATGGCATAGCCGCCCGAGGCCACGGCAAGGCAGTAGCGCGCCCCGGTGAAGGCCGCGAACTCCTCTTCGAGCAGGTTCACCTCCCCCGTCTCGCCCGGCGCGAGATTGTAGCGATGAAGCCGTCCGCTGCGCATGATCTCGACCGCCGCGGAGATGCCGGCATCGGGAATCGGTTCCTGCTGCGTGAAACTGCCGGTGAAGATCTCGTCCATGAGGTATCAGTGACCATTGGCGCGGCAGCCGTCAACGGCCGCGGGACCCGATCGGCCACCGGGCGAAAGGGCGCGGAAATCCCGCGGGCGACCGTCTTTCGGCGGAAGCCGGGGACCCGCGCCCTGCGACCGCCTGAGGATCGGCCGGAAAGCCATTCTTTTAATTCAATGAATGAGAGTTCCAGCAAGAGACGCGCACCGGTATGGGCCGATGCGCGATGCCGCCCGGCGCAACGCCGGTTGGGGCGACATCATTGCCGGCAGAAATCGGGCATCCCGCGTGAGATCATCCACAGGCCGCTCTGGGGATCACCGCGAAAGAAAACGCCTTGTCAGAGCCTTGCGGCGCGCTCTGTCACCCGATCAGGCGTTCCACCACACCGGGCAGCTCGTCGAAATGCGCGATCACCGCCTCGGGCGACAGCGCCGGTACCGCCGCCGCCCCGGGGCCGAAGCCCACCAGAACCGAAGGCACGCCCGCGGCCCGGGCCGTCTCGCGGTCGGTCTCGGAATCGCCCACGAGAAGGCTGCGCGCCGGGTCCCCGCCCGCGCGCCGGGCTGCCTCGCGCAGCGGCTCGGGGTCGGGCTTGCGCACCGCAAGCGTGTCCGCGCCCACGAGCGAGGCGAAGGCGTCACGCACGCCCAGCCGGGTCATCAGCAGATGGGCGAGCGCCTCGGGCTTGTTGGTGCAGATGCCGACCCGGTATCCCGCCGACCCCAGCGCGGCCACGGCGGTCATCGCCCCTGGATAGAGCGTGGTGTGCACGTCGATCGCCCCGCCATAGGCTTCGAGCAGCAGGGGATAGTTCCGGTCGATCTCCGCCGCGTCCTCGGCCCGCCCCAACCGCTCGAGGCCGAGCCGGAGCATGGCCCGCCCCCCGCGCAGCGCCGTGCCCGCGTCGCGCGCGGGGTCGAGCACGTCGCCCGCCCCCATGGCGCGGAAGCAGGCGTTGGCCGCGGCGATGAGATCGCCGCTCGTATCGGCCAGCGTGCCGTCGAGATCGAATATCACCGTGCGCATACCGCATCCCCGCAAGGCGCGCCGCCACTGTCATCTCCCGAAACGGATCTTGAACCCGACCGGGCTTGCGACGCCTTGCCAGACCGATAGAACGGGCGGTGGTGGATCACAACCGGGAACGGGGCGAGAGAACAGGCATGGGCACTGCATTGGTCATTCTGGCGGCCGGGCTCGGCACGCGCATGCGCTCCGATCTGCCCAAGGTGCTGCACGAGGTGGCCGGCACCTCCCTGCTCGCCCACGCGATCCGGGCGGGACGGGCCCTCGCGCCGGAGCGCGTGATCGTCGTCGCCGGGCACGGCGCCGAGGCGGTGGAGGCTGCGGCGCGCGAGGTCGAGCCCGAGGCGCAGGTGGTGCGTCAGCACGAACAGCTGGGCACCGCCCATGCCGTGGCGCAGGCCGCGCCCGCGCTCGAGGGCTTTGCCGGCGACGTGGTCGTGCTTTACGGCGACACGCCCTTCATCCGCCCCGAGACGCTGTCGGCCATGGCCGCCGCGCGCGGAGGCGCCGACATCGTCGTGCTGGGCTTCGACGCCGCCGATCCCGGCCGCTACGGGCGGCTCGTGACCGAGGGCGACCGCCTGAAGCGCATCGTGGAATACAAGGACACGACCGAGGCGGAGCGCGCGATCACGCTGTGCAATTCGGGCGTGATGGCGGCCGAAGCCGCGGCTCTCATGGACCTCGTGGCCGCGGTCGGGAACGACAACGCCTCGGGCGAATACTACCTGACCGACGTGGTGGCCCTTGGCGCGGCGCGCGGGCTTACGGCGGGGGTGGTGGCCTGCGACGAGGCCGAGACGCTCGGCATCAACTCCCGCGCAGAGCTTGCCGCCGCCGAGGCCGCCTTCCAGGCCCGCGCGCGGGCCGAGGCGCTGGAGACGGGCGTGACGCTCACCGCGCCGGAAACCGTGCATTTCGCGCACGACACGGCGATCGGGCGCGACGCGGTGGTGGAGCCCTACGTGGTCTTCGGCCCCGGCGTCACGGTGGAAACGGGCGCACGGATCCGCGCCTTTTCCCATCTCGAGGGCTGCCACGTCGCGCGCGGCGCGGTGGTCGGCCCCTACGCGCGGCTGCGCCCCGGCGCGGAACTCGAAGAGGACGCGCGCGTGGGCAATTTCGTCGAGGTGAAGAACGCGCGGCTCGGCGCCGGGGCCAAGGCCAACCACCTGGCCTATCTCGGCGACGCCGAGGTGGGCGCGGGCGCCAACATTGGCGCGGGCACGATCACCTGCAACTACGACGGCGTCTCCAAGCACCGCACCGAGATCGGGGCGGGCGCCTTCATCGGGTCGGACACCATGCTCGTGGCGCCCGTGCGCGTCGGCGCGGGCGCGCTCACGGCCTCGGGCTCGGTAATCACCGACGACGTGCCCGACGCGGCGCTCGCCATCGGGCGCGCCCGCCAGGAGACGAAGCCCGGACTCGCGCGGAAACTCATGGACCGGCTGCGCGCGCAGGCGTCGCGGCGCGGCAAGGAGACAGGCTGATGTGCGGCATTATCGGGATACTGGGCAATCACGAGGTCGCCCCGGCGATCCTGGAGGGGCTGCGACGGCTGGAATATCGCGGCTACGACAGCGCCGGCATCGCCACGGTGAACGCGGGCCGGCTGGACCGGCGCCGCGCCGTGGGCAAGCTGGTCAATCTCTCGGACCTGCTGGTGCACGACCCGCTGCCCGGCAAGGCCGGGATCGGGCACACCCGCTGGGCCACCCACGGCGCGCCCTCAGAGGACAACGCCCATCCCCACCGCGCGGGGCCCGTCGCGGTGGTCCATAACGGCATCATCGAAAATTACCGCGCGCTGCGGCGTGAACTCGCCGAGGCGGGCTATGCCTGCGAGACCGACACCGACACCGAAACGGTGGCCCTTCTGGCACGGCGCGAGATGGAGGCGGGGCTTTCGCCCGTGCAGGCGGCCTTCGCGACGCTGGACCGGCTGGAGGGCGCCTTCGCGCTTGTCTTCCTGTTCGAGGGCGAGGGCGATCTTCTCGTCGCCGCGCGCAAGGGCAGCCCGCTTGCCATCGGCTGGGGCGAGGGCGAGATGTTCGTGGGCTCGGACGCCATCGCGCTCGCGCCTCTCACCGACCGCATGACCTATCTCGAAGAGGGCGATCGCGCCGTGATCGCCCGCGCGGGCGCCGAGATCTTCGATGCCGAGGGCCGTCCCGTGACCCGTGCGGTGCGAGAGATCCGCCTCGAGGCCGCACGCCTCGACAAGGGCGGGCACAAGCACTTCATGGCCAAGGAGATCGCCGAGCAGCCCTGGGCCGTGGGCGAGGCGGTGGCCGCCTATCTCTCGGCCGACGGGCAGGCGCTTCGCCTGCCGCAGACGGTCGACTTCGCCGGCGTGGAAAGGCTCACCATGGTGGCCTGCGGCACCGCCTACTACGCCTGCCTCACGGCAAAATACTGGTTCGAGCAGATCGCGGGGCTTCCCGTCGAGGTGGATGTCGCCTCGGAGTTCCGCTACCGTGAACCGCCGGTGAGCGCCCGAAGCTGGGCCGTCTTCGTCAGCCAGTCGGGCGAGACCGCCGATACGCTGGCCGCGCTGCGCTACTGCCAGGGCAAGAGCGCGCGCATCCTGTCGGTCACGAACGTCCCGGAAAGCTCCATCGCGCGCGAGGCCGAGCTCGACCTGCAGATCCATGCCGGCGTGGAGATCGGGGTGGCCTCGACCAAGGCGTTTACCTGCCAGCTCGCCGTGCTTCTGCTGCTGGCGCTCAAGGCCGCGCATGACCGCGGGCGGCTCGACGACGAGGCGCTGGCGGATAGGCTCTCGGACGTGCGCGGGCTGCACACCCTGCTGGGCCAGGCGCTCGAGACCCGCGGCGCCGCCGAGGAGATCGCGCGCAGCCTCGCCGAGGCGCGCGACATCCTGTTTCTCGGCCGCGGGCTCATGTATCCCCTCGCGCTCGAGGGCGCACTGAAACTCAAGGAAATCAGCTACATCCATGCCGAAGGCTATGCGAGCGGGGAACTCAAGCACGGCCCCATCGCGCTGATCGATCAGAACGTGCCCGTGGTGGTGATGGCGCCGCGCGACGCGCTTTTCGACAAGACCGTCTCGAACATGCAGGAGGTGATGGCCCGTGGCGGCAAGGTGCTGCTGATCACCGATCCCGCCGGCGCGGCGGTCGCGGGTTCCGACGCCTGGCACAGCCTCGAGATGCCCGCCGCCGACCCGATCCTCACGCCTCTTCTCTACGCGATCCCCGCCCAGCTTCTGGCCTACTTCACGGCCGTGGCGAAAGGCACGGACGTGGACCAGCCGCGGAACCTCGCGAAATCCGTCACGGTGGAGTGACGCCGCCTCGGGGTGCGGCAGGCTCAGCCGCCGGGCAGCCGGAAGACCTCGATCTCGGGAAGGCCGGTCAGCGGCGCGCCGATAAGCCGCATGGCGGCAAGCGAGATCTGGCTGCCCGAGCCGGGCTCGGCGGCGAGCGGGCGAAGCTCCACCCGCGCGGACTGGCCGGTGCCGGTCGCGACCACGCGACCCGGCGCCGGCGCATCCACCAAGGGCGTCTTGAGCCAGAACCCGGCCTCGGTCGGATCGCCCAGCGACGCCACGGTCGTGCCAAGCCGCAGCGCGCCCTGCGGCGCCGGCGCGGCCGCCGCGGTGCGCTCCGCCGCGGTTGTCGTGTCGAAGGATTCGGCCGATTGCGGGGCATCGGCACGCGGCCGCGCCACGGGTCGCACCGCCGCAGCCTCTGACTCCACCCCGGCGGGGGCCTGCGCCGGCGTGGCCATCTGCTGGATCGCGCCACAGCCGGCAAGGAGAATCGGCACCGAGAGAAGGACGTGCAACGCTTTCATGCGTGTAGCCTAGCCCCGCCGGATCGCTTCATCAACGCCGCGCGCCCCCTTGCGGCGCCATGGCCCGCGGCCTAGGTTTCGCCCATGACAACGCCCCTCATCGATCCCTTCGAGCGCGCGATCAAGTATCTGCGCATCTCGGTCACCGACCGCTGCGATTTCCGCTGCGTCTACTGCATGGCCGAGAACATGACCTTCCTGCCGAAGGCGGAGTTGCTTACGCTGGAGGAACTCGACCGGATGTGCACCGCCTTCATCCGGATGGGGGTGGAAAAACTGCGCATCACCGGCGGCGAACCGCTGGTGCGCAAGGGGATCATGACGTTCTTCGAAGCGATGGGACGCCACCTCGAGACCGGCGCCCTGAAGGAACTCACGTTCACGACAAACGGCTCGCAGCTCGCCCGCTTCGCCAGGCCGCTTTACGACGCCGGCGTGCGCCGCGTGAACGTGTCGCTCGACACGCTGGACGAGGAAAAATTCGCCCGCGTCACGCGCTGGGGCCGCCTGCCGCAGGTGCTCGACGGTATCCGCGCCGCGCAGGACGCGGGGCTTCGGGTCAAGATCAATGCCGTCGCGCTGCGAGATTTCAACGAGGACGAACTCTTCACGCTGACCGAGTGGTGCGCGCGCAACGACATCGACCTGACCTGGATCGAGGTCATGCCGATGGGCGATATCGGCAACGAGGACCGGGTGGGCCAATACTGGTCGCTGCGCGATCTCCGCGCGCGGCTGGAGAGCCGCTACACCGTCGTCGACACGCCCGAACGCACCGGCGGGCCTGCACGCTACGCCCGCCTGGAGGAAACCGGCCAGCGCATCGGGTTCATCACGCCGCTCAGCCACAATTTCTGCGAAAGCTGCAACCGCGTCCGCCTCACCTGCACGGGCCAGCTCTTCATGTGCCTCGGGCAGGAGGACATGGCCGACCTCCGCGCGCCGCTCAGAAACAACCCCGCCGACGATACCGCGCTGGAAACCGCGATCCGGGCCGCGATCGACCGCAAGCCCAAGGGTCACGATTTCGACTACTCCCGCCAGCGGCCCGACGGGCAGGTCTCCCGCCACATGAGCCACACCGGCGGCTGACGCCCCTCAACACCCGGGGCACTTGGCTTCGGCGTTGCAAGGGGGCTTCGCCCCCTCTTGGGCAAATGCCCAATTCACCCCCGAGTATTTGCGCCAAGAAGAAGATGCCCGCGTCGCGGTCTGTTCTTCTTGGACAAAATACTCCGGGGGAGCCGCCGACAGGCGGCGGGGGCGGAGCCCCCATCGCACGAAGTGCCAGAAGCCTTGCGCGCGTCAGCGCGCGCCGCCGGCTCAGGCCCAGCCGGCACCGAGGTCGGCGCGGGCGCGGTCGATCCAGTGCTCCTTCAACCACGCGCAGGGAAGCGATCGGCGTAGCAGCGAACCGCGATAGCCCTTGACGGCCTCGGGCATCTTGGGGCGGCCATGGAAGCAGACGACGCGCGCGTCTTCGGGCAGACGCGGCGGGCGAAGCCAGTTCGCGGGCGGCAGGCCCAGGCAGTCGTGCTTGAAGCTCACCACCCATTCAGGAGGGATATGGAGAAAAGCGCGCCGCTCCATCGCCTTGTGAGAGGTGTAGCGCTGCTCGGACCCGCGGGCGCGCGCGACCTCCTCGTAGGGGTTCGCCGCCATGTCTTCGTAGAGGTAGCCGTGGCGATCCGGATCGAAGCGGAAGACGGAGCCATGGCCGGTGGGCCGGCCCTTCCGCTTCTCCACCCAGTCGTGGCGCATGGCAACCTTCGCGGGGTCGAGCGCCCAGATCGGCTCCAGATCGCCGGTGATGACCACGTCGAGGTCGAAGCCGAGCACCGGCCCCGCGTGGTCGGGGATCGCGCCGGGGCGGAAAAGCGAGACCTTGCGCATCGCGCCCTGCCGGTTCGCCACGGCGAGGGCGCGGTCCATCTCGGGCTGGAAGGGCTCGGCGGGGAGCGGGAGGATCTCCACGTCGGGGTGGATGCCCTCCGGGTGCTCCGTCATGCAGAGGAACCGGACGGGCCGGGCGAAATTCCTTCGCACGCCCGAGTAGAGGCGGTTCACATAGTCGGGACCGAAGGCGGTGCCCCACTTGATGCAGACGACGGTGGCGCGATGCATGGGCTGTCCTCACAGGCGGCGGCTGCCGCCCCCTAGCCCAGGCCTTGGGGAATGGCCAGAGGCGGGGCCTCAGGCGGCGGGCATGCGCCGCTCCACCAGTTCGGCCCACCAGGAGCAGCCCGCCGGGATCGCCTCGTCATTGAAGTCGTATTCGGGGTGGTGGACCATCGCCGTGTCGCCGTTGCCCACCAGGATATAGGCGCCCGGGCGCTCTTCCAGCATGAAGGCGAAATCCTCGCCTCCCATGACGAGCGGCGCCTCGCCACAATCCCCCGCGACCGCGCGGGCCACCTCGGCGGCGAAGGCGGTTTCGGCCTCGTGGTTCGCCATCACCGGGTAGCCGCGCTGGTAGTCCACCTCCGCGCGCCCGCCGAAGGTGGCCGCGACGCCCTCGCAGATCTCGCGCACCCGGCGTTCGGCCAGGTCACGCATCGCGGGGCTCAGCGTGCGCACGGTGCCCCGAAGATGCACCGATTGCGGGATCACGTTGAAGGCGGTGGACGAGGTCTGGAAGCTCGTCACGGAGACCACGATCTGCTCCACCGGGTCCGCGTTGCGGCTCGCGATGGTCTGCAGCGCGGTGACGGCGTGCGCGGCCATCACCGTGGTGTCCACCGTGTCGTGGGGTTTCGCGGCGTGCCCGCCCTTGCCCTCGAAGCGGATGTCGAGCTGGTCGGTGGCCGCGAAGAACGCCCCCGGACGGATGTGAAAGCTGCCTGCCGGCATGCCGGGCCAGTTGTGCATGCCGTAGACCTCCTGAATGCCCCAGCGCGTCATCAGCCCGTCGTCACACATCTCCTTGCCGCCGCCGCCGCCCTCTTCGGCGGGCTGAAAGATCACGACGGCGGTCCCGTCGAAGTTGCGCGTCTCCGCGAGATAGCGCGCGGCGCCGAGCAGCATCGCGGTGTGCCCGTCATGGCCGCAGGCGTGCATCGCCCCGGGCGTCTTGGAGGCGTAGGGCTTGCCCGTCTTCTCCTCGATCGGCAGCGCGTCCATGTCAGCACGAAGGCCGATCACGCGGCCGGAGTTGTTGCTTCGACCCCGGATCACGCCGACGACGCCGGTGCGTCCGATACCGTCGGTCACCTCGTCGCAGCCGAAGGCGCGGAGCTTCTCAGCCACCAGGCCCGCGGTTCGGTGCGTGTCGAACAGGATCTCGGGATTCTCGTGGAGGTCGCGGCGCCAGGCCGTGATTTCGTCGTGCATTTCAGCAAAGCGATTCTTGACGGCCATCGCGTCTCTCCTCAGCGGCTCCTTGAAGACATGTAGCACCGCAGGCAGAAGCCGGACAGGGGGCGCTTGGGCCGCGCGGATGCGAAAAAGGAACCAATCCACCCCGCGGCGCGGGCGGCGGACCATCATGCCGCGCCCGATCACGAAGCCGGACACCCGTCCGACCCCCCGTCGCGCGCCGGGAAAATTTCCCATGCAAACCACCCGTAAGCGGCTCGCTACACTCTTGCCACACCGTTTCTTCCGGATCATTTGGACGCGTATTCCGATCCACGGAGATGTCCCATGTACGAAACGCTTGGCATCCAGTCGTTCACCGCGCCGCAAGCGGCGGTGATCTTCGCGCTCACGCTCGGC
Source organism: Rhodosalinus sp. K401 (assembly GCF_041365735.1). Classification (NCBI taxonomy): domain Bacteria; kingdom Pseudomonadati; phylum Pseudomonadota; class Alphaproteobacteria; order Rhodobacterales; family Paracoccaceae; genus Rhodosalinus; species Rhodosalinus sp. K401. The sequence goes on along the minus strand of NZ_JBGFSI010000002.1, from coordinate 96,737 downwards.
CTCGCCTTCGGCGTGCTCGCCGAGCGTACGGGCTTCTGTTTCCGCCGCGCGCTGGTGGGGGAGGACCGCCGCGCGGCAATGGGCGTCTGGCTCGCGGCGCTCGCAGCGGCGCTTCTCGGCACGCAGGCGGCGGTGGCCGCGGGATGGATCGGCTTCTCCGATCACCGGTTCCACGCCGCGGACCTGCCCGTGATCGCCGTCATCGCCGGCGGCCTGCTGTTCGGGGCGGGCATGGTGCTGACCCGCGGCTGCCTTTCGCGGCTCGCCGTGCTTGCGGGCGGCGGCAACCTGCGCGCCGTCCTCGTGCTGCTGGTGGCGGGCATCTCGGCCCAGGCCGCAATGACCGGCGCGCTCGCGCCGCTCCGCGTCGCGCTGGGCTCGGCGACGCTGCCGCTGGGCGAGGCGGCGAGCCTCGCGGCGCTGCCGGGCGGCGCGCCGGTCTGGGCGGGGCTTCTCGGCGCCGCGGCGCTGGCGGTCGCGCTGGGGTCCAGCAACCGGGCCGGCACGCTGGCGCTGGCCGTGGCGCTGGGTTTTCTGGTGCCGGCGGGGTGGGTCGGCACGGGGCTCGTGCTGCAGGACGCTTTCGATCCGATCGCGCAGCAAAGCCTTTCGTTCACCGGGCCGATCGCCGAGAGCCTGTTCTGGACGGTCGCGGCGACCTCGATCCCCGCGGGGTTCGGCACGGGGCTCGTCGCCGGGGTTCTCGGGGGCGGCCTTGCCGCCGCGCTTCTCTTCAAAAGCTTCCGCTGGCAGGGCTTCGAGGGACCGGCGCAGACGGGTCGCTACCTTGCCGGCGCGGCGCTGATGGGCGTGGGCGGCGTGCTTGCGGGCGGCTGCACGCTGGGGGCGGGACTGTCCGGCATCCCGACCCTGTCGGTGGCCGCGCTTCTCGCGCTTTGCGCCATCGCGGCGGGCGCGCGCCTCACCGAGGCCGCGTTGCGCCCGCTCAGCCGATCTTTCCGCGCATCCGGCGCACCGCGACGAACACCACGGCCACAACCGGCAGAGTGATCGCGGCGGTGACCGTGCCCTTGCTCACGCCAATGGCGTCGGCGAGCGGGTAGAGCAGATAACCGCCAAGCGAGACCGCGTAATAGCTGATGGCGACGACGGAAAACCCCTCCACCGTCTTCTGGAGGCGCAGCTGGAGGTCCGCGCGGCGGTCCATGCTTTCCAGAAGCGCCTGGTTCTGCGCGCTGCGCGCCACGTCCACCCGCGTCCGCAGCAGGTCGCCGGCGCGCATCGCGCGGTCCGCCATCGTCTGCAGCCGGCGCTCGGTGTGCTTCACGGTGCGGATCGCCGGATCGAAGCGGCGCATCATGAATTCCGCGAAGGTCTGGCGGCCGGCGAAACGTTCCTCTCGAAGGACCTCGATCCGCTGGGTCACGATCGCCTCATAAGCGGCCGTGGCGCCGAAGCGGAAGGCACTTTGGGCCGACAGCGACTCGAGCTCCGCCGAGACTGTCAGCAGGGCCTTGAGCGTGTCCTCGGCGCTTCCGCCTTCCTCGGTGAGCCCGGACATCAGGCGGCCGAGCTCCGTGTCGATCTCGTGCATGCGCGGCCCGAGCGACTGCACCCGCTGGAACCCCAGCATCGACATCGTCTTGTAGGTCTCTATCTCGAGGAGCCGCTGCACGATCCGCCCCACCCGCCGCCGGCCGGTGTCTTCGGACGGGAAGACGGCGAAGCGCAGATGCCCGGCCGGATCGATGCGGAAATCGCCGGCCACCACGGCCGCGTCATCGACCACATGGCTGATCGCGACGCTTTCGGAGACGAACCAGTCGGCGAGGCGCGCGGTGATCTCGGCCTCGGTCTCCGGGCGGTTCTCGACACGGACCATGACCGAGGTGATGCGCTGGCCGGGCGCGGCCTCCAGCCAGTCGCTCGGGAAGACCGCGAAATCATCGGGGTCGAACGGCCGCTCGCCCGGCCCGTCGAGGAAGGCCGTGTAGGTCACGAATTCCGTGTGGCTTTCCCATTTCATCCGGTGCTTGCCGATCTGGCCGAACCAGTGCGTCGCACCCGGCTTGGGGTGGTCCGCGCCGTGCCGGTCGAGCAGCGCGATCAGGTGGTCGAGATCGGCCTGCCGGTCCCGCGACGGGGCCTCGTCCGGCTGCTTGATGGCGATGAACACGGCCCGGCCGGTCGCCGGAAGCGTCGGGAACGGCCGCGCGTGAAGCTCGTTGGCAAGCTGGTAGCGCAGAGGGTGATCGGAAATCGGCGGCATCGCACTCTCCTGATTGCGTCGAGCCTATGCTGCAGCGCGGAAATGTAAAGCGGGAAACCCGTTCGATATCATGGGCTTAGGGGTGCACGACGGTATGCCCAGACGCAATTTTCGCCCAAGGTCCTGATTCGAAAAGCGAAAGGGCGCCCGGATGGGCGCCCTTCCACGGATAGGCCGGGACTGGCGCCTAGTCGACGAGCGCCAGCAGCTTGTTCAGGCTCTCCTTGGCGTCGCCGTAGAACATCCGCGTGTTCTCCTTGAAGAAGAGCGGGTTCTCGATCCCGGAATAGCCCGTTCCCTGCCCGCGCTTCGAGACGAAGACGTTCTTGGCCTTCCAGACCTCGAGCACCGGCATCCCGGCGATGGGCGAGTTCGGGTCGTCCTGCGCCGCCGGGTTCACGATGTCGTTGGAGCCGATGACGATCACCACGTCGGTGTCGGGGAAATCGTCGTTGATCTCCTCCATCTCCAGCACGATGTCGTAGGGCACCTTGGCCTCGGCCAGAAGCACGTTCATGTGCCCCGGCAGCCGGCCCGCGACGGGATGGATGGCGAAACGCACCTCCTTGCCCTTGCCCCGCAGCTTCTTCGTCAGCTCTGATACGGCGTTCTGCGCCTGCGCCACCGCCATGCCGTAGCCCGGCACGATGATGACGCTGTCCGCCTCGTCGAGCGCGCTGGCCACGCCCTCGGCATCGATGGCGACCTGCTCGCCCTCGATCGCCGCGGCCTCGCCGGTCGCACCGCCGAAGCCGCCGAGGATCACGCTGATGAAGGACCGGTTCATCGCCTTGCACATGATGTAGCTCAGGATGGCGCCCGAGGAGCCCACCAGCGCGCCCACCACGATCAGCAGGTCGTTGCCGAGCGAGAAGCCGATCGCAGCCGCCGCCCAGCCCGAATAGCTGTTCAGCATCGACACGACCACGGGCATGTCCGCGCCCCCGATCCCCATGATGAGGTGGTAGCCGATGAAGAAGGCGAGCAGCGCCAGGATCACGAGCGTCCAGCTGCCCGCGTCGCCGAGATAGAGCGCGGCGAAGAGCAGAGACGCCGCCGCGGCGCCGGCGTTCAGCATGTGACCGCCGGGCAGCTTCTTGGCGGACGTGTCCACGCGGCCGGCAAGCTTGCCGTAGGCGATGACGGAGCCCGTGAAGGTCACCGCGCCGATCCAGATCCCGAGCATCAGCTCGATCTGGAGAATGGTGATCTCGACGGCGGTCTTCTTGGCCACGATCCCCGCGAAACCGCTGAAGCCGCTGGCGAAGGCCGCGCCCTCGGTCGTCACCTCGTCGGGCCGCGGGAAGGGCACGCCCGCCTCGGCGAAGGAGGCGGCGACGCGGCCGATCTCGATATCCGCGTTGAAGCCCACGACGACGGCGGCCAGGCCCACGAGGCTGTGCATGATCGCCACCAGCTCGGGCATCTGCGTCATCTGCACCCGCGTGGCGAGCTGGTGGCCCACGACGGCGCCGATCGCGATCAGCACCAGCGAGACGAGCCAGAGCCCCTGCCCCGGGCCGATCATGGTCGCGACGACCGCGATGGCCATGCCGGCGATGCCGTACCAGACGGCGCGTTTCGCGCTTTCCTGCCCCGAAAGCCCGCCCAGCGACAGGATGAAGAGGACGGCGGCCACGGCATAGGCCGCAATGGTGAATCCGAATTCCATTGTCTCTACCCCTGCGCGCTCAGGATTTCTGGAACATGGCGAGCATGCGCCGTGTCACGAGGAAGCCGCCGAAGATGTTCACGGACGCCATGAGAACCCCCGCGGCGGCGAGGATCGTGATCAGCAGCGAGGAGGATCCGATCTGGATCAGCGCGCCCAGGATGATGATCGAAGAGATGGCGTTCGTGACCGCCATGAGCGGCGTGTGCAGCGAATGCGCCACGTTCCAGATCACCTGGAAGCCGATGAACACCGACAGCACGAAGACGATGAAGTGCTGCATGAAACTGGCCGGCGCGACGAGGCCCACGGCGAGCACGGCCAGGGCGCCGATCGAGATCAGCGTGACCTGGTTGCGTGTCTGCGTCCTGAACGCGGCGATCTCCTGCGCGCGCTTCTCCTCGGGCGTCAGCTCCTTCGGCTTTTCCTTGGGCTTTTGCGCCGCGATCGCCTGCACCTTCGGCGGCGGTGGCGGGAAGGTCACGTCGCCTTCATGGGCGATGGTCGCGCCGCGGATCACGTCGTCTTCCATGTCGTGATCGATGCGGCCGTCCTTCTCGGGCGTCAGATCGGTGATCAGGTGGCGGATGTTGGTCGAATAGAGCGTCGAGCTCTGCGTGGCCATCCGGCTGGGGAAGTCGGTGTAGCCGATGATCGTCACGCCGTTGTCGGTGACGATCTTGTCGTCCATCACGGTCAGCTTGCAGTTGCCGCCGCGTTCCGCGGCGAGGTCGACGATGACCGAGCCGGGCTTCATGGCCGCGACCATGTCCTCGGTCCAGAGTTCGGGCGCCTCGCGGTTGGGGATCAGCGCGGTGGTGATGACGATGTCCACCTCCGGCGCCAGTTCGCGGAACTTCGCCAGCTGCGCCTCGCGGAACTCGGGGCTTGAGGGCTTGGCATAGCCGCCGCTGGCCGAGCCGTCCTCCACGTCCTCCTCGAAGTCGAGATAGACGAACTCCGCCCCCATCGATTCGACCTGCTCGGCCACCTCGGGACGCACGTCGAAGGCGTAGGTGATCGCGCCGAGCGACGTGGAGGTGCCAATCGCGGCGAGGCCGGCGACGCCCGCCCCCACCACGAGCACCTTCGCCGGCGGCACCTTGCCCGCGGCCGTGACCTGGCCGGTGAAGAAGCGGCCGAAATTGTTGCCGGCCTCGATTACCGCGCGGTAGCCCGCGATATTGGCCATGGACGACAGCGCGTCCATCTTCTGCGCCCGGCTGATCCGCGGGATCATGTCCATGGCGATGACGGTGCTGCCCTTCTCGGCCAGCGCGGTCATGTGCGCCTCGTTCGAGGCGGGCCAGAAGAAGGAGACGAGCGTCTGGCCCTTGCGGAAACGCTTCACTTCCGCGTCGGTGGGCGGGCGCACCTTCGCGATCACGTCCGCCTCCGCCCAGAGCGCCTCGGCGCCGGGGACGACCTTCACGCCGGCCTCTTCGTAAAGCGCGTCCGAGAAGCCCGCGCGTTCGCCCGCGCCGGTCTCTATCAGGCACTCGTGGCCGAGTTTCTGCAGGTCTCGGGCGCTTTGCGGTGTCATCGCGACCCGCGCCTCGCCCTCCAGCACTTCCTTGGGTGTTCCGATCTTCACCTGTCACGTCCCCCCGTTGACGGGGCCCGGCGGCCCCGGGCTTTGCTTACCTCAGGCGATCCCTACCCGCTGAATCGCCACTCCACAAGCGACGAGGCGCGCCGCACGCCGCGTCCCACAGCTAGATCCATCGGCGCACCTTGTGCGCGTACCGGGCGAAGTCGGCCCGGAACACCCGGCGCATCCGCTTCTCCTCGGGCAGGACGAAGCGGCGCTCCAGCACCCACAGCAGCACGGGCAGCAGCACGAGCGACGGCACCGCGTCCCAGAAGAGGATGAACCCCGCCAGGATCAGCAGATCGGCGAGATAGATCGGATTGCGGCTTCGGCTATAGATGCCCGTGGTGACAAGCGTCTCGGGCGTCTCGTGCGGCAGGAGCGTGGTGTGCGCGCGGCGAAACTCGAACGCCGCCATCAGCACCAGGAGCACGCCCGCGCCGACCAGAAGCCCGCCGACAAGGTCGGGCACAGGCCCCGCGCCGAACCCGAGCCCCATGGGCAGCCACCGCGACTGCGCCCAGGCCAGCGCGAGCGCGGCGGCGAGCCAGACGGGCGGAATGTCGACCCATTTCAGCATCGCCACGTCATCCGTGCCCGCGCAGCCACGAGGCGCCGGTTGTGCCCGCCCGAGGCGTTCATTCCCACTCCATCTCCTCGAAAACGCGGCCCGCGTTCTTCGTGGCGAGTTCCTCGAAGGTGTCGAGATGCGCCCAGCGCGACTGGTCGACGTAATAGGCGCTGGCAAGGTCGCCGCCCGCGTCGAGATGCGCGCCGATCTTCTCCCGGATGTCCTTGAGGTAGTCCGAGGTGTAGCGGGTGACCTGCGCCATGTTCGTGGGGTGGCCGTGTCCCGGGATTACGTAGGTCGCGCCGAGCTCGGTGAACGGGCCGTCGAAGGTCTCGATCCAGCACGAGGTGCAGGTGTCGGCGAAGATGGGCGGCATGCGTTCGTGAAAGGCGATGTCGCCCGCGATGACGATGTCCCATTGCGGGATCCACACCTGCGTGTCGCCCGGCCCGTGGGCGGGGCCGAGATGCAGCACCTCCAGCGTCACGTCGCCCATCTCGACCACGCGCCTGTCCTCGAAGGAGAGGTTCGGCACCACCACCTCGGTGCCCTCGGCGCGGTCGCGGTTGTACCCCTTCATCCCCTCCAGGATGAAATGCCCGTTCTCCTCGATCTCGTGGATCGCGTCCACATGGGCGAGAATGTCCACGCCCAGCGCCGCCCAGTAGGAGTTGCCGAGCATGGCGTGGCCCTGCCCGTTCTCGTTGATCACGAGCTTCACCGGCTGGTCGGTGACCGCCTTGATCTCCTCGTGCAGCGCCTCGGCGAGTTTCGCGGACGCGCCGCCGTTGATCACCACGACCCCGTCGCCCGTGACGACGAAGGACAGGTTGTTGTTGTGGCCCGCGTTCTCGTAGGTGGGCGGCGCCGTGGCGCCGATCGCCGACCAGACATGCGGGATCACCTCCACCGGCTTCTCGTAGAGTTCCGACTGCGGATACTGGTCGGGAATGTCCTCGCTGGCATGGACCGCCCCTGCCGCCAGAATGGCCGCCAAGATCGTGCGTTTCATCCGTTCCTCCCTCGATGTCCTGCCGTCAAATTCACGCAGGCGAATACGAATGTAAAGCGTCCCGGTCGCGCGCGGACTGGACAGGACCGCCCCCCGGCTTTAGGCACGAAGCGCCCCACGCATCGACCACCTGCCGGAAAGGGCGCGCATGACCGATTTCGCCGCCACGAAGCGCCTGTTTCACCTGCCCGAGGGGATCGTCTACCTCGACGGGAATTCGCTCGGGCCACTGCCGCGGGCGGCCCCGGCGCGCCTCGAGGGCACCCTGCGCGACGAGTGGGGCGAGATGCTGATCACCGGCTGGAACCGCGCGGGCTGGATGGACCAGCCGCGCCGGACCGGCGACCGGGTGGGACGGCTCATCGGCGCCGAAGCCGGCCACGTGGTGATGGGCGACACGCTTTCGATCAAGGTCTGGCAGGCGCTCGCCGCCGCGCTGGAGCTGCGCCCCGACCGCCGCGTGATCCTGTCCGACAGCGGCAACTTCCCGTCCGACCTCTACATGGCCGAAGGGCTCGCGGGACTTCTCGACAAGGGCCACGAACTGCGCGTGGTGGAGCCCGAGGCGCTGGCCGAACACATCACCGAGGAGGTGGCGGTCGCGCTGATCACCGAAGTCGACTACCGCACGGGTCGGCTGCACGACATGAGGGCGTTGACCGCGAAGGCGCATGCGGCGGGCGCGCTGACCGTGTGGGACCTCGCCCACAGCGCCGGCGCGCTGCCGGTGGACCTGTCCGGCGCGGGGGCCGATTTCGCGGTGGGATGCACCTACAAGTACCTCAACGGCGGCCCCGGCGCGCCCGCCTTCATCTATGTGGCCCCCCGCCACGCCGACCACGCGCGCCCCGCCCTCTCGGGCTGGCTCGGCCACGCCGCGCCCTTCGCCTTCGAGCCGCGCTATCGCGCCGGCGACGGGATCGAACGGATGCGCGTGGGCACGCCGCCGGTGCTGGCGCTGGCCGCGCTCGACGCGGCGCTCGACGTCTGGGACGGCGTGGACATGGCCGCGCTGCGCGCCCGCTCGCTGGAGCTCACGGCGCTCTTCATCGAGGAGGTGGAGGCGCGCTGCCCGCGGCTTCAGCTGGTCACGCCGCGCGCGCCGGACCGGCGCGGGAGCCAGGTGTCGTTCCGCTTCGCGGAGGGGTATGCGGCCATGCAGGCGCTGATCGCCCGGGGTGTCATCGGCGATTTCCGGGCGCCCGACATCATGCGCTTCGGGATCACGCCGCTCTACATCGACGAGGCCGACATCCGCCGCGCGGTCGACGTTCTGGCCGAGGTGATGGAGGGCGACCTCTGGGACGACCCGGCCTACCGGGCCCGGGCCGCGGTGACGTGACAGTGACGCGCCCGCGGCTTGCAGCCGCCCCCGCGCCGTGGGCTCCGGCGAACGGCGCGGGGGCCCCGGCATGAGCGATCCATACGATCCGGCCCGCGAGGGCGCGCGCATGTCGTTCGAGGATGCCATGTCCTACGGCGACTACCTGCGTCTCGACGCGATCCTCGGCGCGCAGCATCCGCTTTCGGACGCGCATGACGAGATGCTCTTCATCATTCAGCACCAGACCTCCGAGCTCTGGATGCGGCTTGCGCTGCACGAGATCGGCGCGGCCCGCGCGGCGCTTTCGGGCGGTGCCGCGCGCCCCGCGTTCAAGATGCTCGCCCGGGTCTCGCGCATCTTCGAACAACTCAACGCGGCCTGGGACGTGCTGCGCACGATGACGCCCTCGGATTACACCACCTTCCGCGAGGCGCTGGGCCAGAGCTCGGGCTTCCAGTCTTGGCACTACCGGCTGATCGAGTTCACCCTGGGCAACCGCAACCCCGCCATGATCCGGCCCCACGCGCACCGGCCGGAGATCGTTGCGCGGCTGGAGGCGGAACTTGCCCGCCCCTCGCTCTACGACGCGGCGCTCGCGCAGCTCGACGCGGAGGTCGCGCCCCTGCCCGGCCACGTTCTGGAGCGGGACCGCACGCGCCCCCACGTTTCCGACGAGGCCGTGGCGGCGGCCTGGACGACGGTTTACCGCGATCCCGGGGCGCATTGGGAGCTTTACGAACTGGCCGAGAAGCTCGTCGATCTGGAGGACTACTTCCGCCGCTGGCGTTTCAACCACGTCACCACGGTGGAACGGGTGATCGGCTTCAAGCGCGGCACCGGCGGAACCGGAGGCGTGAGCTACCTGAAGAAGATGCTGGAGGTGGAGCTCTTCCCCGAACTCTGGCACCTGCGCACGCATCTCTGACGCCCGGCGCCGCAAGGGACGCCGGGCGCGCGGCACGCGTCAGCGCGCGTCGATCGAGAACCGTCCCGGTCCGAAGGCCAGGATCATCGCCATGCCGCCCGCGAGCGCCACGTTCTTGAGGAAGTGGTTGATGTCGTTCTGCGCGGCGAGCCCTTCGGCCTCGAGGCCGGGCAGCAGGTGGAAGATCACCCCCGAGACCAGCGAAAACGCCCCGAGCAACACCGCCGCGAGGCGCGTCTTGTAGCCCAGGGCGAGGGCCAGGCCGCCCGCGAACTCGAGCGCGATCACGACGGGCAACAGCGCGCCGGGGATGCCGAACGCCTCCATGTATCCCTGCACGCCGGCGTAGCCGCCCAGCTTGTTGATCCCGGCGATCACGAAGATCGCGGCGAGCATCAGGCGGCCGGCGGGGGCGGCCCAGCTTTCGAACCCTGCGTTTCCTGCGGACGTCTGGTCGGTCGTGGTGGTCATCGTCGTCTCCCTGTGAGCGTCGGGCGGGAACGGGGTGCCCCCGCGATGGCACACCAGATGCGCGCCGTGGACTCGAAAAACCATTCCCGCCCGCGTCAGACGCTCTGTGCGCCTGCGCACAAGGCCGGCGGCGCCGGCGCCCTGCCGGCGGTCTCCTCTTGCCATTCCGTCGCCGACCCATACGCTTCAAGGGCGAAGCCGCGACAGGAGCATGCTCATGGCCTTTTCCCTGACCGTGAACGGCGAGCGCCGGGAGGTCGACCTGCCGGGCGACGTGCCGCTTCTGTGGGTGCTGCGCGACGCGCTCGACCTGACCGGGACGAAGTTCGGCTGCGGCGTCGCCGCCTGCGGGTCCTGCACGGTGCATGTGGACGGGCAGGCGGTTCGCTCCTGCCAGGTCACGCTCGCCGATGTCTGGGGTGAGGTGACGACGATCGAAGGGCTCGGCACGCCGGAGGCCATGCACGCCGTGCAGGCGGCCTGGGTCGAACACCAGGTCGCGCAATGCGGCTACTGCCAGTCGGGCCAGATCATGCAGGCCGCGGCGCTCCTGGCCGAGACGCCCGCGCCCTCGGACGACGACATCGACGCCGCGATGCAGGGCAATTTCTGCCGCTGCGGCACCTATCCCCGCATCCGCGCGGCGATCCACGCCGCGGCGGCCCGCCTGTCGGAGGGCTGAGCCATGAGCCTCGGAAAGATCGCCCGCCGCACTTTCCTTATCGGCTCCGCCGCCGTGGCGGGCGGGGTCGCCTTCGGCGTCTGGTACGCGCGCAAGCCCGTGGACAATCCGCTCGACCCCGAGGGCGAGGCACTCGCGCTCAACCCCTATGTCATCGTGGACCGGGCCGGCGTCTCGATCGTCGTGCCGCGCGCCGAGATGGGCCAGGGCGTGCGCACCACGCTCGCCGCGCTCGTGGCCGAGGAGCTCGACGTGGAGATGGACGCGATCCGCACCCTCCACGGGCCGGCCTCGGACTCCTATTACAACGGCGCCCTCGCCGGGCTCGGCCTGCCCTTCAAGGATTACGCCATGTCCGATCTCCAGCACGCCATCCGCGAGCAGATGGGCGTGATGGGCAAGGCGCTCGGGCTGCAGGTGACGGGCGGCTCGACCTCCACGGTGGACGCCTTCGACAAGATGCGCCACGCGGGCGCCGCCGCGCGCGAGACGCTGAAGGCCGCCGCCGCCGAACGGCTCGGCGTGCCCGCCGAGGCGCTCTCGACCGGGGCGGGCGCGGTGATCGCGCCCGACGGCGCGCGGCTCCCCTATCCCGAGCTCGCCGAGGCCGCCGCCCGGATCGACCCGCCGCGCGCGCCCGCGCTCCGGCCCGCCGCGGAGTGGCGGATCCTCGGCACATCGCAGCCCCGCGTGGACATGGTGGAGAAGGCCACCGGCACCGCCCGCTTCGGCCTCGACGTGCGGCTGCCGGGAATGAAGTTCGCCACGGTGCGGATGAACCCGCGCCTCGGCGCGCCGATGCGGTCCTTCGACGCCTCCGCGGCCGAGGAGATGCCGGGGGTCGAGCGGGTGATCGACCTCGGCACCGGGATCGCCGTCGTCGCCTCGAATACCTGGCTCGCCTTCCGGGCCGCCGAGGCGGTGGAGATCGACTGGGCCGAGGCGCCCTACCCCGACACGACCGAGGCGCTTTTCGCGGAAATCGCGCGGGCCTTCGACACCGCGCCGAACTCGGCGCTGCGCGACGACGGCGACGCCGACACCCTGCCCGAGGGCGCGACGGAGATCGCCGCCGAGTATCGCGTGCCCTACCTCGCCCACGCGACGATGGAGCCGGTGAACGCCACCGCGCTCCTCGACGGCGACCGGCTCGAGGTCTGGGGCGGGTTCCAGTCGCCCACCCTGGTGCGCGACCACTGCGCGGAGGCGGCCGGCGTCGCGCCCGAGGCCGTGCGCATCCACACCACCTATCTGGGCGGCGGGTTCGGCCGTCGCGGCGAGGTGGATTTCGCCGTGCTCGCGGCTCTCGTCGCCCGGGAGATGCCGGGCACGCCGGTGCAGGTCGCCTGGTCGCGCGAGGAGGACATGGGCCACGACTTCTACCGCCCCGGCGCGCTCGCCCGCTTCCGCGGCGCGGTGCGCGACGGGCGCGCGGTGCTCCTCGACGGGGCGATCGCCGCGCAGTCGGTCACGCGCGAGAGCGCCCAGCGCCTCGCCGGCTTTGCCCCGCCCGGGGCGGACAAGGGCCACGTGGAAGGCGCCTACGACCAGCCCTACGCGATCCCGAACTACCGCATCCGGGGGCACCTGGCCGAGATGAAGCTGCCGATCGGCTTCTGGCGCGCGGTCGGGGCCTCCTTCAACGGCTTCTTCCACGACAGCTTCATCGACGAGCTGGCCCACGCCGCGGGCGCCGACCCGCTGGAGTTTCGCCTCGCCCACATGCGCGAGGTGCACGCGCCCTCGGCAGGCGTGCTGGACGCGGTGCGCGAGATGTCGGGCTGGACGGGCGAGACGCCCGACGGCACCGGGCGCGGCGTAGCGTTCACCTATTCCTTCGGCACGCCCACCGCGCAGGTCGTCGAGGTGGTGGACGAGGACGGCGCGATCCGCATCGCCCGGGCCTGGATCGCCTGCGACGTCGGCACCGCGCTCGACCCTCGCATCGTCGAAAGCCAGATGGTCTCGGGGCTCCTCTACGGTCTCTCCGCCGCCGTCATGGGCGAGATCACCTTCGAGGGCGGCGGAGCCCAACAGGGGAACTTCCCCGACTACGACGCGCTTCGCATCCACAGCGCGCCCGCGGTGGAGGTCCGCGTGCTGGAAACCGCGGAGCGCCTGTCGGGCGTGGGCGAACCCGGCACGCCGCCGTCGATGCCCGCCCTGGCCAACGCCGTCTTCGACCTCACCGGCGAGCGCGTCCGCGAACTGCCGCTCGCCCGGCGGTTCGACTTCGTGACCTAGGCGCTCACTGGAACGCCGAACCCGGTCGCAGCCCGAGCTTGCGGAAGACGGTCGCGGCCGGGCAGAAGCCCGTGAAGGCCGACTGGATCAGGTTGAGCCCCACGAAGCCGGTCAGCAGAAGCCACCAGGGGGAGTGTTGCCAGGCCAGCAGCGCCGACAGAAGCACGATCACCCCGGCGAAGGCCATCACGGCACGGTCCACGTTCATTTCGCTGTCTCCTCTCGCTCAGAAGTCGCGGCGAGCCACGCGTCGAGCGCGTCCGCCAGTTCCGTCCAGTCGGTGTATTCCCGGTCCTCGCCCGGGCGGATCCTTTCGCCCTTCTGCGACGCGATCCAGCGCATCGCCCAGCGGCGGAAGAAATCGTACTGCGTGAAGCGGAAGGCGCCGGCGACCTGAAGCGTGCGGTCGGGCTGCCATCCGGTGCGCGCGCAGAAATCGTCCGCGATGCGCTCGATGTCGGCGCGCTCTTCGGGGTCGTCGCCCGCGGCCGCGAGCGAGACCTGAAGGAATAGCGACGGCCGCGCGCCCAGGTCCCCGGCATGGGCGGCGGCAAACCGCTCCAGCCCCTCCTGCACCCGGCCCATGTGCACCGAACCGGCGAGGATCGCGCCCGCGATGCGGGGCCAGTCGATCTCCTCCGCGTCGGCCGCGGGCAGAAGCTCGACCGAATGGCCGGCCTGCGAGAGCCGATCGGCGCAGAACCGCGCGATCTTGCGGGTCTGTCCCTCCGTGGTGGCGTAGACGATCAGGATCCTCATGGCGCGTCTTCCCGAACCGGACGCGCGCAGCATAGCCCGGCCCGGCGGCCCGCACCTTGAGCAGGATCAAGCGCTGAGCCGCGCCGCGCGGTCCCGGCCGCCCGCCGCCCAGCGCCGGACGGCGTCTCCGAACGCCTCGAAAAGCGGGCGCGACACCGGGTCCCGCGCCGCGTTCCATTCGGGGTGCCACTGCACCGCGAGGGTGAACCCCGGCGCGTCGGCCACGTAGGCCGCCTCGGGCGTGCCGTCTTCGGCCCAGCCGTCGATCACGAAGCGCGCGCCTGCGTCCTTCACGCCCTGCCCGTGCAGCGTGTTCGTCATCACCTCGCGCGCCCCCATGAGCCTGTGAAAGATCCCGCCCTCGCCGAACCTCACCTTGTGGCGAAGCGCGAACTTTTCCTCGAGCGTCCCGTCGGGCGGCATCCGGTGGTTCATCCGCCCCGGCAGCTCGCGGATCTCGGGGTAGAGCGAGCCGCCCATGGCGACGTTCACCTCCTGGAAGCCGCGGCAGATACCGAGAAAGGGCTGGCCGCGCGCCACGCAGGCCCGCACCAGCGGCAGTGTGACAGCGTCGCGGCACCGGTCGAAGGCGCCGTGCTTCTCAGTCTCGGCCTCGCCATATTCCTCGGGGTGCACGTTGGGCCGCCCCCCGGTCAGAACGAAACCGTCGCAGACCTCCAGCAGTTCTTCCACCGAGACGATCCCCGGGTCGGAGGGGATCACGAGCGGCAGGCATCCGGCGACCCCGGAGACCGCGGCCGAGTTCATCTGCCCGCCCGCATGGGTCGGGTACTGGTCGTTGATGAGGTACTGGTTGCCGATGATGCCGACGACGGGCCGTGCCATGATGTTCACCTCTCGCGTCGCCACAATCTAGGGCAGCTACGGGCGAAGCGGAACCCCGGCCTTGGCCCGGAGGGCGGTGCTAGGCCCCGTTCTGCCCGCGCGCGCGGCGGCACCGCTCGGAACAATACCGCACCTCGTCCCAGACCCGGGCCCATTTCTTGCGCCACGCGAAGGGCCGGCCGCAGGTGGCACAGGTCTTGACGGGCAGATCGCCCTTGCGCCGCATGCCGCCCATCAGAAGCCGAAGCTCCCCTGCCGGTCGTCCGCGGCCTTGCGGCGGCGGCGTGTGGCGCGGTCGTCGACGAAACGGCCCGTGCCGTCCTTGCGGCTGGCGTGCTTGTGCACGAGGCCACGGGCGGTATCGCGGAAGCCTTCGCCGCGGCGCACGACCCAGACCGCCTCGCGCGCGGCGCGGGCCGCGGCGGGGACGTCGACGATGGGCTCGGGGTAAGCGCGCCCCAGAAGCGCGCTCGCACCCTCCCAGCGCCAGGGCTCCTGCAGATACTGGTCCGGCACAGGTTCCAGTTCCGGCAGCCAGGCGCGGGTGAAGGCGCCCGTCGGATCCTGGTCGCGGCCCTGTTTCACGGGGTTGTAGATGCGGATGGTGTTCATGCCGGTCGTGCCCGACTGCATCTGCATCTGCGGCCAGTGGATGCCGGGCTCGTAATCGGTGAAAAGGCGCGCGAGGATCGGCCCCGTGGCCCGCCAGTCGAGCCAGAGGTGGTAGGAGGCCACCGCCACCAGCATCGAGCGCATGCGGAAGTTCATCCAGCCGGTGTGGGTCAGCATCCGCATGCAGGCATCCACGAAGGGCAGCCCGGTCTCGCCGCGCTCCCATGCCGCGAGGCGGGCAGCGTCGGGAACGCGGGGGCGCAGCTCCTCGTAGGCCGGGTGCAGGCAGCGATGTTCGAGCGCGGGTTCGTCCTCGAGCTTCTGCATGAAATGGTCGCGCCAGGCGAGGCGGGACTGGAAGCTTTTCAGACTGCCGGCCCAGCCCTCGCGCGTGCCCCTGACCGCGCGCTGCCGCGCGGCGGCGGCGCGCGCCGCCTCGCGCACCGAAAGCGCGCCGAGGGCGAGGTGGGGCGACAGGCGCGAGCAGGCCGTCGCGCCATCGAGCGGAGAGGACATGGCGCGGCGATAGTCGCGCCCGCGCTCCGTCAGGAAGCTGTCGAGGGTCCCGAGGGCGGCCGCGCGCCCGCCGCTTTGCCGTCCCGGGCACGGGTCGGGCCGGAGGCCAAGGCGCGCGGGCCCGGGCCAGGGGTCGCTTTCGGCCTGCAGGGACCGCAGGCCGCCGGGGGCCGGAACCGGCTCGGCGAAGACGAACCGGTCGCGACGCGCCGCCCAGCCGTCGCGGCTGGCCAGCCTGCGGACGACACCCGACTGCGGCACCTGCTTCCACGTCACGCCCTGCGCGCGCGCCCAGTCCGCCACCGCCCGGTCGCGGGCATAGCTCCAGCCATTGCCCGTCTCCTCGTGGCTGGTCAGGCACGTCACGTCATGCGCGCGGCGCAGATCCTCCAGCACCTCCGTCGCCGCACCGACGCGGCGGACCAGCGGCGCGCCAAGCCGGGCGAGCGCGTCTTCGAGGGCGTCCAGCGCCTCCGACAGGAGGGCGAAGTGCCGCCCGCTCGCGTCGGGTTGCGCCCAGAGGCCGGGTTCGAGGATGTAAAGCGGCAGGATCGGGCGCCCGAGCGCCACGGCGGTGGCGAGCGCCGGGTGGTCGTCCACCCGGAGGTCGCGCTTGAACCACAGGATCGTCGTTCCAGATACCGCTCCAGCCATCGTCTTGCCGTGCCTCTTGCCGAGACTTAGGAAGTCTAGGTCACGCGACCCGCCCGGAAACCCCGGCCCGAAGGAGACCGCCATGAAGGACGCCGCGCCGCAGACCGTCTACCTGAACGAGTACGCGCCGCCCGCGTATCTGGTGGACGAGGTCCAACTGACCTTCCGCCTCGCCCCCCGCGCGACGCGGGTCGAAAGCCGGATCCGGTTCCGCCCGAACCCCGACGCCCGCTCGCGCGCGTTCTTCCTGCACGGCGAGGGGCTTTCGCTTCTCGCGGCCCGGATCGACGGCGCGCCGGTCACACCCGAGATCACCGACGAGGGGCTGACCTGCGCGGTGCCCGACGCGCCCTTCACCTGGGAGGCGGAGGTCGAGATCTCGCCCGAGACCAACACCGCGCTCGAGGGGCTCTACATGAGCCGCGGCATGTATTGCACCCAGTGCGAGGCCGAGGGCTTCCGCAAGATCACCTACTATCCCGACCGCCCCGACGTGATGGCGCCCTTCACGGTGCGGATCGAGGGCGATCTTCCGGTGCTCCTGTCCAACGGCAACCCGGGAGCGGCTGGCGAGGGCTGGGCCGAATGGCACGACCCCTGGCCGAAACCCGCCTATCT
Source organism: Rhodosalinus sp. K401 (assembly GCF_041365735.1). Lineage (NCBI taxonomy): Bacteria > Pseudomonadati > Pseudomonadota > Alphaproteobacteria > Rhodobacterales > Paracoccaceae > Rhodosalinus > Rhodosalinus sp. K401. Next base: position 80,010 of record NZ_JBGFSI010000002.1, on the reverse strand, counting down.
CTTCGCGCTGGTCGCGGGCGATCTGGTGGCGCAGCGGGATACGTTCACCACCCGCTCGGGGCGGGATGTGGACCTTGCGCTCTGGGTGCGGCCGGGCGACGAGCACAAATGCGCCTGGGGCATGGAGGCGCTCAAGAAATCGATGCGCTGGGACGAGGAGGTCTACGGGCGCGAATACGATCTCGACGTCTTCAACATCGTCGCCGTGGACGACTTCAACATGGGCGCGATGGAGAACAAGGGGCTCAACATCTTCAACTCCGCCGCCGTGCTCGCCAGCCCCGAGACGGCGACGGACGCCAATTTCGAGCGCATCGAATCGATCATCGCGCACGAGTATTTCCACAACTGGACGGGCAACCGGATCACCTGCCGCGACTGGTTCCAGCTCTGCCTCAAGGAAGGGCTGACCGTCTTCCGCGACCAGCAGTTCACCGCCGACATGCGCTCCGCCCCGGTAAAGCGCATCGACGACGTATCGATGCTGCGCGCCCGCCAGTTCCCCGAGGACCAGGGCCCGCTCGCCCATCCCGTCCGGCCGGAAAGTTACCAGGAGATCAACAACTTCTACACCGCGACCGTCTACGAGAAGGGCGCGGAGGTGATCGGGATGCTCAAGCGCCTCATCGGCGAGGAGGGCTACCGCAAGGCGCTCGATCTCTACTTCGAGCGCCATGACGGTCAGGCCTGCACCATCGAGGACTGGCTTCGCGTCTTCGAGGACGCGACGGGCCGCGACCTGTCGCAGTTCAAGCGCTGGTACACGCAGGCGGGCACGCCGCGCCTCTCGGTGGAGGAGGACTGGCAGGACGGCACCTACACGCTCACCTTCACGCAGGAGACGCCGCCCACCCCCGGCCAGCCCGAGACGGCGCCGCAGGTGATCCCGATCGCGGTGGGGCTGCTGTCGCCCAACGGCGACGAGGCGGTGCCGACCCGCCTTCTGGAGATGACCGAGACACGCCAGAGCTTCACCTTCGAGGGGCTCGCGGCAAAGCCCGTCCCCTCGATCCTGCGCGACTTCTCGGCGCCGGTGGTGCTGGAGCGCGTGACCTCGCGGAGCGAACGCGCCTTCCTCATGGCCCACGACACCGACCCCTTCAACCGCTGGGAGGCGGGCCGGAGCCTCGCGCGGGAAAGCCTGATGGCGACGATCCGCGAGGGCGCCGCGCCGGACGCCGACTGGCTGTCGGGGCTCGCCGCGCTTCTGCGGGACGAGAGCCTCGACCCGGCCTTCCGCGCGCAGGTCACGGGGCTGCCCACCCAGTCGGAACTCGCCCAGGCGCTACACCGGGCGGGCACGACGCCCGACCCCGACGCGATCTGGACCGCGACGGAGGCGCTGCGCGACGCGATGGCGGAGGAACTCGCCGATCTCGCGCCCGCGCTTCTCGACGGTATGCGGGTGGCGGCGCCCTACGCGCCCGACGCCGAGCAGTCGGGCAAGCGCGCGCTCGCGGGCGCGATGCTCGCCCTCATCTCGCGGCGCGACGGTGGCGCGGCGGCCGCGCGCCAATACGCCGAGGCCGACAACATGACGCTCAGCCTCTCGGCGCTCGGCTGCCTGCTGCGCGCGGGAAAGGGCGGGCCGGAACTCGACGCCTTCCACGACCGCTGGCAGCACGACCGCCTGGTGATGGACAAGTGGTTCTCGCTCCAGATCATCCAGTCGGACCCGGCCGAAACGGCCGACATCGCCCGCCGCCTCACCGAGCACCCCGCCTTCGAGTGGAAGAACCCGAACCGCTTCCGCGCGGTGATGGGCGCGCTCGCCATGCACCACGCGGGCTTCCACCGGGCCGACGGCGCGGGCTACCGCCTGCTGGCGGACTGGCTGATCCGGCTCGACCCGGTGAACCCGCAGACCGCGGCGCGGATGATGAGCGCCTTTCAGACCTGGCGGCGCTACGACGCGGGGCGCCAGGCGCTGCTTCGCGCCGAGCTCGAGCGGATGCGCGGCGCGCCGGACCTCTCGCGCGACAGCGCCGAGATGCTGGACCGGATGCTCGGCTGATCCGGTGGCGGAAGAGTTCCGCCACGAGGCCCGCGGCCGAAACCGGCGCACGGCGATCGCGCTCGCCGGCGCGTGGGCCGCGATGGCCGCGGCGGTGCTCTGGATCGACGCCGCGCTCTGGGTGCTGGCCATCCCGGCGCTCTTCACCCTGCCCGCGCTCTGGGACCTGATCTCGGATCGCCGCGCCGGTCTCGCGCTCGGCGCCGAGCGGATCGCGTGGCACGCCGGCCGCCGGAGCGGCGAGGTGGCGCTGGCGCAGATCGAGACCGCGCGCTTCGACACGAGGCTCGACCTCTCCGTCCGGGTGACGCTGGTGCTTCGGTCCGGCCGCCGCATCCGCCTGCCGCAGGAGTGCCTGCCGCGGCCGGCCGAGCTTCAATCCGCACTGGCCGCCCGCAGCGTTTCCACCGAGCGGCATCATTTTTCCCTTTTCTAGAAGGGCTTGCAGTTTCCCGCCGTTGCGCCGCCCAATGGCTTCCGGTCGCCGCGAATCCGTGCAATGGTGACGTGGGTGTCACACCACTGTCGCAGCTCTGTGGATTTCTTCGCGCCATGAAAGACCGGATCGACCCCCTGATCGCCGAACGGGCGCCATGGCTTTTCTCGGAGCATCCGGCAGTCGCGCCGGCCCGTGGGGTGCTGAACCGGCTGCTCGGCTACGACAAGACCGTGGCGCTCGGCACGGCGCTTCGGGATCTGCCCGCCGACCGGATCATGGCGGCAATGACGCGCGAACTCGCCCGCGACGTGGAGGCGGCGGGCCTCGACAACATCCCCCGCAACGGCGCGGCGCTGGTCGTCGCGAACCATCCGACCGGCATCGCCGACGGGATCATGCTGCATGCGGTGCTGGGGGATTTGCGTCCCGATGTCTATTACTTCGCGAACCACGACATCCTGCGCGTGCTGCCGCAGATGACCGACATGATCGCGCCGGTCGAGTGGCGACGGGACCGGCGCAGCCACGGCAAGACGCGCGAGACCATGGCCTACACCCGCCGCGCGGTGGAGGATGGGCGGCTCGGCGTCATCTTCCCGTCAGGACGGCTGGCCAAGCGCCGCGGACTGTCGCTGCACGAGCGGCCCTGGATGGCGTCGGCGGCGATGATCGCGCGCAAGTTCGAACTGCCGGTGATCCCGGTGAACATCCGCGCGCGCAACTCGGCGCTCTTCTATCTCTTCGACTTCATTCATCCCAGCCTGCGCGACATCACGCTCTTCCACGAGACGCTGAACAAGCACCGGCAGCCCTTCCGGGTGACCGTGGGCGAACCGATCTCGCCCGCATCGCTCCCCGCGAAATCCGAAGACGGCATCGAACTCATGCGGCGCGCGACGCTGGCCCTCGGCGGGCCGCGGGCGCCCACGGTCTCGCTCCTCGACAACACCCGGCGCCCCTCCTGGATCCGTCAGCTCGACTCCAACTGACCGCATCCCCGCCGCGGGAATTTACCGCTTTCTCCGCGACTTCGCCCTTTCCGCGCCCGATTGCGCGGCGACGTTCGGATCATGTCCAGATCCATCGCCCTCGCGCCCGCCCTCGCACCGCTGCTCCGTCTCGCCAGGACGAGGTTCCGCCCCGCGGCGCCCGCCCGGCCACGCCGGCCCGCCGCCGGCGCCGCGCTGCCCGTGATCGAGGAAACCGCGCTGGAACGGGAGGCGGCAACCCAAGAGGCGCAGGGCCTCTTTCTCGCCCGGCAGGAGCGTTGGGACGAGCTCGACACGCTTGTTCGCTCCTGCGACCGTCGCCGCGCCGCCCTCCCGGACGGGCAGCCCGTGGCCCAGCGTCTCGCGCTCGGCGCGGCGTCCGACGTGCTCTGGACGGCCGAGGCCGGTTTCGACACCGACGAGCGGATGCGCCGCACCGGCTGCGGCGTGGCCCAGCTCGAGGACGCGCTGGCCGCGCATCCCCGTGCGCCGGGCGTCGCGCTCGTGCTGGTGCACACGCATCTCAGCCTTGGATGGGCCGCGCGGCGCGAGGCGGCGACGGAACCGGCGCGGCCCGAGGCGCGTGCCGCGCTCCACGCCCATCTCGCACGCGCGGGACAGATCCTCGACCGCTTCGCCGAGGCCGCGGGCGACAGCGCGGCCTTCGCCGCCGCGCGCTGCCTCCAGCTTCCTGCGCGTCGGCCCGGGCCGGAGGCGCGGGCCCGCGCCTATCTCGACCTCGTGGCGCGCGACCCCGCGAACCCGCGCCACCTGCGCGACATGGGACGCAGCCTTCTGCCCCGGCGCACCGGCACGCTGGCCACGCTGGAACGGGCGGCGCGGGAGGCCGCAGCCCTCTCCGAGGCGAAGCTGGGCCCGGCGGGCTATTTCTGGGCGCACATGGACGCGCTGGCCGAGGACGAACGCGTCTTCGAGCGGCTGGACCTCGAGTGGTTCCTGGCCGGGCTCGACGCCGCCGCTGCGCGGCATGGCGACCAGCACGCGGCGAACACCGTGGCCGCCTTCTGCGCCCTCACCATGGCGCCGCATCACGGCCGGGCGCGGCTAAACCCCGCGATCGCGCCGCGGCGTGCCGCGGTGCACGACCGGGCGCCGGGCGTCTGCCGCGACCACCTGCACGAGATACACCCTCTGGTCTGGGCGGAGACCGCCGCCGCGATCGGCCCCGAACGGCCCGTGCCCCCGCGCCCGCGCCGCGTGGCCGAGGGCACAGCGCTCGCCCGCGCCGCGCTCGCCGCGGCCTGACGGGGCCAGGCGACGCGCGGGGAATTGCAACCGCGCGGCGCTTTGGCTAAGGCCATCGGGTGCCATCAGCCGCAGGGGACCCGCCATGCTCGATCTCGCCCACGAGCCTCCGAAGCCCAAGGTGATCGCCGGGGCAAAGCACGACTGGGAACTGGTCATCGGGATGGAGGTCCATGCCCAGGTCGCCTCGAAGGCCAAGCTCTTTTCCGGCGCCTCGACCGAGTTCGGCGCCGAGCCCAATTCCAATGTCTCGTTCGTGGACGCGGCGATGCCGGGCATGCTGCCCGTGCTCAACGAGTTCTGCATCGAGCAGGCGGTGCGCACCGGCCTCGGCCTGAAGGCGAAGATCAACCTGCGCTCCGCCTTCGACCGGAAGAACTATTTCTACCCCGACCTGCCCCAAGGCTACCAGATCAGCCAGCTTTATCACCCGCTGGTGGGCGAGGGCGAGGTGCTGGTGGACATGGCGCCCGGCGTCGCGCGGCGCGTGCGAATCGAGCGCATCCACGTCGAACAGGACGCGGGCAAGTCGATCCACGACATGGACCCCGGCGCCTCCTTCGTGGACCTCAACCGCACCGGCGTCGCGCTGATGGAGATCGTCTCGCGCCCCGACATCCGCGGCCCGGAAGAGGCGGCCGCCTACCTGACGAAGCTGCGCCAGATCATGCGCTATCTCGGCACCTGCGAGGGCAACATGCAGTCAGGCAACCTGCGCGCGGATGTAAACGTGTCGGTCTGTCGCCCCGGCGCCTACGAGAAGTTCGCCGAAACCGGCGATCCCGCGCATCTGGGCACCCGGTGCGAGATCAAGAACATGAACTCGATGCGCTTCATCCAGCAGGCGATCGACTACGAGGCACGGCGGCAGATCCGGCTGCTGGAGGCCGGCGAAGGGGTCGTGCAGGAGACGCGCCTCTACGATCCGGACCGGGGCGAGACGCGCTCCATGCGCTCCAAGGAAGAGGCGCATGACTACCGCTATTTCCCCGATCCCGACCTGCTGCCGCTGGAACTCGAGCAGGGCTGGGTGGACGCGATCGCCGAAAGCCTGCCCGAACTGCCCGACGCGAAGAAGGCGCGCTTCGTCACCGCGCTGGGGCTGTCGGAATACGACGCCGGTGTGCTGACCGCCGACGTCGCGGCGGCGGATTATTTCGAGAAGGTCGCGGAGGGGCGCGACGGCAAGGCGGCGGCGAACTGGGTCATCAACGAGCTTTTCGGCCGGCTGAAGAAGGACGACCTCGACATCGCCGAGAGCCCGGTCTCGCCGGCGCAGCTTGGCGGCATCATCGACCTGATCTCGGCCGGCGACATCTCGGGCAAGATCGCCAAGGACCTTTTCGAGATCGTCTACACCGAAGGCGGCGATCCGGCCGAGGTGGTGGAAGCGCGCGGGATGAAGCAGGTCACCGACACCGCCGCGATCGAGGCCGCGGTGGACGAGGTGATCGCCGCGAACCCCGCCCAGGTGGAGAAGGCCAGGGAAAACCCCAAGCTCGCCGGCTGGTTCGTGGGCCAGGTGATGAAGGCCACCGGCGGCAAGGCCAACCCCAAGGCGGTTAACGAGATCGTGGCCGGCAAGCTCGGGCTCTGAACCGATGCGCCCGCTCCGCGACGAGATCCTCGCCCAGAACGAGCAGGTGACGCTCTTCTCGAGGTTCCTGAACGCGGTGGGGCTGGGCTCATCGGCTTCGCCCTGATCCGCCCGCTTGTCGAGGGGGGTGCCGCGCTCTCCCGGCTCACCGCGTGGTGGAGTGGCGCCGGGCTGACGCGTCATGTTGCGGCGCACTATATTCTGCGCTTGTTGAGGAAGGAGCCGCGCGCATGACGATGTTCGAATTCGCCGTCCCCCTCGTCGCGCTCGCCGTGGCGGGCGTGGGCATACCGCTCCTGCGTGCGGAGGCGCGGCGCATCGATGCACGTCGCCGCCCGCCGGCGGAGTGACGCCGCCCGCCGGGTCCGCTCTGGCCCTTTCGCGCCTGACCTGATAGCGTCCCGCCGGCTTGAGCGGCTGGGAGGCGCGGGGTGGCGCATTACGAGTACAAGGTGGTCCCGGCTCCTCAGCGGGGCGAGAAGGCGCGCGGCGTAAAGACGGCCGAGGCGCGGTTCGCGCTGGCGATCGAGCGGCTCATGAACCAGATGGGCGAGGACGGCTGGGAGTATGTGCGGGCCGAAACCTTGCCGAGCGAAGAACGCGCGGGGCTCACGGGCACCGCGACGCAGTGGCGCAACCTGCTGGTCTTCCGCCGCTTGCGCGGCGCGGCGGACGGGGGCGCGAGCCGCGACACGCCGAGACTGCTCGCCGCGCCGGCCGAAGCGCCGGAGGGACATATGCCGCCACCGGACGACGGGTTCCCGCCGATGCCGCCCTTGACGCGGTCGGCCGCGGCACGCCGCGCCCGCGCGGTCGAGGAAGGGGAAGACGCCGAAAGCGCCGACGCGTCCTCCGGGGCCGGCGCGGGGCCGGCGCAGGATCCGATCGCCCTGCCCCGCGTGCTGGCACGGAAACCTGAGCGGGAGGCGCGCGATGACGACGCGGACGATGCCGGTGAAGGCCGCGGCGCCGAAGGACCGGATCCGTCGCCGCGGCCCCGGGGCTAGGCGTCGATGTCGAGGGAGAGCGCGTGGATCGCGGTGACGAGGTCGGGCCCGAGCGCCTCGTGCACCGCCCTGTGCCGGGCAAGCCGCGACTGGCCGGCGAAGGACGGGGCGCGGATCACCACCCGGAAGTGGCTTTCGCCGCCTTCCTGGTAGCCCGCGTGGCCGCGGTGGCGCTCGCTTTCGTCCACCACCTCGAGGCGGGTCGGCGCAAAGGCACCCTCGAGCGCCGCGCGGATCGCGTCTGTGCGTGTCAAATTTTACCTCCGGCCTCTTCAAATCGTGTCGGGGCAGATTAAACTCACACGTCCGAGTCGAAAAGGTGAGAGCATGAGCAGACCTGATCCGTTCGGTTTCGACATGTCGGTTTCCGCGGCGAAGAAGAAGAATTCCCGCGGCAGGCGCGGCATGTCCGGGGCGTCCGAAACCTCGACTCGTCTGTGCGAGAAGGAGGGATGCCGCGAAGCCGGCCTCTACCGCGCACCCAAGGCCCCCGACGTGCTCGACGACTATTACTGGTTCTGCAAGGACCATGTGCGCGAGTACAACCTGAAATGGAATTTCTTCGACGGCACGACCGAGGCCGAGCTCAACGCTCAGATGTCGAAGGACAAGGTGTGGGAGCGCAACACCCGCGACTTCCGCGACCCCGAGGCGCGCGCCTGGGCGCGGCTCGGCATCGAGGACCCGCATCAGGTGCTGGGCGAAAACGCCACGCGCAACCCAGGCAGCCGCTCGGACGGCCACAGCCGCCGCCTGCCCGCGCCCGAGCGCAAGGCGATCGAGATCCTCGACGCCAAGGACAACTGGAGCAAGGCCGAGGTGCGCAAGAGCTACAAGGCGCTCATCAAGGTGCTGCACCCCGACATGAATGGCGGCGACCGCTCGCAGGAAGAACAGCTGCAGCAGGTCATGTGGGCCTGGGATCAGATCAAGGACAGCCGCAACTTCAAGTGAGCGGCGGCGGCGGTCAGGCGTCGGCGCGGAACACCAGCGAGACCCCGTTGATACAATGCCGCTTGCCGGTCGGCTGGGGGCCGTCGTCGAAGATGTGGCCCAGATGGCTGCCGCAGCGGCTGCAATGGCATTCCGTGCGCGGGAACAGCAGCTTCCAATCGGTCCGCGTGCCGATCGCGCCGGGAAGGGCCTGCCAGAAACTCGGCCAGCCGGTCCCGCTGTCGAACTTGTGCTCGGAAGAATAGAGCGGCTGCTCGCAGCCCCGGCAAAGATAGGTGCCCGCGCGCTTCTCCTCGTTCAGCGGTGAGGTGAAGGGTCGCTCGGTATCCTCCTCCCGCATCACGCGGTATTCCAGATCGCTGAGCATCGCCTTCCACTCGGCGTCGGAGCGCGAGACCTCGAACCCGGTCTCGGCCCCCTTCGCCGCCGAGCCAAGCCCGAGCGCGGCGCCAAGCGTCGCAAGAAAGGATCGGCGTTCCATGGATGCACCTCCGTTGCACGCTTAAGGCTAGCGGGCGCCTCCAGGCCGGGGCAAGTCCCGCGCCCGCACAACCGCGTGAGCGTGCGCGGTCGGCGCCGGACGGTACGGGCGGCGGCACACCCCGCAGCGGGCGGCCGGATGCCGCGTGCGGCGCGCGCCCTTCCCCTTGCCCCGCCCGGGAATATGTTGCACCACGGGCCGCGCATCGCGGCGGCAGACATGCACGAAAAGGATCAGGGACGGTCATGGCGGACGGCAGCATCGACATCAACGCGAAACCCACCGAAGAGGTCTCGGTCCGCGAGGTGTTCGGCATCGACACCGACATGATCGTGCACGGATTCCCGGAACGGACCGAGCGCGTGCCCGATCTCGACACGACCTACAAGTTCGACCCGGACACCACGCTCGCGATCCTTGCAGGCTTTCGCAACAATCGCCGCGTGATGATCCAGGGCTATCACGGCACCGGCAAGTCCACCCATATCGAACAGGTGGCGGCGCGGCTCAACTGGCCCACCGTGCGCGTGAACCTCGACAGCCATATCAGCCGGATCGACCTGATCGGCAAGGACGCGATCAAGCTGCGCGACGGCATGCAGGTCACCGAGTTCCAGGAAGGCATCCTGCCCTGGGCGCTGCGCAATCCTGCGGCGATCGTCTTCGACGAGTATGACGCGGGCCGTGCGGACGTGATGTTCGTGATCCAGCGGGTACTGGAAGCCGACGGCAAGCTGACCCTGCTCGACCAGAACGAGGTCATCACCCCGCACCCGTATTTCCGCATCTTCGCCACGGCGAACACGGTCGGCCTCGGGGACACGACGGGCCTTTACCACGGCACCCAGCAGATCAATCAGGGCCAGATGGACCGCTGGAGCCTGGTGGCCACGCTCAACTACCTGTCGATCGACGCGGAAACGGCGATCGTGCTGGCAAAGGCGCCGCACTACAACACCGAGAAGGGCCGCAAGACCGTCAAGCAGATGGTCACCGTGGCCGACCTGACCCGCACCGCCTTCATGAACGGCGATCTGTCCACGGTGATGAGCCCGCGCACGGTGATCGCCTGGGCGCAGAACGCGGAGATCTTCCGCAACGTGGGCTATGCCTTCCGGGTGAGCTTTCTGAACAAGTGCGACGAGCTGGAGCGGCAGACGGTGGCCGAATTCTACCAGCGCTGCTTCAACGAGGAACTTCCCGAAAGCGCCGCGCACGGCAGTTTCGGCTGACCCCGGCGCGATTTCACGACCTCGCAGAACGGGTCGCACCAGCCCGGCGCGGCCCGTTTTCATTTCCCGACCCGCGGGCCGCGCCGCGCGGTCCCGGGGTGTTCCGCCACCTGCTTGACCGGCGCCGTGGCCCCGCGTCGCGGAGGGGGCGCGGGACCGCTGCGGCCGAGCCTGCCGGTGCGACGCTCACGGAAAACGCGCCGCCACTGGTCATCCCCCCGACGAGGCATTAGCTTCCCCGCGACAGCCACCAGGACGTGCGAAGACCCTCATGCAGAAGCCCGACAATCCCGCCGATCCGTTCAAGAAGGCGCTGGCCGAGGCCACGCGGGTCATGGCGCACGACCCCGAACTCAGCGTGAGCTATTCGGTGGATCCGTCGGGGATCACCGGCGACATCATGCGCCTGCCGCAAGTCAGCCGCCGGATGAGCCGCGACGAGGTTCTGGTGGCGCGCGGGACGGCGGACGCGCTCGCGCTGCACCGGCGCTATCACGACGCGGGAACCCATGCCCGCTACTGCCCGCCGGGGGAGATGGCGCGCGATCTCTACGAGGCGATGGAAACCGCCCGCTGCGAGGCGATGGGCGCACGCGACATGCCCGGCACCGCCACCAACATCGACGCCAAGATCGGCGCCGAGGCGGCCCGGCGCGGCTACGCCGAGGCGCGCGAGCCGGGCGACGTTCCGCTGCCCACGGCGGCGGGCTACCTCATCCGGCACCTTGCCACCGGGCGCGAGCTGCCCGAGGCCGCGCAGAACGTGATGGAGCTGTGGCGCGGCTACATCGAAAGCCAGGCGGGCGAGACGCTCGAAGCGCTGGAGGGCAATCTCTCCGACCAGGGCGCCTTCGCCCGCTTCGCGCGCAAGGTCATCGAGGATCTCGGATACGGCGACCAGCTGGGCGACGATCCCGACCAGCAGGACGACGACCAGCAGGAAGAGGCCGAGGACGGCGCCGAGGAGGAAGAGGAGCCCGACAGCACCGGCCAGGACGACAGTCAGGACGATGCCGAAGCCTCGCCCGAGCAGTCCCAGGACGAGACGCAGGACGAAAGCCAGGCGCAGGTCAGCATGGACGAGCTGGCCGACCAGGAACTCGGCGAAGAGACCGAGATGCCCGAGGGCGAGGCCCCCCAGGAGCCGCCGCCGCCCGCCCCCGTCTCGGATGCGGACCCCGACTACCGGGTCTTCAATACCGCCTTCGACGAGGAGGTGGCGGCGCAGGACCTCGCGGAGCCCATCGAGCTCGAGCGCCTGCGCGCCTATCTCGACCAGCAGCTCGAACCGCTGAAGGGCGCGGTCTCGCGGCTTGCCAACAAGCTGCAACGCCGCCTTCAGGCGCAACAGAACCGCAGCTGGGAGTTCGACCGCGAGGAGGGCATCCTCGACGCCGGTCGCCTGGCGCGGGTCGTGGCGAACCCCACGACGCCGCTGTCCTTCAAGGTCGAGAAGGACACCGAGTTCCGCGACACGGTGGTGACCCTGCTTCTGGACAACTCGGGCTCGATGCGCGGGCGGCCGATCTCCATCGCCGCGATCTGCGCCGACGTGCTGGCGCGCACGCTCGAGCGCTGCTCGGTCAAGGTCGAGATCCTGGGATTCACGACGCGCGCCTGGAAGGGCGGGCAGAGCCGCGAGGCGTGGCTGAACGAGGGCCGGCCCCTCGCACCCGGGCGGCTCAACGATCTGAGGCACATCGTCTACAAGCCCGCCGATGCGCCCTGGCGGCGCGCGCGCGACAATCTCGGGCTGATGATGAAGGAGGGGCTTCTGAAGGAGAACATCGACGGCGAGGCGCTCGAATGGGCGCACCGGCGCATGATGATGCGCCCGGAAAGCCGCAAGATCCTCATGGTGATCTCGGACGGCGCGCCGGTGGACGATTCGACGCTGTCCGTGAACCCCGCGAATTACCTCGAGAAGCATCTGCGCGACGTGATCGCGATGGTGGAACGGCGAAGCGCGGTCGAACTCATCGCCATCGGCATCGGCCATGACGTCACCCGCTACTACCACCGCGCGGTGACCATTACCGACGTGGACCAGCTTGCCGGGGCGATGACCGAACAGCTTGCCAGCCTGTTCGATTCCGACCCCCGCGCCCGCGCGCGCCTCGTCGGCATCCGCAAGGCGTCCTGACGGCGCCCCGGCTTCGCGGCCGAGGCGCTTGCATCCGCCGCGCGGATGCCCAAAGTTGCCGCGGATCACAGCGGAGGGGCGGATGCTTCAGTCTTTCAAGGCCACGTCGCGGCCCGATCAGGGACCGCCGCGCCTCGCGCGGCTGCGCGAGGAGATGGCCCGCGAGGGCCTCGACGGGTTCTGGGTGCCGCGCGCGGACGCACATCAGGGCGAGTATGTCGCCCCCCGGGACGAGCGGTTGTCCTGGCTGACCGGGTTCACCGGCTCGGCCGGCTTTGCGGTCGTGCTGCCCTCGGTGGCGGGCGTCTTCGTGGACGGGCGCTACCGGGTGCAGGTCAAGGCGCAGGTGGCGGAGGACTTCACGCCGGTCGACTGGCCCGAGGTCAAGCCGTCGGACTGGCTGCGCGAGACGCTGCCCAACGGTGGCGTGGTGGGCATCGACCCGTGGCTTCACACCGTCGAGCAGGTGGAAAAGCTCGAAACCGCGCTTCGGGGCAGCGGCGTCAGCCTGCGCGAGACGGCGAACCTCGTGGACCGGATCTGGCAGGACCAGCCAGCGCCGCCGCTCGGCCGGGCACGCGCGCACCCCCTCGACCTCGCGGGGGAAGGCGCGGCGGAAAAGCGCGCGCGCCTCGGCCGCGAGCTTCGCGACGCCGGACACCGCGCGGCGGTGATCACCCTGCCCGACTCCATCTGCTGGCTTCTGAACATCCGCGGGTCCGACGTGCCGCGGGCCCCCCTCGCCCATGGCTTCGCCGTCCTGCACGAGGACGGGCGGGTGGATCTCTTCATGGCCGAGGAAAAGCTCGAGGGCCTGGGCGACCACTTGGGCCCCGAGGTCGCCGCGCACCGGCCGGAGCGCTTCGCCGCCGCCCTGGGCGAGCTGTCCGGCCCGGTCCGCATCGATCCGGCAAGCGCGCCGCTCGCGGTGCTTCGCGCGCTCGAGGAGGCCGGCGTGGAGGTGGCACGCGGCCCCGATCCCTGCGTCCGGCCCAAGGCGTGCAAGAACGCGGCCGAGATCCGCGGCGCGGGCGAGGCGCATCTTCGCGACGGCGCGGCGGTGTGCGAGTTCCTCGCCTGGCTCGCCGATCAGCCGGCGGGCAGCCTGACGGAGATCGACGCCGTCACGAAACTCGAAGAGAGCCGCCGCGCGACCGGAAAGCTCGAGGACATCTCCTTCGACACGATCTCCTGCGCGGGGCCGCACGGCGCGATCATGCATTACCGCGTCACCGAGGAGACGAACCGCCCGCTGAAGGCCGGCGAGCTTTACCTCGTGGATAGCGGCGGTCAGTATCTCGACGGAACCACCGACATCACCCGGACCCTGGCCATCGGCACGCCGACCGAAGAGATGCGCGCCTGCTACACCCGCGTGCTGCAGGGCCTCATCACCCTGTCACGGCTGCGCTGGCCCGCCGGGCTCGCCGGGCGGGATCTGGATGCGCTGGCGCGGATGCCGCTCTGGCTGGCCGGGCAGGACTATGCCCACGGAACCGGCCACGGCGTCGGCGCCTACCTGTCCGTTCACGAGGGGCCGCAGAAAATCGCGCGCGCCGGCGAGGCCGAACTCCTGCCCGGCATGATCCTTTCCAACGAGCCCGGCTTCTACAGGGAGGGCGCCTTCGGCATCCGGCTGGAGAACCTGATCGTGGTCGAGGACGCGCCGGAACTCCCGGGCGGCAGCGTGGCGAAGATGCTGCGTTTCCACACGCTGACCTATGTGCCCTTCGAGCGCCGCCTCGTGGAGGCGGAGATGCTGCACGGCCCCGAGCGGGCATGGCTCAACGCCTATCATGCGCTGGTGCGATCCAAGATCGGCCCAAGGCTGGGCAGCGCCGCGAAAACATGGTTGGATGCCGCCACCGCGCCGATCTGAGGCGCAGCCCGCGGGCAGGAAACAGGCCGACGCCAGCCAACGCCGCAGCAGGCGCGCAGCGCGGCGAAAACACGAGGGAGAACCGCATGGCCAGGATCATCATCAGGCCGGCTCAGGGAAAGTGGAGCGTGCGCGCGGGCGGCGCGGTCCTGGGCGAGTCGAGCGCGGCGCTCGAACTGGACGAAGAGGGCCATGCCCCCGTGATCTACTTCCCCCGCGAGGATCTCGCGATGGCGTTCCTGGAGCCCACCGAGCGCAGCAGCCATTGCCCCCACAAGGGCGATGCGAGCTGGTTCTCGATCGTCACGAAATCCACGACGATTCCCGATGCGGCATGGTCCTACGAGGCGCCCCTCGACGGCGTTTCCGAGATCGCGGGGCATGTCGCCTTTTACGAGTCCGACATGGTGACGGTGGAGCGCCTGTAAGCCGCGCCGGCACGGGCCGCGTCGCGTTCCCCTTCACCCGGAGCCCGGCGCGGAGCCCAGGCGGTCGCCCCTGCGCGGCGCCCACCCGCGCCGCGGCGCTCGCGCCGGTCACGCCGCGCTCAGGAATGCTCTTCCTGCGCCGTGGCGGCGAGCGCCCGGTTGTAGGCCCTGAGCGCATCCACGTGAAAGAGCGCGCCCTGAAGCTCCGGCGCCTTGCCCTCGCCCGACAGCGTCACCACGGGAATGAAGGGCAGGCCCGATTTCTCGAAGATCGGCATCGCCGCGTCGAGCGTGGCGTTGGCGTCCACGTAGGCGCCGCTCCGGACAAGCTCCCAGCAGCGATCTTCGTCGGCCGCCTGATCGTCGAGCGGCCCCCGCATGACGCCGGCCACGCGGAACATCTGCAGAAGGTATTCCTGCGGGCCGGCCGCGAGATGCACGCCCCGCCGCTCGAGCTGCGTGAGGAAGAAGGAGCGGTCCACCAGCCGCGAGGCAAGCGCGGTGGACGTCGAGACCGAGACCATCACCGCAAGGCCCGTCTGCCAGTCGCCGGTCAGTTCGAACACGATGAGCGTGGTGGAGATCGGCGCCCCCAGCACCGCCGCGGCCACCGCCCCCATCCCCGCGAGCGCGTAGAGCGTGGGGCTTCCCGACACCTCGGGGAAGATGCCGGTGGCGACGATCCCGAAGGCCAGCCCGGTGAGCGCGCCCAGCATCAGCGATGGCGAGAAGACGCCGCCGCCCATCCGGCCCCCCATGGTCACCGCGACCGCGATCACCTTGACGACGGTGAAGGCGATCGCCTCGTGCAGAAGAAGCTGGCCCGTGAGCGCCGCCGTCGTCGTCTCGTAGCCCACCCCGATGATGTGCGGAAAGAAGATCGCGATCCCGCCGAGCAGAAGACCCGCGCAGGCCGGGCGCAGCCAGACCGGCATCCCGGTGCCGCGCTGGAGGCGGGTTCCGACATCCTCCGCGAGGAAGATCGCCCGCATCGTCATCACCCCGACGAAGCCGCAGACGAGACCGAGCAGCAGGAAGGCCGGCATCTCGATGTAGAACTCGAGCGCCGAGCCGCCGGGCAGGACGAAGTTGGTGACGTCGCCGAAGGCCAGCCGGCCGATGACCGTGCCCGCCGCGCTGGCGATCACGATGGGCGCGAAGGCGTGGAGCGCGAAGTGGCGCAGGATCACCTCCATCGCGAAGAGCGCGCCCGCGATCGGCGCGTTGAAAGAGGCCGAGACCGCGGCCGCCACGGCGCAGCCCAGAAGATCGCGCCCGGTGATCCCGTCGGCCCGGATCGCGTTGGACACCGCGGTGGAGATCAGCGCGGCGATGTGCACCACCGGCCCCTCGCGCCCCGTCGAGCCCCCGGTCGAGAGCGTGATCAGCGAACAGAGCGCAGAGGTGCGCCCCGCGCGCCGTTCCACCCGGCCGTCGTTGAGCGCCGCGCCCTCGATGACGTCGGCCACCGAGCGCACGCGCCCGTCGGGGGTGAAGAGATGCAGCAGCACCCCCACGGCGAGCCCGCCCAGCACCGGCACCGTCAGCACCCACCACCAGTCCAGCGTCTCGGCGAAGCTGTGCAGCATGTGCAGGTCCTCGGTGCCGTAGGCGAGGCTCTGCAACTCGTTGATGCCGAAGCGGAAAAGGACCGCGGCTCCCCCCGCCGCCGATCCGACGAGCAGCGCGATGAACCAGAACTGGATCTGGCTGGGACCGCGCTGGCGCAAGAGCTGCCAGCCCTGGCGGAACGCCGCCCGCATCTCGTAGAGCTCTCGCAGGATCGGGCGGCGCGGGTCCTCCTCCATGCCCGCCTCAGCGCGTGACGGGACGGCGCGGTGCACGCGCCTTTCCCCGCCCGCTGGGACGCCCTAGGATTTGCCGCGATTGCCGGAGCCCTGACATGCCCTTCCCTGACGCGCTCGAAGCCCTGTCGTCCTTACTAGGCGAACGCCTGAGCCGCTCCAACCCCGATCTGGAGGCGCATGGCCGCTCCGAGAGCCACTTTCCCCCGACACCGCCCGACGCGGTGGCCTGGCCCGAGACCACCGGGGAGGTGGCGGAGATCCTCAGGATCTGCGCGGCCCACGCCTGCCCGGTCGTCGGTTGGGGGGCGGGCACCTCGCTCGAGGGGCACGCGCTCGCCGCGCGGGGCGGGCTCGTGGTGGATTTCGCCCGTATGGACAGGATCCTCGAGATCCGCGCCGAGGACATGGACTGCACGGTGCAGCCGGGCCTGACCCGCGAGGCGCTCAACCGGGAGCTTCGCGACACCGGGCTTTTTTTCCCGGTCGATCCCGGTGCGAACGCCTCGCTCGGCGGCATGGCGGCCACGCGCGCCTCGGGCACCACGACCGTGCGCTACGGCTCGATGCGCGACAATGTGCTGGGCCTCGAGGTCGTCCTGGCCGACGGGCGGGTGATCCGCACGGGCTCGCGCGCCCGCAAATCGGCCTCGGGCTACGACCTCACGGCGCTCATGCTGGGCTCGGAGGGCACGCTGGGCCTCATCACCGCGCTCACGCTGCGCCTGCACGGCCAGCCCGAGGCGGTGGCCGCCGGGATCTGCGCCTTCAACCGGATGGAGGATGCGGTGGACTGCGTGATCGAGACCATCCAGTGCGCGCTGCCGATGGCCCGGATCGAGTTCGTGGACGCGGCCACGGCGGCGGCCTTCAACGCCTATGCCGGGGTCGATCTGCCGGAACGGCCGCATCTGCTGGTCGAGCTTCACGGCGCGCCCGCCACGGTGGAGGCCGAGGCGGACAGCTTCGGCGCCCTCGTGGCCGAGCATGGCGGCGCGGCCTTCCGCTGGTCCCGCAAGGCCGAGGAGCGCAGCGCGCTCTGGGCCCTGCGCCACAATGCCTATTACGCGATCCTCGCGCAGCGTCCGGGCGCGCGGGCGCTGGTGACCGATATCTGCGTGCCGGTATCGCGGCTGGCCGAGGCGGTGGAGGCGACGCGCGCCGACATCGCCGCCGGCCCGGTCCCGGGTCCGATCCTCGGCCATGTGGGCGACGGCAACTTCCACGCGGTGCTGCTCGTGGACCCCGACCGCCCGGAGGAGCTCGAGGCGGCGAAGGGGCTTCAGCACCGGATGGTCGAGCGCGCCCTCGCGCTCGGCGGCACCGCGACGGGCGAGCACGGGGTCGGCATGGGCAAGACGTCCTACATGGCTGCCGAGCACGGCGAGGGCTGGCAGGTCATGGGCACCCTGAAGCGCGCCCTCGACCCGCGGAACATCCTCAACCCCGGCAAGCTGGTGCCGGAGCCCTGAGCGCTTCGCCTCCGGCGCGCCCGCCTCGCGGCCGCCCGAGACCGGCGCCGCGCGTCGTCGCGGCTCACGGGACCGCGGACGCGCCCGTCCGGGACATCGGCCCGCGGAGCCGCAGCCCGCGTCGGTGACCGGCACCGGCGGGCGGGCCGGACACCCGCTCAGCCCGACAGAAGCGCGCGGGCCGCCGACCGGGCCTCGTCGGTCACCCGGTCGCCGGAAAGCATGCGCGCAAGCTCGTCCACCCGCGCGTCACCCGAAAGCGGGATCACGGTGGACCGGGTCGTGTCCGCCTCCACGCGCTTTTCGACCCGCATGTGATGACGGCCGAGCGCGGCGACCTGCGGCGAATGGGTCACCACCAGAACCTGCCCGGCCGAGGCCAGCTCCTTCAGGCGCCGGCCGACCGCGTCGGCCGTGGCACCGCCCACGCCGCGGTCGATCTCGTCGAAGATCATGGTCACGCCCCCCTCGGGCGCGGCGAGCGACACCTTGAGGGCGAGGAGGAAACGGCTCAGCTCGCCGCCCGAGGCGATGCGGTTCAACGGGCCCGACGGTGCGCCGGGGTTGGTGGCGACGGTGAACTGAACCGCGTCGCGGCCCTCGGGCCCCGGCTGCGCCTCCGTCACCTCCGTGCGGAAGGCCGCGCGCTCCATCCGCAGGGGCGCGAGCTCGGCCTCCACCGCCCGGTCGAGCCGTCCGGCGGCCTCCCGCCGCGCCGCGCCGAGCGCGTCGGCGGCCTCGGCGTAGGCCGCCTCGGCCTCGTCCCGCGCCGCGCGCAGCCGGGCCAGATCCGCGCTGCCGGCGTCGAGCGCATCGAGGCGCGCGCGCAGCGTCCCGGCAAGCTCGGGCAGCTCGTCTGGCATCACCTGATGCTTCCGCGCGAGGCCGCGGATGGCGAAGAGCCGCTCCTCCACGCTCTCGAGCTCGAGCGGATCGAAGGCCAGGGCCTCGAGGCACTCCTCCACACCCGATGCGGCCTCGCCCAGCTCCACCATGGCCCGCGACAGCGCGGCGAGCGGCGCCTCGAGCCGGCCCTCGGCGCGGTCGGCCACCCCCTCGAGCCAGCGCAGCGCATCGCCCATGGCCCCTTCCGCGCCGTCATTGCCGAGGGCCGCAAGGGCGCGGGCCACATCCTCGCGCGTGCGCTCGGCCCCCTGCATGAGCCTGCGGCGCGCGTCGAGCGCCTCTTCCTCGCCGGGCTCGGGCGCGAGATCCTCCAGCTCGGCCACGGCGTGGCGCAGGAACTCCTCCTCCGCGCGAGCGGCGGCCAGCGCCTCCTCCGCCTCCTCCAGCGCGTCGGCCGCGCGGCGCCGGCCCGTCCATGCCGCGCGCGTGGCCGCGATCAGAGACCCGAGAGCGGCGAAGTCGTCGAGCATCGGCCGGTGGCCGCGCGGGTCGAGCAGGCCGCGATCGTCCTGCTGGCCGTGAAGCTCGACCAGCGTTTCCGACAGCCGGCGCAGCACCTCGCCGGAAACCCGGCGATCGTTCACCCAGGCCGTCTTCTGGCCACCGGTACGGTTCACCCGCCGCAGGATCAACTCGTCACCGGTCTCGAGCCCCGCCTCGTCCAGAACGGCGCGGGCGGGGTGGGTGCGGGGCAGCGCGAACACCGCCGTCACCTCGCCCTCCGAGGCGCCCTCGCGGACAAGCTCGGCGCGGCCGCGCCAGCCCAGCACGAAGCCCAGGCAGTCGAGCAGGATCGACTTGCCCGCCCCGGTCTCGCCCGTCAGCACGTTCAGGCCGGGCTCGAAGGCGAGCTCCAGCCGGTCGATGATCAGCATGTCGCGGATGTCGAGGGTGCGCAGCATGGGGTCGAAGGGCGCGGGCGGCATTCAGCCGCCCGGCATCCCGATCAGAGCCATTCGCCGCGCACGACCTGGCGGTAGATGGCGGCAAGCCAGTTGTCGCCTTGCGCCCGCGCCTCGAGCCCGCGCCCGGTCAGCAGCGCGAAGCTGTCCTCGTACCAGTCGGTCGCGCGGTAGTTGTAGCCCAGGATCGCCCCTGCCGACTGCGCCTCGTCGGTCAGGCCGAGGGACAGGTAGGACTCCACCAGCCGGTGCAGCGCCTCCGGCGTGTGGGTCGTCGTCTGGAAATCCTCCACCACCACGCGGAACCGGTTGATCGCGGCGGCGTAATGGCCGCGCTTCAGGTAGTAGCGGCCGACTTCCATCTCCTTGCCGGCGAGGTGGTCGAAGGCGAGGTCGAATTTCAGGATCGCGGACCGAGCGTATTCGCTGTCGGGATAACGTTCGATCACCTCGCGCAGGGACTGCAGCGCCTGGAAGGTCACGCCCTGGTCGCGGCCCACGTCCTCGACCTGGTCGTAGTAGCTCAGCGCCAGCAGGTACTGGGCGTAGGCGGCATCCTCTTCGGCGGGGTAGAAATCGATGTAGCGCTGTGCCGCGGCGCGCGACTCCTCGTAGCTGCGATCCTGGTGCCAGGCGTAGGCCTGCATGATGAGCGCACGCTCCGCCCATTCGGAATAGGGATAAAGCCGCTCGACCTCGGAGAAGTAGAAGGCCGCGTCTTCCTCGCGTCCGCGCTGCAGTTCGTATTCGCCGCGCTCGTAGATCTGCTGGGCCGAAAACGACTCGAGCGGCGCGTTGCTGCCGAGAAAGCCGCCCCGCTCGGCGCCGCCTCCACCGCCGCAACCTGCCAGGAGCACGGCAAGCAGCGCCGCCGCGGTCGTTCTGGACAGTATCGCCTTGCCCGTCATGCTCGTTCACCTCTGTCCGGGTTGTCCGGTTCCGGTCCGGCCCGGCCGGACGCGCCGGTCCTAGCACATAAAGAAACGAGGCAAAACGGCTTTGAGCATCCACCGGCGGCGCGGCGGCGCCCAGGCTGGACGGCGCGCCTCACGCCACCGCGGAGATTTCCGCCAGCGCGGCTCCCACACCCGGCAGCCGTGCCGCCGTATCCGCGTCGCAGGCCACGAGGCGCACGGCGTCCGTTTCCGCGAACAGGCGGTGCAGAAGCGCGTTGGTCATCGCGTGGCCGGCCCGGTGCCCGGTGTAGCGGCCCAGTATCGGCGCCCCGGCGAGCGCGAGATCCCCGAGCGCATCCAGCATCTTGTGGCGCACGGGCTCGTCGGCGTGGCGCAGGCCGCCAGGGCTCAGCACCCGCGCGCCGTCCACCACCACCGCGTTTTCCAGCGTGCCGCCCAGCGCGAGGCCCTGCTCGCGCATCGCGTCCACGTCGGCCTGCCGGCAGAAGGTCCGGCTGTCGCACAGTTCGCGCACGAAGGTCCCGTTCGACATGTCGAGCGACAGCGCCTGCGCTCCGATCGCCGCGTCCTCGAAATCGATCTCGAACGCGATCCGCAAACGGTCGTCGGGCGACAGCATGGCCCAGCCCGCCCCCGTCTCGACGCGCACCTCGCGGAGCACCTCGAACGCGCGCACTGGCGCGTGAAGCCTGCGCACGCCGCGGGACAGGATCGCCTGGACGAACGGCGCGGACGAGCCGTCGAGGATCGGCACCTCGGGCCCGTCGATCTCGATCAACGCGTTCTGTATGCCCGTCCCGGCGAGCGCGGCCATGACATGCTCCACCGTGGACACGGTGACGCCCGCACGGTTGCGCAGCCGCGTGCAAAGCGCCGTCGGCTCCACCGCGTCCCACCGCGCCGGAACCAGCGCGTCACCGACCAGAATGTCGGAGCGCCGAAACCAGATGCCATGCTCGGCCGAGGCGGGGCGGATCGTCATCCTCGCCAGCCGGCCCGAGTGCAGGCCCAGGCCTTCGAAGCGCAACTCTGATTTGAGTGTGGTCTGCAACTGGACCCCCGAAACCTGTTCGTTCAAAGCGTGCGGCGTGACGGATCCCGTCAAGCGCATGCACCTTCCTGGACGGGGTGGTGGTAACCGGAGGGCGCGGGTGTGCTCAATTCAATCTTTCTAACGGGCTGAAACATGGCGCCCGCCGCGACGGCATGAACCCGCCTATGGTGAAAAACTCACCACAAGCCCCTGATAATCATGATGTTTCAGAAACGAAAAGGCCGGCCCTTGGGGCCGGCCGATTTCGCGCTGTTGCGGATTTGCCGCTCAGTTCGCCTGCCGCCGCAGGAAGGCCGGGATCTCGATCCGCTCCTGGTCGGGATCCTGCTCGCTCGACGGGGCGGGCTCCTGCGCCTCGGCCGGGCGCGCGGCCTGAACCGGCGGCGTGCGGCGCGCGGCCTGTGCACCGCCGCTCGCGCGGTCCGCGTTCTCGTGCCCCGTCATCCGGTCGATGAGGGAGCCCAGACCGAAGCGGCTGCGATCGCCCGAGGCGGCGGGGGCGGGCCGCGCATCCTGCGCGGGGGCCGCACCCGGCGCGGAGTCGCTGCCCCCGCGGCGCACGGCCGCGCGCAGGCGGTCCATCGCCTCGGGCGACGGGGTTCCGGGCGCCGGGGCGCGCGGGGCGACGAAGGCTTCGGGATCGGCCTCGATCGTGTCCTCGCGCGGTTCGAAGCGCGCCACATCCGGCTGGTAGGCCGGCGGCGGAACATCGTCTTCGTCGACATGGCCTTCGCCTGCCACGTCGTCGTCCGGCAGTGCCTCGAAGAGCGAGGGCTCTTCGCCGGTCGCGGCCACGCGCGGCGTGTCGGCGGCGGGGGCGTCTTCCCAGTCGGGCGCGACCGCCTCTTCCTGCGTGAGGGGGCGCGCGAGCGAGCGGCGCGGCACCGGAACCTCGAGCGAGGCATCGCTCGCGTCGATGCCTGTCGCCACGACGCTCACCCGCATGACGCCCGCCATCTCGGTGTCGAGGGTGGAGCCCACGATGATGTTCGCCTCGGGGTCGACCTCTTCGCGGATGCGGTTGGCGGCCTCGTCGAGTTCGAACAGCGTGAGATCGTGCGCGCCGGTGATGTTGATCAGGACGCCCTTGGCGCCGCGCAGGCTGATCTCGTCGAGCAGCGGGTTGGCGATCGCCTTTTCGGCCGCCTGGATCGCGCGATCCTCGCCCTCGGCCTCGCCGGTGCCCATCATCGCCTTGCCCATCTCGTCCATCACCGCGCGAACATCCGCGAAGTCGAGGTTGATCAGGCCCGGGCGGACCATGAGGTCGGTCACGCCCTTCACGCCCTGGTAGAGCACGTCGTCGGCAAGGCTGAACGCCTCGGTGAAGGTCGTCTTCTCGTTGGCGAGGCGGAAGAGGTTCTGGTTGGGAATGATGATGAGCGTGTCCACCACCTTCTGAAGCGCCTCGACACCCTCCTCGGCCTGGCGCATCCGCTTCACGCCCTCGAACTGGAAGGGCTTCGTCACCACGCCCACGGTCAGCACGCCGAGTTCCCGCGCGGCCTGCGCGATGATCGGCGCCGCGCCGGTGCCGGTGCCCCCGCCCATCCCGGCGGTGATGAAGCACATGTGCGCCCCCGCGAGGTGGTCCACGATCTGCTCGATCGACTCCTCTGCCGCCTTGGCGCCCACCGTCGCCCGCGCGCCGGCGCCCAGCCCTTCGGTCACCTTCACGCCAAGCTGGACGCGGTGTTCCGCGTTCGACTGCTGCAGCGCCTGCGCGTCGGTGTTCGCGACCACGAAGTCGACGCCGCCGAGCTGCTTGTCGATCATGTTGTTGACCGCGTTACCCCCGGCGCCGCCGACGCCGAAGACCGTGATGCGGGGCTTCAGTTCGTCCTGCCCCGGGACCGAGAGGGTGAGTGTCATCGATCTGTCCGCCTGCTTTTTTCGAGGACCGACCTCGTTTCGGGTCGGAATTCTGCCTGTCCTGACGCGAGTCTACCGGGACTGTGCCGCTTCGTCACGCAAAAAACGCCTGAAAAGCCCCAAATATGGATGGCCCGGACGGCGTTTTCGCGGGATTTCGCTCATATTGCGACATCTTGCGGTCACCAGTTGTCGCGGAACCATTTTACTGCCCGGCGCAGGCTGCGCGCCGGATACCGTTCCACCGGGATCTCGAAATCCCACCACTCGTCCTGCGGATGCGCGGCAAAGAGGGCGAGGCCGACGACGCCGGCGAACCCGGGACCGGTGGCCGCCTGCGGCAGGCCATGCACGCGCAAGGGCCGCCCAAGGCGCACCTGCTGGCCGAGGATGCGGCTCGCCAGCCCGTCGAGACCGGGGATCTGGCTTGCCGCACCGGTAAGCACGATCTGCTGGGAGGGCAGATGGTCGAAGCCCGCCGCGTCGAGGCGCGCGCGCACCTCCTCGAGGATCTCCTCGACCCGCGGGCGCATGATCCCGATCAGCTCCGCGCGCGAGACGGTGCGGCGGTCGTGTTCCCAGTCTCCCGTATCGCCGCCGATCTCGATCATCTCGCGGTCGTCCATGCCGGTCGCCACGACACCGCCGTAGAAGGTCTTGATCCGCTCGGCGTTCGCCGTCGGGATCTGGAGGCCCATCGAGATGTCGCCGGTGACGTGATCGCCGCCCATGCGCACCGCGTCGGCGAAGATCATGTGCTTCTTGATGAAGATCGACACGCCCGTCGCGCCGCCGCCCATGTCGATGCAGGCCGCGCCGAGTTCCTGTTCGTCTTCCACCAGCGCGGATAGACCGGCGCAGTAGCTCGACGAGGCCAGCCCCGCAAGCTCGAGGTCGCAGCGTTTCATGCAGTAGGCGAGGTTCTGGACCGCCTGCGCATCCACGGTCAGCATGTGCATGTCGCAGGCGAGGCGGTTTCCGATCTGGCCGCGGGGATCGCCGAGGCCGGTGCGGTGGTCCAGCGCGAAGTTGACCGGCTGGGCGTGCAGCACCTCGCGGCCCGTCCCGAATTCGGGCACCTCGCAGGAGGAAAGGGCGCGGGCCACGTCCTGCTCCGTCACCATCGGCCCCTCCAGCTCGACCTCTCCCGCCAGCCCGTAGGAGCGCGGCCCCGCTCCCGAGAAGCAGGCGATCACGTGATCCACCCGGATCTGCGCCATCTTCTGGGCGGCCTGCACGGCGGTGCGGATCGCGCGCTCGGTCTCGGCCATCGCGTCGATCTCGCCGAAGCGCACCCCGCGCGAGCGGGTCGTGGCCGCCCCGATCACGCGGAACCCGGCCTGCCCGGCAAGCGAGCCCACGCCGTCGCCCACACGCCCGGCGGTCCCGTCGAAGCGCAGCACCAGGCATGCGATCTTAGAGCTGCCCACGTCGAGGATGGCCACCACGCCGCGCTGCATCGCGGCGCGACGCATGTTGCGCATGGCGCGCTGGGACTCGTACAGCTCGATCATGGGCGTCTCACTCCTCTCCCCATTGCAGCGCCCGGATCCGGCGCAGCTCTTCCACCGCGCCCGCGTTCAGCCGGATCGTCGGCCGCGCCGGCAGGCGCATGTCGACGGCCGCGACATCGCGGGCAAAAAGGTCCTCGGCCTGGTCCATGGCGATCGCGCGCTCGAGCGCGCGGCGCGCGCCCGTCGGCGGCAGCAGGATGCGCTGGCCGCGGTCCAGAACCACGTCCCAGCGCCGTTCGCCCACCCGGACGAGGCCGCGGAACCGCTCGTGCAGGGGACGGGCGGCGGCGACGAGCGCGAGCGCCTCGGCCACCGCGGCGTCGGCCCCTTCACCGGCCACCAGCGGCAGGTCGGCGCGCGCGGCGCGCGAGTCGACCGGGTGGACAAGCGCGCCACCGGCATCGAGCAGATCGAGCCCGTCGCGGTGCCGCCAGACCACCGCGGGCACGCGTTCGGTCACGTCCACCTGCAGGATGCCGCCCGGCCGGATGCGCAGCGCGACCGCCTCCACCGGGGAAAGCTCGAGGACCTGGGCGCGCATGGCATCGAGATCCAGATCGAAGCTCGTCGTCGGGAAATCGACCTGGAGGATTTCGCGGATATCGGCTGCCACGCCCGCGCTCGCGCCGTCGATTGCCATGAGGTCCACCCGGAACTCGGGCCGGCTCTCGATCGCGTGGCGCAGGTTGGCCACGGCGCCGACGATCGCCTCGCGCCGCGCCGCGTCGGAGAAATAGACCGCCCCCGCGGCGACCACGGCGACGAGCGGCACGCCCAGGCGCAACGCAACGCGGAAGAGCGGCGTCAGCATCAGCCGTTCCATCCGGTAGGCCAGGCGCGACGGCGCCGGATCGCCCTGCCGCACCCAGCGCGTCAGCGGTCGCATGAGGCGTCCTCCACCATCCAGCGGCACATCTCGCCAAAGCTCATCCCCACGGCGCGGGCCTGTTCGGGGCTGAGCGAGGTGGGCGTCATGCCGGGCTGCGTGTTGAGTTCCAGCACCACGAGTCCGTCAGCGCCCTTCGCCTCGTCCCAGCGGAAATCCGTGCGCGACACACCGCGACAGCCCAGCACCTCGTGGGCCCGGCGCGCGTGGTCGAGACAGAGCGCCGCGATCTCCTCGGGGATCTCGGCGGGCACGACGTGGCGCGAGCCGCCGGGCGCGTACTTGGCGGCATAGTCGTACCAGCCGTCGGTCAGGATGTCGGTCACGGCCAGGGACCGGCCGCCCATCACCGTGGTCGTCAGTTCCCGTCCGGGCGCGAAGGCTTCCACCATGACGGTCTCGGGCATCTCGTCGGAGAGCGCGGGCGGCGCGTCGGCCGCCGCGTCGACGATGTAGATCCCGACCGAGGATCCTTCGTCGTTGGGCTTGACCACGTAGGGCGGGGTCATGACGTGGCGCGCGCGCACCTCGTCCCGGGGCGCGAGGACGCTCTCGGCCACCGGCAGCCCCGCCGCCGCGAAGACCTCCTTGGAGCGCTGCTTGTCCATGGCGAGCGCCGAGGCCAGCACGCCGGAATGCGTGTAGGGCAGCCGCATCCACTCCAGCAGGCCCTGCACGCAGCCGTCCTCGCCCCAGCGGCCGTGCAGCGCGTTGAACACCACGCCGGGCCGAGCCTCGGCGAGCCGTGCGGGCAGGTCGGGGCCCGCGTCGATCTCGACGACGCGGAATCCCTCGGAGCGCAGCGCCGACGCGCATTCGCGGCCCGAGGACAGCGACACCTCGCGCTCTGCGGACATGCCGCCCATCAACACCGCCACATTCGGGGTTGTCCTGCTCGACATACCCTCGCCTCAATGCCCCGGGCGTTCGCGCCCGTGTCGTTCCGCCTGGTCCCCGGGCAGAAGCCCGGTCAGGACTTGTCTTTATCGAACTGGATCGTGCCTGTTTCAGGGGCCGTTTCGCCGACCCTCATGATTTCCCACTCTAGCTCTATTCCGCTGTTTTGGAAAACCCTTTTTCGGACGCGTTCGCCCAGCCCCTCGAGCTCGGCGGCCGTGGCCCCGCCCGCGTTGGTCAGGAAATTGGCGTGCTTCTCCGACATCGCCGCGCCGCCGTGCCGCGCGCCGCGCATCCCCGCCTCCTCGATGAGCTTCCAGGCCTTGAGCTCATGGGTGTCGTCGGCCCGCCCGGTGGAGGAAAACCCCGCCGGGTTGCGGAAGGTGGAGCCCGCGCTGCGCGCCCGGGTGGGTTGCGTGGCGTCGCGGCGGGCCAGCTGTTCCTCCATCCGCGCGCGCAGCGCCTCGGGCGCGCCCGCGGGCGCCTCGAACACGGCCTCCGTGATCACCGATCCCTCCGGCAGGTCGGTCTGGCGGTAGCGGAAATTCAGCTCGCCCGGCCCCAGCGTCACGACCTCGCCCGCGCGCGTCACCGCGGTCGCCTCCACGAACCGGTCCGCGACATAGGTGCCGTAGCAGCCGGCGTTCATCCGCACCGCGCCGCCGATCGCGCCGGGAATGGTGCGCAGGAAGGTCAGGTCGCGCCCCGCCTCCGCCGCGCGCCGCGCCACATGGGCGTCGAGCGCGGCGGCCCCGGCGATGACGCGGCCGTCCTCGATCCGGATGTGGTTGAATCCGCGCCCGAGGCGGATCACCACGCCACGCACGCCACCGTCCCGCACGATGAGGTTGGAGCCCACGCCCATGGGAAAGACCGGCACCGCGGGGTCGAGCGCCTTCAAGAACGCCGCGAGATCCTCGGTGTCGGCGGGCTGGAAGAGCCACTCCGCCGGACCGCCCACCCGAAGCCAGGTGAGCTCGGAAAGCGGCTTCCCGGCCGTGAGCCGGCCGCGGGGGGTGGGGAGGTGGGTCATGCCCCGTTCCAACCGAGACGTTCGAGGATTTCCTTTCCAAAGCTCCAAAGCCCGCGACCACGCTTCTCCCATTTCAGCGTTGCATCGGCCATTTCGCCGGCTTTCCCGACAGCCTGCTTTGCACGTTCCGCATATACCCCGCCTGTCGCCCCGATCTTGGCGATTTCGAAGTCGATGTCGCGCTTCATGCTCTCGCGCGTATCGGGATCGCTGGCGCCCTGCAAACCGCGGATCTTCAGGTCGATGCTGTCGAGCACGTCATCGAGGACGGCGGCGTCGTCCTCGTGCAGAACCGGCAGAGCACCATCAGCGCCGCTTCGCACCTGTGCAACGATTTCGCGGAAGGTGGCCAGAACCTCCCACGGGTTCGCCGCTTCTTCCATCCGGAAGTCGCGCAGGGGGGCGAAACGCGCCAGCGATTGCGCAAAGTGCTCGCGGACCAGTTGCTTGAGCGACTCGACGTTTCGGCGGAAGGGCTCGGACAGCACCGGGCCAAGCTCGCGCAGCACCTCTTCCCGGACGCTGGCAGCCTCAAGTATGCCTCCATATTCCACCAGTTTCCCAACCCGAAGCTGCTTGTAGGTCTCTGCCCGCCTCAACTCGTCAAGGACAGCATTGGCATAGGCGACGATTGCCCCGCCTCCCTGCACGGCCCCACCTTCGGCGTGCAAAGCGGCGCAGAACAGTTCTAACGACTCGGCAAGGCTCTCGGCGTCTTCGAGGAACGCGGCCAGGCTCTCCGGGTCGTCCAGATTCTGCCAGTCCTTTGGCAGCGGCACGGCGCGCATGACGCCTTCGAGGTGGTCGAAGGTGAAGTCGAAGAGCGTCGCATTGAAGAGTTCGGTGGCCTTCGCGCGGCGATGCTCCGCGACCATCTCCGCGATCATCGGGTTCACCCGGTCCGGGCCGGCGTCCCAGTGCTCAGGGTCGATCAGGGCGATGCGTGTTAGCAGTTCGGGGTCCATCGGGCTGCCGTCGAGCAGGCCCTGATACCACTCTCGCCAGAAGTCCCATGGCCCGCCGGGCGGGGGATCGTCGCGCAGGCGGGCGGTGACGGCGTCCCAGCGGTCCGACATGGGGTTGGGACTGTCGTGCCAGAGAGGTTCGTACCGGAGCGACTCTGCGGCTAAAAGAAACTCGCAGTCTAAATGGATTACAGCCCAATAGCTCCGCTGATGCGAAGTAGCGCTAGCGGCTTCTCCCGCAGCATACGCTGAGTGCCGACCGTTTGGGTAAACTGCTGTATAGACAGCATGCTCTGCTGCAGAAGCAATATCAAACAGTGAGTGACGTGATGGCTGATCAACCTCGGCTTCAAGTCGGTAGTAAGCCAGATTGGCGGCCCAGTCCGCTGCGATAAAGGCATTGGCCGCATTCATAACACTTCTGGTGAGCTTTGTGGCGGCAACTGTGGATAGCAGAAGTGCCCTGAGAACAGGCATGTTGGTAGAACCGTCCGAAATTAACGCTTTCCACCAAAGAGGTAACGCGCGCGCCGCCGCGCGGCTCGCGATCCAGACCGCCGTCTCTTGAGGCTGGTCCTTCAGCCACGCCTCCAGGCTCTCCCGGTCCTCGATATCAGAGATCTCGACCATGCGGGCCAACCTGCCGCGCCGGCCCGGTTCTGTCCAGCCGGCCGGCGGGCGGGTGCGCTCACCGCCCGCGCCGCCCGGCCCAGAGGCCGAAGGCGAAAAGCGCCGAGGAGACGGCCGCCACGCCCGCCCAGCCGATGGCGACGGCGGCGGGCGCGAC
Organism: Rhodosalinus sp. K401; assembly: GCF_041365735.1. Classification (NCBI taxonomy): domain Bacteria; kingdom Pseudomonadati; phylum Pseudomonadota; class Alphaproteobacteria; order Rhodobacterales; family Paracoccaceae; genus Rhodosalinus; species Rhodosalinus sp. K401. The sequence goes on along the minus strand of NZ_JBGFSI010000002.1, from coordinate 50,571 downwards.
AGCGGGGCCCTCGCTGCGCGCGAGCGCCGCCCAGGTGACGAGCGCGAAGCCGGAATAGAGGGCGAGGAGCGCGAGGTAGCGCCCCGCCCTGCCCTCGAGCCCCGCGGCAAGCGCCACCCAGGCCATGAGCGGCGCGAGCGCCCAGCCGCCATAGGCGAGGACGGGGCCGAGGCTACCCATCGCCGTCCGGCCCCCGCGGCGGCCCGAGGCGGGCCGCGACGCTGCGCCAGAGATACCAGACCGGCCAGCGCAGCACGCTCATCCCCGCCGCGAGCGCGATAAGCCCCGCCCAGGGCCCGTTCTCGTAGGTGACGAAGCCCAGGATCGGAATGCCCGCGGCGATCAGCCAGTAGGCCCGGGTCCAGTGATTGTCCCGCGAGGGGAGCATCCCCGCGACGTTGGCCAGCACGACCCAGAGGCAGGCGAGCGTGAGCGACAGCGTCATGGCGTCCCCCCGGCCGCGCGGCAGGTCGCGGGCACGCCCGATCCGAAGGGGCGCGCCACGGGGGTCGCGCTTGCGCGGGTCGCTCCGGGGACATGGCCGCGCGCGGCGCCTGGCCTCCCGCGCCCGTCGAACGCATCTTCGAAGACGCGTGGCCCGTGGGCCGGCAGGCCGGGCCGTGGCGAGATCGCGCCGCCGGATCGATCGATCGCGACAGCCGCGCTCTCCGCCACGCCGGGGGCGGCCGGCAGACCCGGCCCGGTGCGGTGCGCGTGCGCGGCGGCCGCCACCGTCACCCCCCGAGCCGCGCGGGCAGCGCGTTGGCCCAGGCGGAGATGCTGCCCGCGCCGAGGCAGACCACCATGTCCCCTGGCTGCGCCTCTTCGCGGACGAGCCGCACCAGGTCCTCCTCGCCGCCGATGGCGCGGGCGTGCCGGTGACCGTGGCGGATGAGGCCGGCCACCAGGTCGTCGCGCGAGGCGCCCGCGACGGGGTCCTCTCCGGCGGCGTAGACCTCGGCGATGGCGACCACGTCGGCCTCGTTGAAGCAGCCGCAGAAATCCTCGAAGAGCGAGGAGAGGCGGGTGTAACGATGCGGCTGGTGCACCGCGATCACGCGACCCTCGCCGCTCTGGCGCGCGGCGCGGAGCACGGCCGCGATCTCCACCGGGTGATGGCCGTAATCGTCGATGATCGTCACGCCGCCGACCTCGCCCACCTTCGTGAACCGGCGGTTCACGCCGCGGAAGGCGGCGAGCGCGTCGCGGATGCCCGCCCGGCTGATGCCGAGATGGCGCGCCACCGCCACCGCGGCCAGCGCGTTGGAGACGTTGTGCTCGCCGGGCATGGGCAGCCGGCAGCCCTCGATCATCCTGCCCTCGGCCTGGAGCGCGACGTCGAAATGCGCCTCGCCGCGCTCGTAACGCAGGTTCACCGCCCGCACGTCGGCCTGCGCGTTGAACCCGTAGGTCAGCACCCGCCGATCGGTCAGCCGCCCGGCGAGCGCCTGCACCTCGGGGTGGTCGGTGCAGAGCACGGCGAGCCCGTAGAAGGGGATGTTGGAGACGAAGTCGTGGAAGCCCTGCTTCAGCCGCGCGAAATCGCCCCAGTGCTCCATGTGCTCGGGGTCGATGTTGGTGACGATGGCGATGGTGGCGGGAAGGCGGTTGAAGGTACCGTCGGATTCGTCGGCCTCGACCACCATCCACTCGCCCTGCCCCATCCGCGCGTTGGAGCCGTAGGCGTGGATGATCCCGCCATTGATCACCGTGGGATCGAGCCCGCCCGCATCGAGCAGCGTCGCCACGAGGGTCGTCGTCGTGGTCTTGCCGTGGGTTCCGGCCACCGCGACGTTCGACTTGAGCCGCATGAGCTCGGCCAGCATCTCTGCGCGGCGCACCACCGGAAGGCCGCGCCGGCGCGCCTCGTCGAGTTCCGCGTTGCCGGGCTTGATGGCCGAGGAGATCACCACGACCTCCGCGTCGTCGAGGTTTCCGGCGCGCTGGCCCTCGAAGACGCGCACGCCCATGCCGGCCAGCCGCTCGGTGATCGGGCTTTGCTTCAGGTCGGACCCCTGCACGGTGTAGCCGTGATTGACCAGCACCTCGGCGATGCCCGACATGCCGATGCCGCCGATGCCCACGAAATGGATCGGCCCGACATCGGTGGGAAGTTTGGTCGCCGCGCTCATCGCTGTCCTTTCACCGCCAGCTCCTCGACCATGCCCGCAAGCCGCTCCGCCGCGTCGGGCACCGCGCAGGACAGCGCGGCGGCGGCCATCTGGGTCGCCCCCTCGGGATTGTCCAGCACCAGGCGGATCTGCTCGGACAGGCTTTCCGGCGAAAGCTTCGCTTCGGGGATGCGGATCGCGCCCCCGGCCTCGGTGAGCGCGCGGGCGTTCGCGGTCTGATGATCCGCCGTGGCGGCGGCATAGGGCACGAGGATCGCGGGCCGCCCGATCGCCGCGATATCGGCCACCGAGGAGGCGCCGGCGCGGCTGATGACGAGCTGCGCCTCGCTCATCCGGCGCGGCACGTCGTTGAAGAAGGGGCGAACCTCGGCATCGATGCCATTCTCGGCATAGAAGCCCGCGACGCGCGCCCGGTCCTCCTCGCGGGCCTGATGGCTGACCCGCAGCCGGGCGCGCAGCGCCTCGGGCAGGCGCGCCACCGCCGCGGGCACCGTGTCGGACAGGATGCGCGCGCCCTGGCTACCCCCGATCACAAGAAGCGACATCGGGTAGTCGCCGGGCGGGATGTAAGGCGCGCCGGCCCGCTCCTGCACGGCGCCGCGTACGGGGTTGCCCACATGGATGCCCTCGATGCCGCCGGGCAGCGCCGTGGGCCACGTGCCGCAGGCGACCGCGTCCACGCGCCTGGCGAAAAGCGCGTTCACCCGCCCCGGCACGCCGTTCTGCTCGTGGATGATGCGCGGGATGCCCAGGGCCACCGCCGCCGACAGCGCGGGGATCGTCGGGTAGCCGCCGAAGCCGACCACCACGAGAGGGCGGTCGCCGCGCATGGCGAGGATCGCCGTCGCCACGCCCTGCGCGATCCGGAAGGGCGCCGCGGCCCGGGCCAGCGCGCCGCCGCGCGAGACGCTCGCGCTCGCGATCTCGTCGATCTGAACGCTGTGCGGGAAGCCGCCGGTGTAGCGCGCACCGCGATCGTCGGTGGAAAGCTGCACGCGCCAGCCGCGGCGCAGCATCTCCTCGGCGAGCGCCTGGGCGGGAAACATGTGCCCGCCCGTGCCGCCCGCGGCCATGACGAGAAGCGGCGCGGCGCTCACCGCAGCCTGCCCCGCAACAGCTCGCCGATCTCGCCTTGCGGGCGTGTCCGCGTGAAGGCGAGCAGCATGCCCATCGCGATCCCGGTGGCGATGATCGACGATCCGCCGTAACTCACGAAGGGCAACGTCATGCCCTTGGCGGGCAGCAACCGCACCGCCACGCCCATGTTGATCATGGCCTGCACGCCGAACATCGCGGCAAGCCCGGTTCCGGCAAGGCGGATGAACGGGTCACGCTCGCGCATCAGCCGCGAGAAGGCGCGCACGACCACCGTGGTGTAGAGCGCGATGAGAACGAACACGAGGACAAGCCCGTATTCCTCGGCCGCGACCGCGATGATGAAATCGGTATGCGCGTCGGGCAGCGACCATTTCACCTGCCCCTCGCCCACGCCCACCCCGAAGAAGCCGCCCTCGCGGATCGCGTTGGTGGCGAAGCCGAGCTGGGTGTTGGGATCGACCTCGGGGGCGAGGAAGCCGTCGATGCGGCGGGCGAAATGCTCCGAGCCGGAATAGGCGACCGAGCCCGCCAGCACCACGATCCCCGCGATGCCGGCCAGGATGAAAAGCGGCGCCCCGGCCACGAAGTAGATCACGCCCCACCCGAAAAGCACCAGCGCGGCCTGCCCGAAATCGGGCTGAAGCGCGAGCATGAGCACGATGGCGACGGTCAGCGCGAAGGACCACGTGCGCCCCGGCGGGCCGTTGATCTCCTGGCTGGCCGCGACGAGCCAGGCGGCGACCACGACGACGGCGGGCTTGAGGAACTCCGAGGGCTGCACCGAGGCGAAACCGAGCGAGTACCAGCGCACGGCCCCCTTGCCGAAATCGGTGCCGAAGACGGGCAGGAAGACGAGCGCCACGAAGGCGGCGAGAAAGCCCAGCACGGCGAGGCGCCGCACGGTGTGGGGGGTCATCATGGAGACCGCGAGCATGGCCAGGAGCGCCGCGACCCCGAAAATCGCCTGCCGCTCGACGTAGTGGAAGGCGTCGAAGCCATTGCGCGCCGCGAGCGGCGGCGAGGCGGCGAACCCCAGAAGCAGGCCGATGCCGAAAAGGATCAGCACGCAGGAGATCGTCCAGCGATCCACCGTGCGCCACCACTTCGAAAGGATGGGCTCGCCGTCCCGTACCGGAACGGAGCCATAGACCATTTCCGTCATGGGTCCTGCCGCTCGCTGCCTCTGTCCGTGTCCCTTTTGGCGGGACTTGGACGAAAGGATAACGAAAACACCGCCCGCGCGCCAGCGCAAAGACCGCGCATGCTGCGCCTCAGCCCAGCCGGGCGCGCACCTCGACGATGAAATCCTCGCCGCGCTGCTCGAAGTTGTCGTACTGGTCGAAGCTCGCGGCGGCCGGCGCAAGCAGCACCGTGTCGCCCGGCTCCGCCTCTTCCATGGCGCGCTCCACCGCGCGGCCCATGACGCTGCAGACCTCCGTGTCCACACCGCGAAGCGCCACCGCGAAGCGCTCTGCCTCGCGGCCGATGACGTAGGCCTTCACCACCGCGCCCATGCATCCCTCGAGCGCCGAGAGCCCGCCCGTCTTCTCCAGCCCACCGCAGATCCAGCGGATCCGCGGGAACGCGCCGAGCGCGCGCGCGGCGCTGTCGACGTTGGTGGCCTTGGAATCGTTGACGTAAGTGACCCCGCCTGCCTCAGCGATGACCTGGCTGCGGTGCGGCAGGCCCGCGAAACTCGCGAACCCCGCCTCGATCTGGCGCGGGCCGAGCCCGAGCGCGCGCGCCGCGGCGTAGGCTGCGCAGGCATTCTGGTGGTTGTGCGCGCCGGGAAGGCCCTTGATCCCGCGCAGGTCGACCGAGGCCACCTGCCGCGCCTTGCGCCACTCCGCCAGAAACCCCTTGCGCGCGCAGACCGACCAGCCCGGTCCGGCGAGCTTGCCCTCGCCCGAGACGCGGATCACCCGGTCGTCCCCCGGCGCCTCGGCGAGCTGGCCGGCGAGGAAGCGGCCCTCCGGCTCGTCCACCCCGATCACCGCGCGGTCCGGGCCGCCCTCGGCGAAGAGCCGCCGCTTCGCGGCGAAATAGCCGCCGAGCCCGCCGTGACGCTCGAGGTGGTCGGGGGTCAGGTTCGTGAACACCGCGATATCGGGCGTGAGCGCGCGGGCGAGTTCCGTCTGGTAGGAGGAAAGCTCGAGCACGATCACCTCCGCCTCGCCGGGCGGGTCGATGTCGAGCACGCCGCGCCCGATGTTCCCGGCAAGCTGCGCGGGCCGCCCGGCCTCGCCCAGGACATGGTGGATCAGCGCCGCGGTGGTGGACTTCCCGTTCGAGCCGGTGACGGCCACCACCCTCGGCGGCGTGTCGAAGCCGTCCCAGTCGCCGCGCCCGAGGGAGGCGAAGAAAAGGCCCACGTCGTTGTCGACCGGTATCCCCGCCGCGACGGCCGCCGCCACCACCGGGTGCGGCGCCGGATAGAGATGCGGGATGCCGGGCGACAGCACGAGACGCGCGACGCCCTCGAAGGCGCCCGCGCTTGAGAGATCGTGAAGCGGCAGGCCCTGCGCCTCGGCGCGCGCCCGCGCCTCGGGGCTGTCGTCCCAGAGAAGCGGGCGGGCGCCCCCCGCCACGAGGCTTCGTGCGGCCGACAGCCCGGACCGTCCCAGCCCGAGCACCGCGACCCTCTGGCCGGCAAATCCGGAGACCGGGATCATGCGGGCCTCCCGCGCCGGCGCCGCGCACCGGGCGCCGTCCTTCTTCTTCTTGGATCCAAATACTCCGGGGGAGTCGCGCGCCCCGCGCGCGACGGGGGCAGCGCCCCCTTGCCCGCCTTCACGATCGCGCGCCGCCCGCGCATCACCGCACCTTGAGGGTGGCCAGCCCGATCACGGCGAGGATCAGCGAGATGATCCAGAAACGGATCACGATGGTGGGCTCGGCCCAGCCCTTCTTCTCGTAATGGTGGTGGATGGGCGCCATCAGGAAGACGCGCTTGCCGGTGCGCTTGAAGTAGAGCACCTGGATGATGACCGACAGCGCCTCGACCACGAAGAGCCCGCCCACGATGGCCAGCACGATCTCGTGCTTGGTGGCCACCGCGATCGCGCCCAGCGCGCCGCCCAGCGCGAGGCTTCCGGTGTCGCCCATGAAGACCGCCGCGGGCGGCGCGTTGTACCACAGGAAGCCGAGGCCGCCGCCGATCAGCCCGGCGGTGAAGATCAGGATCTCCCCGGTGCCCGGCACGTAGTGGACGTCGAGATACTCGGTGAAGTCCACCCGCCCCACGGCGTAGGCGATCACGCCGAGCGTGCCCGCCGCGATCATCGAGGGCATGATGGCGAGCCCGTCGAGCCCGTCGGTCAGGTTCACGGCGTTGGCCGCGCCCACGATCACCACCATCGCGAAAGGCACGAAGAGGATGCCCAGATTGACCAGCGTGTCCTTGAAGACCGGCAGGGCGAGCTGGTTGGTCAGCTCCGCGGGGTGCAGCTGGGCCGCCCAGAAGGCCGCGATGCCCGCGATCAGGACGCCGAGCGCGACCCGCAGCCGGCCCGGCACGCCCTTCACGTTCTGCCGCGATACCTTGGCGTAGTCGTCGGCGAAGCCGATCAGTCCGAAGGCCAGCGTGACGAAGAGTACGATCCAGACATACCCGTTGTCGAGCCGCGCCCAGAGCAGGGTCGAGACGGTGAGCGCGCCCACGATCAGCAGCCCGCCCATGGTGGGCGTGCCCGCCTTCGTGACATGGGTTTCCGGCCCGTCCGAGCGGATCGGCTGGCCCTTGCCCTGGCGCCGGCGCAGCACGTTGATGAGCGGCGGTCCGAACAGGAAGCCGAACAGCAGCGCGGTCAGAAAGGCGCCGCCCGCCCGGAAGGTGATGTAGCGGAAGAGGTTGAACACATCCCCGCCGTCGCTCAGCAGCGTGAGCCAGTAGAGCATCTACTCGTCTCCCGAAAGGGCTTGCGCGGCGGGATGCCCGAGTTTCCGCACAGCGTCAACAACGGCCGAAAGCCCGGTGGAAAGCGACCCCTTGACCATGACCACGTCGCCCGCGTCGAGATCGCGTCGCACGCCGGCGGCCATCTCCTTCGCGCGCGTCGCGTGCCGGCCGCGCTTTGCAGGTGGCAGCGCCTCCCACAGGTGCCGCGCGAGCGGGCCCACGGTGTGGACCACGTCGATCCCGGCCATCGCCGGGTGCCGGGCCAGCGCGGCGTGCATCTCGGCCTCGCCGCCACCGAGCTCCTTCATGTCGCCCAGATAGGCCACCCGCCGCCCCCGCGCCTTGCGCCCGACGTCGTGGCGCACCTCGGCGCCCGCCAGCACCTCGAGCGCCGCGCCGACGGAGGCCGGGTTGGCGTTGTAGGCCTCGTCGATGAGGTCGATGGCCAGGCGGCTGTCCACGGGATCGAACCGCACGACCTCGCGGGCGCCGCGCCCGGCGACCGGCCGCCAACGGGCGAGGTCCGCGATCGCCACCGCGCGGTCGAGGCCGAGCGCCCAGCCCGCGGCGAGCACGGCAAGCGCGTTGAGCGCGAAATGCCGCCCCGGCGCCTGCACCTTGTAAAGGATCGGGGCCCGCCAGGCCCGCGCCTCGCAGACGGTGGCGGTGTCGCGGATGGTGGCGCGGAGCAGCCGGTGGTGGTTGCGCGCCGCCTCGCCGAAGGTGACCACGCGGCGTGCGCCCGCCCGCCGCGCCGCCGCCTCGAGAAGGGGTGAGGTGTCGAGGTCTCCGTTCACGACCGCCGTGCCGCCGGGGCGAAGCCCCGCCATGATCGAAGCCTTCTCGGCCGCGATGCCCTCCAGGCTGCCGAAGGCGCCGAGATGCGCGGGCGCGACCGTGGTGATCACCGCCACGTCGGGGCGCGCCTGGCGCGCCAAGGGCGCGATCTCGCCCGGCGCGTTCATGCCGATCTCGATGACGGCATAGCGCGTGTCGGCGGGCATCCGGGCGAGCGTGAGCGGCACGCCCCAGTGATTGTTGTAGCTCGCCACCGAGGCGTGCGTCGCCCCCTGCCCGGCGCAGACCGTCTTCAGCATCTCCTTGGTCGAGGTCTTGCCGACCGAGCCGGTCACGGCGACCACCCTGCACCCGGTGGCGCGCGCGCGCGCCGCGGCACCGAGCGCCTCGAGCGCGGCCTGCACATCCTCCACGACCAGCAGCGGCGCGTCGCCGGCCACGTCCTCGGGCACGCGCACGACCATCGCCGCCGCGGCCCCCCTCGCCAGCGCGTCGGCCACGAAGTCGTGGCCGTCCCGCGCCGCGGTGAGCGCCACGAAGAGGTCGCCGGGCGCGAGCGTGCGGGTATCGATGGAGACGCCCGTGGCGGCCCAGTCGCGGGTCGCGCGCCCGCCGGTGGCGCGGGCGGCGTCGGTGGAGGTCCAGAGCGTCACGGCGCCCGCCCTTCGAGCGCGGCGACGGCGAGGCTCGCCTGTTCGGCGTCGTCGAAGGGATAGACCGTGCCCGCGACCTCCTGGCCCGTCTCGTGGCCCTTCCCGCAGATCAAGAGCGCGTCGCCGGGGCCGAGCGCGGCCACGGCCCGCAGGATCGCCTCGGCCCGATCGCCCACCTCGGCCGCGCCGGGGGCGCCTTCCATCACCGCGGCGCGGATCGCCGCCGGCGCCTCCGAACGCGGATTGTCGTCGGTGACGATGACGAGATCGGCATGCGCGGCCGCCGCCGCGCCCATGGGCGCGCGCTTGGTGGTGTCGCGGTCGCCTCCTGCGCCGATCACCGCGACGAGCCTCCCCATCACATGCGGCCGCAGCGCCCGCAGCGCGGTCGCGATGGCGTCGGGGGTATGCGCGTAATCGACATAGACGCCGGCCCCGTTCGCGCGCGCGGCGGCAAGCTGCATGCGCCCGCGCACGGTGGAGAGCGCGGGCAGCGACGCAAGGACGCGCTCGGCCTCGGCGCCGCAACCGATGGCGAGCCCGGCGGCGAGCGCCGCGTTCCACGCCTGGAAATCGCCCACGAGCGCGAGCTTCGCCTGGAAGGCGCGGCCCTCCCAGGACAGGCGCAGTTCCTGGCCCTGGGGCTCGCAGCGCTGCGCGAGGATGCGCAGATCGGCCGCCTCGCCCCGGCCCACGCCGATCACGCGCTGCCCGCGGGCGCGGGCGATCCGGGCGAGATCCTCGCCCCGCGCCGCGTCGAGGTTGACCACGGCCACCCCGTCCTCGGGCAGCACGCGGGAAAAGAGCCCGGCCTTGGCCGCGAAATACGCCTCCAGGCTCTCGTGGTAGTCGAGATGATCCTGGCTGAAGCTGGAAAACCCCGCGGCGCGCAGCACCACGCCGTCGAGGCGGCGCTGCTCGAGCCCGTGGGAGGACGCCTCCATCGCCGCGTGGGTCACGCCCGCGGCGGCGGCCTCGGCGAGCACGCGGTGAAGCGTCACGGGCTCTGGCGTGGTGTGGCCGAGCGGGTGATCCCACGCGCCCTCCACGCCGGTGGTGCCGAGATTGACCGCGACCTCGCCCAGCGCGGTCCAGATCTGGCGCAGGAAGCTGGCGACGGAGGTCTTGCCGTTGGTTCCGGTCACCGCCGCCATAACCTCGGGCTGGGCGCCGAACCAGAGCGCCGCGGCGCGGGCGAGCGCCTGGCGCGGATCCTCGGCCACCACGAGCGCGGCATCGGAGGCAGCGAGCGGCTCGGCGGCGAGGCGCGCGCCCTCAGCATCCGTGAGCACCGCCGCGGCACCCTTCGCAAGCGCGGCGGGCAGGAACGCCGCGCCGTGGGCGCGCGTGCCCGGCAGCGCCGCGAAAAGATGGCCGGGCGCGACCTTGCGGCTGTCCACGGAAATCCCGGTGACGCGGGCCGCACGGCCGCCTTGCGCGGTCAGGCCCAGTTCCGAAAGGCCCTTCTCCCGCTCGCCCATGCCCTGCCGCTCCGTTCGTGCCATGCCTGCCCGCCGCCCCGGCACGCGTACCGTGCCTTCAGTTGGCGGTGAGCGTTACACCAGTCTGCGGGGCGGGTTCAATCTCGGGCCGCAGCCCCAGGATCGGCGCGACGCGGCGGATCATCTCGGCGGCCACGGGCACCGCCGTCCAGCCCGCCGAACGCCGCGGTTCCGCGCCCGAGGTCTCCACCGGTTCGTCGAGCGCCACGACGAGCACGTATCGCGGGTCGTCGGCGGGAAAGATCGAGGCGAAGACGGCGATCACCTTGTCCTCGTAATAACCGCCACCGGCCTTGCGCGGCTTGTCGGCGGTCCCGGTCTTGCCGCCGACGCGATAGCCGCGCACCTCGCCCAGGCTCGCGGTGCCCTCGGTGACCACGCGGCGCAGCATGGTGCGCGCCTTGTCCGCCGAGGCGGCCGTCATCACCCGCTCGCCGAGGCGGGGGGCGTCCTGGCGCAGCAGCGTCGGCGTCACGCGAAAGCCGCCATTGGCGATCGCCGCGTAGCCCGCGGCGAGGTGGAGCGGCGTGACCGAAAGCCCGTGCCCGTAGGAGATCGTCACCGCCGAAAGATCCGTCCAGCGTTCGGGCAGCAGCGGCGCGCCCTGCGCCGCCTCGGGCATCTCGACGGGAACCGGCTCGAGCAAGCCCAGACGGTCGAGAAACGCGCGCTGGCGCTCCGGCCCGATCTGCAGGGCGAGCCGCGCCGTCCCCCGGTTCGAGCTGTGCACGAGGATGCCGTCCACGGTCTGCTCGCCGTAATCCTTGTTGCGGAACTCCCGGATCGCGAAACCGGACACCCGCATCGGCCCCGAGGTGTCGATCAGCGTGTCGTCATCGGCGAGCCCCAGCTCGAGCGCCTGCACCGCCGTGAAGGTCTTGAAGGTGGAGCCGAGTTCGTAGACGCCCTGCACCGCGCGGTTGAAAAGCGGGCTGTCGGCGGCCTCCCCGCGCGGCGGCGGCGCGGGCCGGTCGTTGGGATCGAAATCCGGCAGGCTCACCAGGCTCACGATCTCTCCGGTCTTCACGTCCATCAGCACCGCGGCCGCGCCCTTGGCATTGAGAAGCCGCATGCCGCCGTCCAGCACGCGCTCTGCGGCGGCCTGCACCGTGAGGTCGAGCGACAGCGCGAGCGGCGCGCCCGCACGGGCCGGGTCGCGCAGGCGCGCGTCGAAGGTCTTTTCCACGCCCGCGACGCCGATCACCTCGGCGGCGTGCACGCCCTCGCGCCCGAAGCCCGCCCCGCCCAGCACATGCGCCGCGAGGCTTCCATTGGGATAAAGCCGCATCTCGCGCGGCCCGAAAAGCAGCCCCGGCTCACCGATGTCGTGCACCGCCTGCTTCTGCTCGGGGCTGATCTTTCGCTTGATCCACAGGAACTTGCGCGCGCCCGTGAAATCGGCGCGCAGCTTCTCGGCATCGAGGTCCGGGAAGATCCGCGCAAGCTCGCGCGCGGCCGTGTCGGGGTCCACCATCAGGGGCGGCTGCGCGTAAAGGCTGTGCGTGCCCATGTTGGTGGCCAGCACCCGGCCGTGCCGGTCGGTGATGTCGGCGCGCTGCGCGAGGATGGAGGCGCCCGGCGCGCGCACGCGCGGCTCTTCGGGCTCTGAGGCCGCGAGATGCGCGGTCCGCCCGCCCACGAGGGCGAAGGCGAAGACGAAGGCCACGCCCAGCACCAGCAGCCGCGCCTCGGCGCGCTGGCGCAGCCGGTCGCGCATCTCCTCGTGGCGCAGGCGGATGTTCTCGCGCTCGATCGCGTCGGGGCTTTCGCCCCTGGCGCGGGCCTCGAGGATCCGGGCGAGCGGGCGCAGCGGCTTGCGGATCATGGCGTCGACTCTCCCTGCTCGGAAATCTCGACCACGTTGGCGATGGGCTCGGGCGCGTCCTCAGCAGGATAGGCGACCTGCTCGACGCGGCCGAACTGCTCGGGCCGGAAGGGCAGAAGCCCGAGCGTGTCGAAGTTCATCTCGGCAAGCTCCATCAGCCGGTCGGGCCGGTTGAGATAGGCCCATTCCGCCCGCAGCACCGCGAAGCGCGCCCGCGTCTCGGCGATCTGGCGCTGCAGGGCCTCCGTCTCGGCGATGGCCTGCTGGGTGCGATAGTTCTGGTGGTAGGCCCAAAAGGCGAGCCCGATCACGGTGCACGCGGTGGTCACAAAAAGCAGGGTGCGCATCTGGTCTATCCTTTCACGACCGGCATGCCGATCCGGGCTGGATCGGGGGCGCCCGCGGGCGCATCGGTGCGGCGCGCCACCCGAAGCCGGGCCGAACGCGCGCGGGGGTTGCGGGCAAGCTCCTCCGCGTCGGGGCCGACCGCCTTGCGCGTGAGGATCTCGAAGCGCGCACGCTCGGGGGTGCCCGCCGGCGCGAAGCGATTGGCCGCGCCGGTGGAGCCCGCCCGCGCCTGGAAAAAGCGCTTCACCATCCGGTCCTCGATGGAATGGAAGGTCACCACGGCGAGCGCGCCGCCGGGCGCAAGCGCGCGCTCGGCGGCGACGAGAGCTTGGAACAGCTCCCCAAACTCGTCGTTCACGGCGATCCTGAGCGCCTGGAAACTGCGGGTGGCGGGGTGCGCCTGCCCCGGCTTCGCCCGCGGAAGGCAGGCCTCGACGACGCGGGCGAGATCGAGCGTCGTCTCGATCGGCGCCTCGGCGCGCGCGCGCAGGATGGCGCGGGCGATGCGCCGGCTCGCGCGCTCCTCGCCGTAGAGAAAGAGGATGTCGGCCAGCTCCCTCTCGGAGGCGGCGTTGACGATATCGGCCGCCGTCGGGCCCTCCCGCCCCATGCGCATGTCGAGCGGCCCCTCCTTCTGGAAGGAAAAGCCGCGCTCGGCGCGGTCGAGCTGCATGGAGGAGACGCCGAGATCCAGCACCACCCCGGCGAGGTCGCTGCCGTAATCATCGAGCCTCGAGAAGACGTCCTCGACCATCTCCAGACGGTCGCCATACCCGCCGGCCCATCCCGCCGCGAGTTCGAAGGCGAGCGGATCGCGATCCATCGCGACGACCTTGTCCGCGCCCGCCTCCAGCAGCGCGCGGGCATAGCCGCCCGCACCGAAGGTGCCGTCGAGCCAGACGCCGCGCACCGGCGCCACGAGATCGAGAAGCGGGCCGAGCAGGACCGGAACATGGGGCGGCGCGGAGCTCGGGGCGGACGCGGCCGGGCAGGTCATGGCCTACGCCCCCGCCGGGCCGCCGGGCTGCGGATCGTCCAGCAGCATCAGCGGGTCGAAATCCTCGGGCAGCTCGTCGAGCCAGGCTTCGGTCCGCGCCAGCTCTTCGGCGTCGTAGGTCTCGGGCTTCCAGATCTGGAACGTGTCGCCGGCGGCGATGAAGAACGCCTCGCCCTCGAGCCCGATCTTCTGGCGCAGCTTCGCCGGCAGGACGAGGCGGCCGGTCTCGTCCACGTTGGTGGGATAGCTCTGGCCGTGGAAGAGGCGTTGCAGCATCTTGCGCTGCATCGAGCCGCGCGGCATCGCGTCGATCTTCTCGTCGACCTCGGCGATCGCCTCCATGGTGTAGCATTCGAGGTAATTGCGGCGGTGGTCGCCGTAGACGATCACCAGTTCGGGGTTGAGCCCATCGGTCCAGTTCGGGTCGGCGGCCTCGAGCACGCGGCGGAACGAGGCCGGGATCGACACCCGGCCCTTCGCGTCCACCTTGTTGCGGCTCTCGCCTCTGAACCTGCGGCCCACTGTCCCTACCGCCCTTTCAACCTTCGCCCCCGAAGGCCCGGCGCCTTACGAAAACGGCGGATCGAGCTGCTGCCAAAGCCCGATCCGCCGCCCTCGTCCCGTCGCCGGGGTGTCCGGTTGCGCGCGCCACCTGGGGGGATGTCTGCTCGCCCGCGCACCGGATCTCTCTTTCACGATGAAAGCGGGGTGCCTGTATGAAACCTGACTTTTTATGGGAGCCTTGTTCGGGGTTCTTTTCCGCCCCTTCGTCCCGTCCCTCATCGTGAGAAAAGGGATGCCATGGGAATTCATGGAAATCAACAAGTTTTTGTGGGACGACAGGCAACCACAGACGCGTCACCGCCTTGCATGAGCGGCTTTTGCCATGCTCCCGCGGGACTGAAATACAATATATATGACCATCCCTGAAAATTGCTCCATATATGGTGCGAATTTCCGGACTCCCTTTTCGGCCCATGATTTCCCAGCCGTATCCAGAAAACTGTCGCGTCGCCGAAGATCCGTCGCCCGGCCCGGGCGAATCGCTCGCCGGGCGCGAGTCGGGCGTTCCGGCATTCCGCCGGATGCCATCGACGGGAAATGAGCGGGCGTCGCCGTGCACGGGCCGCCCATCTTCCAGGCAAGCCCGGGCGCAACGTGGGCAGGCGAGCCCAAGCGTTCACGAAGCGCACAAGGAACGGGCAGCGGTGCCCGGAAAAGGTCAGTATGTCATATGCATTTGCCGCATAGCAGCATTGAGCCGCCGGCTATTGTGCAAGCGCAGCATAAACGTATCTTTGGAAGGAACGCGGCGCAGGCTGACGCCAACACGCAAGGCAGGCGCCCGCAGACATACGGATCAGGAAACCCTCTCCTCCTCCCTGGGTTTTCTGAAAACTGGCGGCGGCATCTCTCCTCCTCCCGATGCCGCCGCACCTTATACGCCGCAGTCCGTCGCCCTCGGGTGCGGGATGCGGACACAGGATCGAAGCGCCCCCTCTCCTCCTCCCTGGGGCCTTCGAGATCGAAACGGCGGCGCCTTCCTCCTCCTCCCGGGCGTCGCCGTTTCTCTTTCCCAAGCTTCGAAAAACGGGATGTCCCGTGATTTCCCGTCGCGGCGCGGCGCCTGCGCGTCAGTGCAGCGCGCGACGGCGTCCGCGCGCCCCGCCCCGGCGAGTCGCGCCCACGACGCTCGGCCGCGTCGCCTGTTCCAGAAACTCCAGGAAGGCCGCCGCGGCGGCGTTGGGCGCCTCGGGCGGGTCGAGCCCGTCGAGCGCCCGGCTCGCCGCCTGCTGCGGGCTGGTGTCCGCCGGCAGGGCAAAAACCCATTCGAGGAACCCGAGCCGCGCGGCCTGCTCGGCCGCGTCGCCCTCTCGCGCGAGCCTTTGCAGCCCGTCCATGATCGCCAGCGCCGTCATTTGCGCCCTGCCCGCCGGCCTGCGCGGCCCGTCCGGTCACCCATCTCTCATCTCCCGGGCCGCGCCCCGCGGCCATTGGAGCGGATGACTGAAAGAGCGGGACAGCACCGCGGCAGCGCCGCGCGACGTCCCCGCCCACACCGCCACCCGCGGTTCGACGTCATGCCAGG
This sequence comes from Rhodosalinus sp. K401, assembly GCF_041365735.1. Taxonomy (NCBI): domain Bacteria; kingdom Pseudomonadati; phylum Pseudomonadota; class Alphaproteobacteria; order Rhodobacterales; family Paracoccaceae; genus Rhodosalinus; species Rhodosalinus sp. K401. The sequence goes on along the minus strand of NZ_JBGFSI010000002.1, from coordinate 35,231 downwards.
GCTGGTTTCCGGGCTCGGGGCGGGTGGGGCCAATGGCCCCGCGCCAGGCGCCTTCCCGGGAGCGGTCCCAGTGGCGTTGCCTGTCGCATCCCGCCCTCACCGTTGCGGGGGCAGCGCCGGGGTCTCACCGGCTTCCCAATTCTCCGCGACGCACGCGCCGCGGCACCCTGACAAGACCGAGCGTAGCCGATTCCCCGTCAGGCGAAAGCGATTTTCACGTCCGGTCAAACGCGGCGCCGGTGGCGCGGCTTGCCTCAGAACGGGACGTCGTCGGCGCCGGTGACGTAGCGGGCGACCACTTTCTTGTCGCCCGCCTTCTCGAAGGCGACCTCGAGCTTGTCGCCCTCGATGCCCTTGATCGTGCCGTAGCCGAACTTCTGGTGGAAAACGCGATCACCCACGCTGTGGGCGCTGACCGCTTCGAGGTCGATCACCTGCCCGCGCGTCTCGCGCGGCTGGCTGACCGGGCGCGCGCCGGCGCGCTCCTGCATCCGGCGCCAGCCGGGAGAGTTGTAGGCGTTGGCCTCGGCCGCGCGACGCTCGATGCCCGCCGTGGCCGCGGCACCGTAGCCGCCCCCGTAAAGCCCCGGCGGCGTCAGAACCTCGACATGCTCCTCCGGCAGCTCGTCGATGAAGCGCGAGGGCATCTGCGACTGCCACTGGCCGAAGACGCGCCGGTTGCCGGCGAAGGAAATCGTGCAGAGCTCGCCCGCGCGGGTGATGCCGACATAGGCGAGGCGGCGTTCCTCCTCGAGGCCCTTGAGGCCCTGCTCGTCCATGGACCGCTGCGAGGGGAAAAGCCCGTCCTCCCAGCCCGACAGGAAGACGGCCGGGAACTCCAGCCCCTTGGCGGCATGCAGCGTCATCACCGAGACCTTCTCGCCCTCGGCGCCCGCCTCGTTGTCCATGATGAGGCTCACATGCTCCAGGAAGCCGGTGAGGTTCTCGAACTCCTCGAGCGCCTTGACGAGTTCCTTGAGGTTGTCGAGCCGCCCCGGCGCCTCGGGCGTCTTGTCGTTCTGCCACATGCCCGTGTAGCCCGACTCGTCGAGAACGATTTCCGCAAGCTCGACGTGGCTGAGGCCGGGATCGCCCGCCATCCGGCCCCACCTGTCGAGCCCGTCGAGAAGCTTCGCAAGCTCCGCCGCGCCCTTGCCCGAGAGCCCCTTCTCGGCCAGCAGCGCCCGCGCACCCTCCAGAAGGCTCACGCCCCGGGCCCGCGCCGCGGCGCGGATCTTCTGCTGGGCCTTGTCGCCGAGGCCGCGTTTGGGCGTGTTCACGATCCGCTCGAAGGCCAGATCGTCCGCGGGCGAGACGACGAGCCGGAAATAGGCCATGGCGTCGCGGATCTCCATCCGCTCGTAGAAGCGCGGCCCGCCGATCACGCGGTAAGGCAGCCCGATCGTGAGGAAGCGGTCCTCGAAGGCGCGCATCTGGTGGGAGGCGCGCACGAGGATCGCGATCTCGTCGAGCGAGAAGGGCCGCATCCCCCGCGTGCCGCCCTGCATCGCCTCGATCTCCTCGCCGATCCAGCGGGCCTCCTCCTCGCCGTCCCAGTGCCCGATGAGGCGGACCTTCTCGCCCGCCTCGGCCTCGGTCCAGAGCGTCTTGCCGAGCCGCCCCTCGTTGGCGGCGATCACGCCCGACGCGGCGGCGAGAATATGCGGGGTCGAGCGGTAGTTCTGCTCCAGCCGGACGACCTTCGCGCCGGGGAAATCCTTCTCGAAGCGCAGGATGTTGCCCACCTCCGCACCGCGCCAGCCATAGATCGACTGGTCGTCGTCACCCACGCAGCAGATGTTGTGGTGACCGCCGGCCAGTAGTCGCAGCCAGAGATACTGCGCGACGTTGGTGTCCTGGTACTCGTCCACGAGGATGTAGCGGAACCAGCGGCGGTATCGCTCGAGCACGTCGTCATGGGTCTGGAAGATGGTGACGACATGGAGCAGCAGGTCGCCGAAATCGACCGCGTTCAGCTCCTTCAGGCGGGCCTGGTACTGAGCGTAGAGCTCGACGCCGCGGCGATTGTAGGCACCGGCCTCCGAGGCGGGCACGCGCTCGGGCGTCCAGGCGCGGTTCTTCCAGTGATCGATGATCCCGGCGAGCTGGCGCGCGGGCCAGCGCTTCTCGTCGATCCCCTCGGCCGCGACGAGCTGCTTGAGGAGGCGAAGCTGGTCGTCGGTGTCGAGGATCGTGAACGACGGCTTGAGCCCCGCAAGCTCCGCATGGCGGCGCAGCAGCTTGACGCAGATCGCGTGGAAGGTGCCGAGCCAGGGCACCCCCTCCACCGCGTGGCCGAGAAGGCGCGCCACGCGGTCCTTCATCTCGCGCGCGGCCTTGTTGGTGAAGGTCACGGCCAGGATCTCGTCCGGGCGCGCGCGGCCGGTGTTGAGAAGATGCGCGATGCGCGTGGTCAGCGCCTTGGTCTTGCCCGTGCCCGCGCCCGCCAGCATCAGCACGGGCCCGTCGAGCGCCTCCACCGCGGCGCGCTGCGCGGCGTTCAGCTCGTGAAGATAGGGCGCAGGCCGCGCGGCCATGGCACGGGCGGACAGCGAGGCCGCCTCGAAGGCGTCGGCGTCGTCGAAACTGCTCATGGCGCGCAATCTAGCGCAGCCGGCGGCGGGTTTAAAGAATTGTTCGGCGTATGTTCCGCCCGCGGCGCGGGCCGCGCCCGCGTGCTGGACAATCCCCCGCCGCTGACGGAAACATGCTGCCGATGACCCTCGACGCACGCTTCCCCGCCATCTCGGACCTTCGTGCCCGCGCCCGCGCGCGGCTGCCCCGCTTCGTCTGGGAATATCTCGACAGCGCCACCGGCGCGGAGGCCACTCAGGCGCGCAACCGCGCCGCGCTCGACCGGGTCGTGCTGCGTCCCTCCATCCTGCACGGCGAGATCGCGCCGGATCTTTCCGTCGAGCTTCTGGGCCGCCGCCACGCCCTGCCCTTCGGCGTCGCGCCGGTGGGGATGTCGGGCCTGATCTGGCCCGGGGCGGAACGCAGGCTCGCCGCCGCCGCGGCGGAGGCGGGTCTGCCCTACACGCTGTCCACCGTCGCCACCGCCACCCCCGAGGAGGTCGGGCCCGAGGCCGGGGAGAACGGCTGGTTCCAGCTCTATCCGCCGCGCGACGAGGACATCCGCCGCGACATGCTGCGGCGCGCCCGGGCGGCGGGGTTCCGCACGCTGGTGCTGACCGTTGACGTCCCGGTGGCAAGCCGGCGCGAGCGCCAGACGCGCTCGGGCCTGACGAACCCGCCGCGCCTTACCCCGCGGCTGGCGTTGCAGGTGGCGGCGCGTCCGGCCTGGGCGCTCGCCACCGCGCGGGCGGGGATGCCCCGGATGCGAACGCTCGATCCCTACAAGGAGGGTCTCGCCTCGGGCGCGCTGCCCTCGAACGCGCATGTGGGCTACCTTCTGCGCACCTCGCCCGACCGCGACTACCTGCGCTGGCTGCGGGACAACTGGGAGGGGCCGCTCGTCGTCAAGGGCGTGCTGGGCGCCGAGGACGCCGCCATGCTTCAGGCCGAGGGCGCGGACGCGATCTGGGTGTCGAACCATGCCGGCCGGCAGTTCGACGCCGCGCCCGCCACGATCGAGGCGCTGCCCGCGATCCGCGCGGCCACGACGCTGCCGGTGATCCTCGACGGGGGCGTCGAGGGCGGGCTCGACATGCTGCGCGCCATCGCGCTCGGCGCGGATTTCGTGATGATGGGACGGCCCTGGCACTACGCGATCGCCGCGCTGGGGGCGGATGGCCCGACGCATCTGGTGGACTTGCTGCGCAAGGATCTGGAGGCCAACATGGGCCAGCTGGGCGCGCGCGATTACGGCGCGCTGCCATCGCGCCTGGTGCGCGACTGACCCGTCAGGCCCTCTGCCCGCAACTCGCGCCCGGCCTCGTATCCCAGCGAGCGGAAGCCCACGAGGAAGGTCTGGATCAGGCGGTCGATCCGGGGCTCGCCGGACACCTCGCCGCGCTGTGCCAGCTTCGCCAGGTCCAGCGCCGAGTCGCGGCATGTGCCCGGCAGGCTGTCGAGCCGGGCGAAGCCCATCCGCCAATGGGGAAAGGCGCGCTCTTGCTCGGCGCCCGCGCGCAGCGTGACCAGCCCGTGATGGCGGGGATCGCGGCCGATCCGCGCGAAGCAGGTGCGCACCACCGTTTCCTCGCCCTCGAGCACCTGGAAATAGCTTCCCTCGTGCAGCAGCAGCAGGCCGGTAATGTCGGCCACCGTGTTGTTGCGCCGCGAGGCGGCGAGGATATCCGACACCTCGTCGGCGGAGGGCTGGCCGCCGCGTGCCGTGCTCCAATAGAGATAGCGAAAGATCATATGGCGCACCCGGCGACGTGACGCCGCAAACGAACCAGACGCGCGTTGACAACGGGTAAAAATCCACCGGCGCGATCACGCCGAGTTTACGAAGCGCGGGATTGTGCCTAGACATCGCATAGCGAACGCAAAGGGACAGCGCCGATGACCGACTTCCGCAAGATCCTGGTCGCCAACAGGGGCGAGATCGCGATTCGCGTGCTGCGCGCGGCCAACGAGATGGGCAAACGCACCGTCGCGATCTTCGCCGAGGAAGACAAGCTGTCGCTCCACCGCTTCAAGGCGGACGAAGCCTACCGCATCGGCGAGGGGCTGGGACCGGTGCAGGCCTATCTGTCGATCCCCGAGATCATCCGCGTGGCGAAGGAGTGCGGCGCCGACGCGATCCACCCGGGCTATGGCCTGCTGTCCGAGAACCCGGATTTCGTGGATGCCTGCGACGCCGCGGGCATCGCCTTCATCGGGCCGCGGGCCGAGACCATGCGCCAGCTCGGCGACAAGGCCAGCGCGCGGCGCGTGGCGATCGAGGCCGGCGTGCCGGTGATCCCCGCCACCGAGGTGCTGGGCGACGACATGGCGGCGATCCGCCGCGAGGCCGAGGACATCGGCTATCCGCTCATGCTGAAGGCCAGCTGGGGCGGCGGCGGGCGTGGGATGCGCCCCATCAGCGGCCCCGACGAGCTGGAAGAGAAGGTGCTGGAGGGCCGGCGCGAGGCCGAGGCCGCCTTCGGCAACGGCGAAGGCTACCTCGAGAAGATGATCACCCGCGCCCGCCACGTCGAGGTGCAGATCCTCGGCGACACGCAGGGCAACATCTATCACCTCTTCGAGCGCGACTGCTCGGTCCAGCGGCGCAACCAGAAGGTCGTGGAGCGCGCGCCCGCCCCCTACCTGAGCGAGGAGCAGCGCGCCGAGCTTTGCGAACTCGGCCGCAAGATCTGCGCCCATGTGAACTACGAGTGCGCCGGCACCGTCGAGTTCCTGATGGACATGGACACCGGCAATTTCTACTTCATCGAGGTCAACCCCCGCATCCAGGTCGAGCATACCGTGACCGAGGAGGTCACGGGCATCGACATCGTGCGGGCGCAGATCCTGATCGCCGAGGGCAAGTCGCTCTCCGAGGCGACCGGGATGCCGAGCCAGGGCGACATCGCGCTCAACGGCCACGCGCTTCAGACCCGGATCACCACGGAAGATCCGCAGAACAACTTCATCCCCGACTACGGGCGCATCACCGCCTACCGCTCGGCCACGGGCATGGGCATCCGCCTCGACGGCGGCACGGCCTACGCGGGCGGCGTCATCACCCGCTACTACGATTCGCTGCTGGTGAAGGTCACCGCCTGGGCGCCCACGCCGGACCAAGCCATCGCGCGGATGGACCGGGCTCTGCGCGAGTTCCGAATCCGCGGCGTGGCCACGAACATCGCCTTCGTCGAGAACCTGCTCAAGCACCCGAAATTCCTGTCGAACGAATACACGACCCGTTTCATCGACGAGACCGCGGAGCTGTTCCAGTTTCCCAAGCGCAAGGACCGCGGCACGCGCGTGCTGACCTACATCGCGGACATCACGGTGAACGGTCACCCCGAGACGAAGGGCCGCCCGCGCCCGCCCGCCGACGTGAAGGATCCGCGCCCGCCGAAGCTGCGTGCCGAGACGCCACCGCCCGGCACCAAGACGCTGCTGGAGGAGAAGGGGCCGCAGGCGGTGGCCGACTGGATGGCGGCGCAGACGAAGCTGCTCGTCACCGACACGACGATGCGCGACGCCCACCAGTCGCTGCTGGCCACGCGGATGCGCTCGCTCGACATGGTCAAGGTGACGCCGGCCTACGCCCACAACCTGCCGCAGCTTTTCAGCGTCGAGTGCTGGGGCGGGGCCACCTTCGACGTGGCCTACCGCTTCCTGCAGGAATGTCCCTGGCAGCGGCTGCGCGACCTGCGCGAGCGGATGCCCAACATCATGACGCAGATGCTGCTCCGCGGCGCGAACGGGGTGGGCTACACCAACTATCCCGACAACGTGGTGCGCGAGTTCGTGCGCCAGGCCGCCGCCTCGGGCGTGGACGTGTTCCGTGTCTTCGACAGCCTGAACTGGGTCGAGAACATGCGCGTGGCGATGGATGCGGTGTGCGAGAACGACCGCGTCTGCGAGGGCGCGATCTGCTACACCGGCAACATCCTCGATCCCGACCGGTCGAAATACGACCTGAAATACTACGTCGAGATGGGCAAGGCGCTGCGCGACGCGGGCGCGCATGTGCTGGGGCTGAAGGACATGGCGGGGCTTCTGAAACCGGCCGCCGCGCGCACGCTCTTCAAGGCGCTCAAGGAAGAGGTGGGGCTGCCCATCCACTTCCACACCCACGACACCGCCGGCATCGCCTGCGGCACGATCCTCGCCGCCGCCGAGACCGGGGTGGACGCGGTTGACTGCGCGATGGACGCGCTTTCCGGGAATACGAGCCAGGCCACGCTCGGCACCATCGTGGAGGCGCTGGCCTTCACCGATCGCGACACCGGCATCGACATCGACGCGGTGCGCGAGATCTCCAACTACTGGGAGGCGGTGCGCCTGCACTACACGGCATTCGAATCGGGCCTGCAGTCGCCCGCCTCCGAGGTCTACCTGCACGAGATGCCGGGCGGGCAGTTCACCAACCTCAAGGCGCAGGCGCGCTCGCTCGGGCTCGAGGAGCGCTGGCACGAGATCGCCCACGCCTATGCGGAGGTGAACCAGATGTTCGGCGACATCGTGAAGGTCACGCCGTCGTCGAAGGTGGTGGGCGACATGGCGCTGATGATGGTCAGCCAGCACCTGACCCGCGCCGATGTCGAGAACCCGGAGAAGGAGGTGAGCTTTCCCGACTCGGTCATCGACATGATGCGCGGCAATCTCGGCCAGCCCCCGGGCGGCTTTCCCGAGGCGATCGTGAAGAAGGTTCTCAAGAACGAGCGCCCAAACACGGAGCGCCCGGGCGCCCATCTTCCGCCGGAAGATCTGGAGGCCAAGCGCCGGGAGTTGTCGGACAAGCTCGACGGGCGCGAGTTCGACGACGAGGACCTCAACGGCTACCTGATGTATCCCAAGGTGTTCCTCGACTACGCAGAGCGGCACGACCTTTACGGTCCCGTGCGCACCTTGCCCACGCGCACGTTCTTCTACGGCATGGAGCCGGGCGAGGAGGTCACCGCCGAGATCGATCCCGGCAAGACGCTCGAGGTCCGCCTGCAGGCCGTGGGCGAGACCCATGACGACGGCGAGGTCCGCGTCTTCTTCGAGCTGAACGGCCAGCCGCGCGTGGTGCGCGTGCCCGACCGCATGGTGAAGTCGCAGACGGCCCAGCGCCCGAAGGCCGAGCCGGGCAACGCGGCCCATGTGGCCGCCCCCATGCCCGGCGTCGTGGCGAGCGTGAGCGTGAGCGCGGGCCAGAAGGTGGCCGAGGGCGATCTGCTGCTCACCATCGAGGCGATGAAGATGGAGACCGGGCTCCACGCCGAGCGGGATGCGACGGTGAAGGCCGTGCACGTCCAGCCCGGAGGCCAGATCGACGCCAAGGATCTTCTGGTGGAATACGAAGCCGAGGAGTGACCGGGTCGCACCGTCGCCCGGCATCGGCCCTGCCGCGGACGCGCGGTGCGGCCGCCTCGTCCCCGGTGCGGGATCGGGCGCGCGCACAAGGGCCCATCATCGGGCCGCCGGCCGTGCCGGATGCCGCGCGTCAGGCGCCTTCGGCCGTGCTGGGCGCCGGGGACGCGTCTTGCGCCGCCCCGCGATACTGGCCGACGTTCTCGCCGAGATGGGCGTTGTTGGCCTCGCGGATGCGCGCGGCGGCATCGTCGTAGAGGAAGGGCAGGAAGGCGTAGCGCCGCCCGCTCGTGACCGGCGAGACCTTGTGAAGAAGCGAGCACGAGAAGACCACCGCCCCACCGGCGGGCGCCTTGAAGCCGCGCGGGCCGTATTCGGGAAAGCTGACCCGGCCGCCCTCGAAATCGTCGTTCAGGTTGACCGACACCGCGAAACGGCGATGCGCCGTGCCTTTCGTCGTGTTGTCCCGGTGGGCCGAGAAATGCCCGCCCTCGGAGGCGTCGTAGCAGGATACGATGTAACGCTCCATGCGTGTGACCTGGAACTGGTGCACCTTGAAGATTTCCGGCACGACGCGCCGCACGAACCGCGCGCGCAGCGCGTCGCTGAGCCGCCGATCCTCGATCAGGTAATCGCGCCGTCGCTTGTGACTGGCATCGTGAAGGGCCAACGTCTTGCCGTCGACGTCGCGCATGAAGCCCGACTCCTGCCCACCGTTGCGCTCGTAAAGCTGGATGAGGTGGCGGCACAGCTCGGGTTCGAACACGTTGGGAAGAACGAGGACGGGCGCCGGCACCTCGAAGCCGGCGAAGCGTTCGGGCGGCGGCAGGGTGTCGAGGAAGGTCAGAAGCCGGGGGATGTCTTGCTGGTCCTGGCCGAAGGGGATGCGCGCGAGCACGCGCATCGTGGGGTCTATCACCAGCCAGAACCGGCGATGCGGCACGCCCGCGGGCCCCGCCTTCGCGTCGGGCGGCACCGCGCCGTAAAGCTTGCTGACCGCGAGATCGAAATCCCAGAAGACCCTGTAGCCCGGGATCCGGTTATCGATCCGCGCGGCGGTCTCGTCGCCGGGATCCACGGAGACCGCGAAGTAACAGGCGGTATTGTCGTCGAAGAAACCGGGCCGCTCGGCCACGGCGCGCAGCGCGGCCCGGGCATGGGCGTCCCCGGCGGAGCCGAGAAAGCAGAGCACGAGGTAACGCCCCGCCGCCGTGTCGAACGCGAATTGCGGGTTGGAGGGCGTGCGCTGCCGGAACCAGGGCGCCGGATCACCCGGCAGAAGATCGATCGCGGTGTCCATCATGTCACCCCCGCTCAGGAACGCTCCGAATACTTGACGCAGCGTCATCATAGCCGGCGATCGTGCGCGTGTGAAGCAATGGAAGAGTGGCGTGGGGAAACACTCTCTTTCCCGAAATTTCCCCTTGCAGCGCGCGGCGCGTTTGACTATCCCACGCCTCACCCAAGGATGCGGGCGTAGCTCAGGGGTAGAGCATTACCTTGCCAAGGTAAGGGTCGTGAGTTCGAATCTCATCGCCCGCTCCAATTTCAACAGATCGACACTTGCCGGACCGGCCGCGGGCCGCACCGCGTCGTGGAAGGATGCGCGCGGGGGCGATCCCCGGCCGAAGCGGGGCGCGGATCAGAACGCCTTGAAGGTCAGCGTGGTCAGCGACCGCTCTATCCCCTGGATATCGAGAAGGCGGTCGTTGATGTACTTGCCCACGTCCTCGCCCTCCGGGATGTAGAGCTTCATGAGCAGATCGTATTCCCCGCTGGTGGAATAGAGTTCGGAGTGGAGTTCGCGCAGCGCGATGTCCTCGGCGACGCGATAGGTGCTGCCGGGCTTGCAGCGGATCTGGATGAAGACGCAGGTGCTCATCGGGGCCTCTCCTGTGGGAGCGCCGAGGCTGGCACAGCCGCCACGCCGGCACAATCCCCGCCGGTCGGGGCCTTTCCGCCAGCCCCGCAGGAGCCTATAACCGCGCCACCCGAAACCCGAGGAGCCGCCCCATGCGCGAGGCCCGCATCAGCCGCACCACCGCCGAGACGGCGATCACCGCCCGCGTCGCGCTCGATGGCACGGGCACGCACGAGATCGCCACGGGCGTGGGCTTCTTCGACCACATGCTGGCGCAGCTCTCGCGGCATTCGCTGATCGACATCGACCTCTCGGCCGAGGGCGACCTGCACATCGACGACCACCACACGGTGGAGGATTGCGGGCTCGCGCTCGGCCAGGCGCTCGCCGAGGCGCTCGGCGAAAAGCGCGGCATCCGCCGCTACGGCGCCTTCACGCTGGTGATGGACGACGCGCGGGTGGAGGCGGCGCTCGACCTGTCGGGGCGGCCCTGGCTCGCCTGGGAGGTGGACTTCCCCACCCAGAAGATCGGCGCCTTCGACACCGAGCTCGTGCGCGAGTTCTTCCAGGCGCTGGCGAGCCGCGGCGGCATCACGCTCCACGTCTCCGCACGGGCAGGGATCAACAGCCACCACATCGCCGAGGCCGCCTTCAAGGCCGTGGCGCGGGCGCTGCGCCAGGCCGTGGAGCCCGATCCGCGGGCGGGCGAGGCGATCCCGTCCACCAAGGGCGCGCTCTGAGCCCATGACCACCGTCATCGTCGATTACGAGAGCGGCAACCTCCACTCGGCCGAGAAGGCGTTCCAGCGCATGGCCGCCGAGACGGGCGCGGGGGCTGTGATGGTCACCGCCGATCCCGAGACGGTCGCACGCGCCGAGCGCGTCGTGCTGCCGGGCGACGGCGCCTTCCCGGCCTGCCGCCGGGCGCTCTTCGAGCAGTCGGGATTGTTCGAGGCGATCGAGGAGGCGGCGATCACCCGCGGCCGGCCGTTCCTCGGCATCTGCATCGGGATGCAGATGATGGCCTCGCGCGGGCTCGAATACGAGGAGACGCCGGGCTTCGGCTGGATCCCCGGCACGGTGGCGCGCATCGCGCCCGCCAACCCCGCGCTCAAGGTGCCGCACATGGGCTGGAACGACCTCGTGATCGACACGCCCCACCCGGTGCTCGACGGGATCGGCACCGGCGATCACGCCTATTTCGTGCACTCCTACCACTTCGTGGCCGAAGCGCCGGCCCACCGTATCGCCCATGTCGACTACGCCGGCGAGGTGACCGCGATCGTGGGGCGCGACACGCTTTTCGGCACGCAGTTCCACCCGGAAAAGAGCGCAGCGACAGGGCTCCACCTCATCGCCAATTTCCTGCGCTGGCGGCCCTGAGGCGCGCCGCCCGGCTCAGTCCACCCGCGCCCAGGTCTGGCTCGCGCAGATGAGCCCGCCCGCCACGCAGCCGCGCAGCTTCAGCCGGTCCCCCGCGAGGTCGATCTTGCCGAGATAGACCTTGTCGTTGGAGGGCCGCCAGACCCGCCCCTCGTAGCGGCCGTCCCCTTGCGGCACCATGCCGCGGACGATCTGCCGCCCGATCGTGTCGGAGCGGTATTCGCCCTCTGCGTTGAAGGTGCGCGCGATGGTCCCGCAGATGGCGTCGCCGCAGGGCTGCATCCTCACATGGGCGAAGGCCCCGTCGTCGGGCTCCGTCTGCCAGGTGCCGAGCACCGGATCGGCGAGCGCCGCGCCGGCCCCGAGCAGGAACGCCGCGACGGCGGCGAGCATGCGTGTCATTCCTTTCCTCCCTTTTCGGTCCTCCCGGCCGGCATCCTGCGCGGCGCGCGCCCGGCCGATCAAGCGTGACCCCGCGTCGGCGGGCGCGCATTGCATTCGCCGCGCCGTCCGGGCAGAAGCGCCCCGACCCCGAGACGGAGCGCGCCCATGATCCTCTACCCCGCGATCGACCTGAAGGACGGCAAGGCGGTGCGCCTCCTGCGCGGCGAGATGGAGAAGGCGACGGTCTTCAACGACGACCCCGCCGCGCAGGCCCGCGCCTTCGTCGAGGCGGGCGCGGAGTGGCTGCACCTCGTGGACCTGAACGGCGCCTTCGCGGGGCGGCCGGTGAACGCGGGCGCCGTGGAGGCGATCCTCGCCGCCTGCCCCGGCATGCCCGCGCAGCTCGGCGGTGGCATCCGGGACATGGCGACGATCGAGCGCTGGCTGGGCGCGGGGCTCGCCCGGGTGATCCTCGGCACCGTCGCGGTGGAACAGCCCGAGTTGGTGCGCGAGGCCGCGCGGGCCTTCCCTGGCAAGGTCGCGGTGGGCATCGACGCGCGCGCGGGCCGGGTCGCGACGCGCGGATGGGCCGAGGAGACGGAGGTGGAGGCCACCGACCTCGCCCGCCGCTTCGAGGACGCCGGCGTGGCCGCGATCATCTACACCGACATCGACCGCGACGGGGCGATGGGCGGGCCCAACGTGGCGGCCACCGCGGCGCTCGCCCGCGCGGTCTCCATCCCGGTCATCGCGTCGGGGGGCGTGTCGTCGCTCGACGATCTCGTCGCGCTGCGCGACACCGGCGTGATCGCGGGGGCGATCTCGGGCCGCGCGCTTTATGACGGGAAGCTCGACCTGAAGGCGGCGCTCGCCGCACTCGCGGGCTGAGGCTATTCGGCCGCGGCCTTCGTGAACCTTTCGAGGGCGGCGGCCATCGCCCCGATCACCGGGGCATCGGGGTCGATCCCGTCGAAGCGGCCGAGCGCCGAGGCCGGCGGCTCATAGGCCAGCCAGACCCGGCCGTCGCGATCCTCGTAGACCAGCACCTTGAGCGGCAGGGCAAGCCCCGCCAGCCGGTCGGCCTCGATCGCCGGAGTGCCGACCTTGGGGCTGCCGAAGACGACGAGTTGCGAGGCGCCCACATCCGATCCGACGCTTCGGGCGCCCGCGCCGTGATCGACCCGCGCGAACACGGTCACGCCCGCCGCCTCGACCGCGGCGACGAAGGCGTCGGCCGTGGCCGCCACGCTCTTGTCGGCGGAAACGCGCGCGATGTCCTGCGCCAGCGATGGCAGCGGGGCCAGCGCCAATGCGAGCGCGGCGAGGGAAGTGCGAACCGGCATGGGGATCTCCTTTCCAGCGTTCTGCGCAGCGACAGTCCGGCACCCCGCCCGGCGCGGCCAGTCACGAATTCGTTGCTCACGCAGAGGTGAGTGCCGCCCTTGCCGTGGCGGGGTGGCGGGCGTATCACCCGGGTCATGCTCAAGACCCGCCTCATTCCCTGCCTCGACGTGGCCGACGGCCGCGTGGTGAAGGGCGTAAACTTCGTCGACCTGGTGGACGCGGGCGACCCGGTGGAGGCGGCGCGGGCCTACGACGCGGCGGGCGCAGACGAGATCTGCTTTCTCGACATCCACGCCACCCACGAGAATCGCGGCACCATGTTCGACGTGGTGCGCCGCACCGCCGAGCAGTGCTTCATCCCGCTCACCGTGGGCGGCGGCGTGAAAGGGCCCGAGGACGTGCGCGCGCTGCTGCTCGCCGGCGCCGACAAGGTGAGCCTCAACTCCGCCGCGGTGGCCGACCCCACGGTGGTGCGCCGCTGCGCCGACCGGTTCGGCAGCCAGTGCATCGTGGTGGCGATCGACGCCAAGCAGGTCGCGCCGGGCCGGTGGGAGATCTTCACCCATGGCGGGCGCCGCGCGACCGGGGTGGATGCGCTCGCCTTCGCCCGGCGGGTGGAATCGGAGGGCGCGGGAGAGATCCTGCTCACCTCGATGGATCGCGACGGCACCCGCGACGGCTTCGACCTCGCGCTCACCCGCGCCGTGGTGGCGGCGGTGGACGTGCCCGTGATCGCGAGCGGCGGCGTCGGCACGCTGGACCATCTGGTGGCGGGCGTCACCGAGGGCGGCGCGAGCGCGGTGCTCGCCGCGTCGATCTTCCATTTCGGCACCCATTCCATCGCCGAGGCCAAGGCGCACATGGCATCGGCCGGCATCCCCATGAGGCCCGCATGAACATTCTCGAGGCGCTCGACGCGCTGGTGGCCTCCCGCATGGGCGGCGATCCGGAGGAAAGCTGGACCGCGCGGCTCCTCGCCGCAGGGCCCGAGAAATGCGCCGAGAAGTTCGGCGAGGAGGCGGTGGAGGCCGTGATCGAGGCGGTGCGCGGCGACCGCGAGAGGCTGACCGCCGAGGCGGCCGACGTGCTCTTCCATCTGATCGTCATGCTGCGCGCCCGCGACGTGACGCTCGCCGAGGTGCTGGCGGAACTCGAGCGGCGCCAGGGCCGATCGGGGCTCGAGGAAAAGGCGGGGCGCGAAGGGTAGCCCCGCGCGGCTCAGAGCTTCGAGGAGATGACGCCGGTGGCGAAGCCGCCCATGCGAAGCTCGCCGAAGAGGCGCTGATACTCGATCTTGGGGCAGCGGTTCATCACAACGTCGACGCCCTGCGCCCGGGCCATGGCCGCGGCCTCCGGATGCGAGACGCCGATCTGCATCCAGATCGTCCGGAGCGCGGGCAGCACCGCCATCGCCTCCTCGACGATGGGCGGCACCGCCTCGGAGCGGCGGAAGATATCGACCATGTCGGCCTCGATGCCCGCCTCGGCGACCTCGGTGAGCGAGGCGCGCACCGTCTCGCCGTGAAGCGTCTTGCCGGCATGGCCGGGGTTCACGGGGATGACGCGAAAGCCCTTGAGCGCGAGGTAGCGCGCGACATAGGCGCTCGGGCGCACCGGGTTCGTCGAGATCCCGACCAACGCGATCACGCGGGTGCGGGTCAGGATCTCTCGGAGGACCGAGTCGGGATGGGTGTCGCTCATACCCGGAGCGTAGCGCCACAGGGGCGCACAAAAAAGCGCCCGGAGAAAATTCCGGGCGCCAGTGTCGGAACGAGGGACAGTGAAGTAAGACGCCGGTGTTCCGTACCGACGCCTTGATGTGTCATTTAGGCCGCGCCGGCGGACGTTTAAGGGCCCTCAACAACTTGTGAATTGCGCTCAGGCCACGAGCTTGGGCGCGGCGGCGGCGCCGATCTCCGACTCTTCGGTCGCCTCGGGGGCCTGCGCGTCGGCCTCCTCGACGAGCGCGCGGTGCAGCGCCTTCACCGCCGTGTCGGCGTCCTCGCGCGCCATGACGAACTGGATATCGACGTTGCGCGGCCCCTGGCTGACCGCGACGGGCGCCAGACCGGCCCGGTCGAGCGCGAGGAGCCCGCGGCCGAGCGCCCGGAGGCCGGAGATGTCGCGCCCGATGGCGGAGACCACCGCGAGCGCGCGGGTGGTGACCTCGGCCGAGGGGTGGACCCGCACGAGGTCGGCTTCCACGCGGCGCACGGATTTCAGCGAGGCGTCCACGTAATGCGTGATCGCGTTGGCGTTCGACGACTTCGCCACGATCCGCACCTTGTGCCGTGTGAGCGCCTCCAGGATGGACGCGTCGTAGCCTTTCACGCCCACCATGTCGGGTTCGAAGAGTTCGAGCGCGATCACCGGCAGCGAGGTCACGATCTCCACCGCCGGCGCCTCGGCCGGCGCCTCGTCGATCAGCGTGCCGGGATCGGCCGGGTCGAAGGCGTTGGTCACGCGCAGCGGGATACCCGCCTGGCGCAGGGTCTTGGCCGCCGACGGGTGGATCGCCTCCATCCCCATGTTGGAAAGCTGGTCGGCCACGTCGTAATTGGTGCGGCCGAGCTTGCGCACGTTCTCCAGCCCCACGAGCCGCGGATCGGCGGAAGAGAGGTGGAATTCCTTGTGGATGATCGCCTCTGCCGCACCGGTGGCCGCGGCGATGCGCGAGAAGGTGACCTCGGAATAGCCGCGGTCGTAATGCTTCATCAGCCCTTCGGAACACTGCGCGTAGCCCGTCACGACGGGAAGTTCCGTCGCGAGGTCGATATCCTCGAACCCCCGCGCGATCCGCTCTTCGAGCGAGACCTCGGCCTCGTCGCGCCAGCCGGAGAGGTCCACGAACCGCGCGTTGACGCCCGCGCGGCGCAGCAGAAGCGCGGTCGCCTGCGCCGAATGCGCCTCGCCCAGCCCCGAAAGCAGCTCGCGGATCAGCCCCATGTGCTGGTCCAGACGGAAATGCCCGTAGGAACAGAGTCGCTGAAGGTCGATCAGGCAGGAGCGCGCGCCCTCGATGCGCTCGCGCACGAAATCGTCGGCCTCCTGGATGTCGCCGGGGGCTTCCAGCACCTCGCGGTGCGCGACCTTCATCGCCTCGGCCACGCGGTTGAGGGCATCCGACCAGCCGTGATCGTTCTCGGCGTTGGCGAAAAGGGCATAGACGCCCGGCTCGCCGCTCTTCTTGTGCTCGAGCAGCAGATCCGTGATGCCGCCATAGGCGGAGACGACGAAAACGCGGTTGTAGGGGTCTGCACCGCCGTGGAGGAAAAGCGGCTCCAGAAGCTCGCGAGAGCGGCTCATGGAGGTGCCGCCGATCTTCTCGACGGTGTGGGCGTGGCGCTCGGTCATGGTTCTTGCCTTTTCGAGACCGCGACCGGGCGCGAGGCGCGCGCGGTCGCGGATCATTTCAGGTTTGCCTGCCGCCGGTTCGCGGCGGCCTTGCGCAGGGTCAGGCCTGTTCTTCCGCCGGGGCGTAGGAGCCGTCCTCGCGGTGCACCTCCTTGCCCGTGACCGGCGGGTTGAAGACGCAGGCCATCACGAGTTCCGCCTCGGGATCGGCGCGCACGGTGTGGCGGTCGTGCTTGTCGAGCGCGTACATCACGCCCGGCTTGATCGCGTGGGTCTCGCCGGTGGCCAGATCGGTGATCGCGCCGGTGCCCGACATGCAATAGACGCTTTCGAAATGGTGCTTGTATTCGAACGTGTGCTCGCTGCCGGCGTCGAGGAAGGTGATGTGGAAGGAAAATCCCATCCCGTCATCGGCCAGAAGCATGCGCACGCTCGTCCATTGCGCGTCGCTCACGGTCCTGTCACCGGTCTTCAGGTCTTCGAAATCACGAACGATCATTGTGTTACTCCGCCGCCATGGGTTTCGCCGTTTCCTCGCGGATCGCGGCCTCCAGGATGTCGAGGCCGCGGTCGAACACCGCGTCCTCGATGGTGAGCGGCGCCAGCACCTTCACCACCTCGTCGTCGGCCCCCGAGGTCTCGATCACCAGACCGTGGCGAAAGGCGCGGGCGCAGATCTCGCCGGCCAGCTCACCCGAGCCCACGTCGATGCCGCGCATCATGCCGCGCCCCTTCAGCCGGGCGCCCGGGATCATCGCGGCCATCTCGGTCAGACGCTTTTCCAGATGCGCGCCCTTGCGGGCAACCTCGGTCTCGAAGGCGTCGTCGGCCCAGAACTTCTCCAGCGCCACGCGGGCGGTGACGAAGGCATGGGTGTTGCCGCGGAAGGTGCCGTTGTGCTCGGCCGGCTTCCAGATGTCGTGCTCGGGCCTGACGAGGGTGAGCGCGAAAGGCAGCCCGAAACCCGACAGCGACTTCGCGAGCGTGATCATGTCCGGCTCGATGTCCATGCCGTCGGTGGCGAAGAAGCCTCCGGCACGGCCGATGCCCGACTGGATGTCGTCGACGATAAGCAGGATGCCGTGCTTGCGCGCCAGCGTCTCGAGCCCCTTGAGCCACGCGGCCGAGGCGGCGTTCAGACCGCCCTCGCCCTGCACCGGCTCCACCACGAAGGCGGCGGGCAGGTCGGCCCCGCTCGACGAGTTTTCGATCATCGCCTCGATCACGGGAAGCGTATCGACATCCTCGCCCAGAGCGCCGTCATAGGGCAGATGGGTCACGTTGCCGAGCGGCTGGCCCGCGCCCGCGCGCTTGCCGCGGTTGCCGGTCAGCGCGAGCGCGCCCAGCGTCATGCCGTGGAACCCGTTGGTGAAGGCCACGACCTCGGTCCGGCCCGTCACCTTGCGGGCGAGCTTGATCGCGGCCTCGACGGCGTTGGTGCCGGTGGGCCCGGTCATCATCACCTTGTGGTCCATGCCGCGCGGGGCGAGCACGATGCGTTCGAACGCCTCGAGGAAGGCCGCCTTCTCGCGCGAATACATGTCGAGCCCGTGGGCGATGCCGTCCGAGGTGACGTGATCGACCAGCGCGGCCTTCATGTCCGGATCGTTGTGACCGTAGTTGAGCGACGAGCACCCGGCCAGGAAGTCGATGTAGTCCCGGCCCTCGGTGTCGGTCAGGATCGCCCCCTTCGCGGAGGCGAACACCGTGTCGAAGCTGCGGCAATAGCTGCGCACCTGCGACTCGCGTCGGTGGAAAATGGCTTTGTCGGCTGACATGTCAGCGGTCATGAGGATATCCTCGCTTTGAAATTCTGGAATGTGCGGGTGATGGGGACGGCCGTCAGGCCGCGCGGCCCATCGCCGCGGGCAGCTTGATCGTCACCATGTGTTCGGTGGCGTGGGCGCCCTGGAAGTGGGTGTCCTGCGCATAGTGCGCCTGCGCGTCGAGCTCTGCACCCTGCTTGCTTGCGAAACGCTTGAAGAGCGCCCAGCTCGCATCGTTGTCGCGGGTGATCGTGGTCTGGATGCGCGTCACGTCCCGCGCTTCCTCGCGCGAGAGCAGATGCGTCAGCATGCGTCCGGCGAGGCCCTCGCCGCGCGCCGCTTCGGAAACGGCCACCTGCCAGACGAAGAGCGTCTCGGGGTCGTTGGGCAGCACGTAGGCGGAGATCCAGCCCAGAAGCGCGCCGTCGCGCTCTGCCACCACGCAGGTGTCACGGAAGTGGTCGCACTGGATCAGGTTGCAGTACATCGAATTCTCGTCGAGCGGCTTGCAGGCCGACACGAGTTGCCAGACCGCGGCACCGTCCTGCGGCATCGGCTTCCGAAAAGCGATTGCGCCGGGGCGGCGCATGTCGATCGAGCGGATCTGGTTCACGGGACTGCTTCCTCTCTTGCTGCGTTGCCGGAAGATATACGCATCACGCAAAGAAAATCAACTAGGCTAAACAAATCACGGCATGTGACGTCTAAAATATTGTTTTTCTGGTATTTATACCTTTGCATGGCTTCGCTACCGGATGGCGACGGCGCCTTTTTCCTTGGAATCCTGCCGCGCTTTCCTTAATTAGACTAACTAATGATATCTTGTCCGACCGGACGGAGGCTGACACAGTCATGACATTTCACCAGCCGATGGGCCCCGACGTGGACCGCACAGACACGAGCCTGATCGCCTTGCGCCGCATCCTGCGCGCGACCGAACTGTACGGCCGGGAGCTTGCCCGCGTCGCGGGCCTTACCCCCGTGCAGATCCGCGTCCTGCAGATCGTCTCGGCACATGGCGTCGTCACGCCGAAACAGATCTCGGCGCAGATGGGGGTGAGCCAGGCGACGATCTCGACCCTGCTCGACCGCCTCGCCGCCAAGGGCATGGTCCGGCGCGAACGCTCGGAGACCGACCGCAGGCAGACCAACGTGGAACTGACGGAAAACGGGCGCGACGTGATCGGGCGCGCGCCCGACGCGCTTCAGCAGCAATACGTGAAGGCCTTCGAGGCGCTCGAGGACTGGGAGCAGGCGATGATCGTGGCCTCGCTCGAGCGCGTGGCCTCGATGCTGAACGCCGCCGACCTCGACGCCGCCCCGGTCCTCGATCACGGAGAGATCCGGCGCGGGTCGAGCACCCACTGAAGGCGCCCTGCCCTTCCCGGCGCGGGATCGCCCGCGCATCGCGGCCCACTGTGAAAGCCCGCCTTCGCCGCCGGTCGCCGAGACCGGAACATCGCCGCCGGCCGGCGCGTGCCCAGGTCGCGCGCTCAGCGTGCGGCCGCCATCGTCCCGCGAAACCGGCTGAGGGCGAGGGCGAGGAAAACGCCGCCGATGCAGGCGACGGCCAGGAGTTCCTTCCACACAAGAAGCAGTCCGGCATCGCGGTAAAGGACCGCCTCGGCGAAACTCGTGAAATGCGTGGCGGGCGACAGCTGCATCAGGTTGCGCAGCAGGTCGGGCATCGCCTCCAGCGGCGTCACCCCGCCCGAGAGCAGGTAGAGAACGACGAAGACAGGGATCGCGAGCAGCCCGAATTGCGGCATCGTGGTCGCGAAGGTCGCCAGCATGATCCCGAGCGACGTGACCGCGAAGAGATAGACGGCGGCGCCGACGGCGAAGACGGGGATCGACCCCGGCACCGGAATGCCCATCAGCCCCTCGACCACAACAAGAAGCGAAAGCACCGCCGCGGCGACGATCACCAGCCCGTTGGCCCAGATCTTGGCCAGCATGATCTCCAGCGCGGTGACCGGCATCACCATCAGGTGCTCGATCGTGCCGTGCTCGCGCTCCCGGATCACGGCGGCGCCCGACAGCACCACCGACAGGATGGTGACGTTGCCGATCACCTGCATCACCGCGAAGAACCATTGCGACTGCAGGTTCGGGTTGAACCGCGCCCGCGGCACGAGGCTCGCCGGAAGGGCGGTGCCGGCGTCGTCGCCCGACAGGAAGACGGCCAGTTCGTCCTGGACGATCCGCTGGATGTAGGCCGTGCCGTTGCCCGCCAGCGTCATCGCGGTCGCATCGACGTTCAGTTGCAGCGAGGGCTGGCGCCCGGCCAGCACGTCGGCCTCGAACCGCGCGGGCACGTGCAGCACGAAGCTGTAGCGCCCCGTATCGAGCGCCTGCTCCATCTCGGAGATCCCGATGAGGTCGGCGTCGCGGAACTGCGGCGGCAGGAAAGCCCCGCGGATACGGCCCGACAGGGTCGACCTGTCCTCGTCGACCACGGCGATCGCGGCGTTGCGCACCTCCGTCTGCACGCCGTGCGCCACGGCGTAGACCGCCGCGGTGAAGGTGTAGACCACCAGCGCCATCAGGACCGGGTCCCGGAACAGGCTCCACAGTTCCTTGAGGCCGAGGCGGAAGATGTTGCGAAGAGCGCGCATCGCCTCAAGCCTCCTGCTTTTTCAGCAGCAACGCCGCAAGCGCCCAGAACAGCACGCAGAACCCTGCGAGGGCAAGGTGGTTGAGCCAGAGATCACCGGCCCCGAGCCCCTTGTTGAACACGCCGGTGCTGATCCGCTGGAAGTAGAACGGCGGAAAGGACTGCCCGATCGTCCGGGTCAGCGGGTCCAGCGTCGAGACGGGGTAGAGCATCCCCGAGAAATTGACCGTCGGGATGATGACGATGATCGCGCTGCCGAAGATCGCGGCGATCTGGCTGCGCACGAAGGTCGAGATCACCAGCCCGAAGGCCGTCGCCGCCACCGTGTAGAGCAGGGCGCCCAGGACCAGCGCCGGCAGGCTGCCCTCGATCCGCAATCCGAACACCGCAAGAAGCATGCCCACGAGGATCACGAAGCTGATCATGGCCACGGCGACATAGGGGGCCTGCTTGCCGATCAGGAATTCCAGCTTCCGGACCGGGGCCGCGTAGAGATTGGTGATCGAACCGAGCTCCTTTTCGCGCACGATGCCCAGCGCCGTCATCATCGTCGGGATCATGATCAGCATCATCATCAGCACCCCCGGCGGGATGGCGTAATCGGAGGAAAAGCTCTGATTGTAGCGAAAGCGCGGCTCGATGGCCGCGGGATAAAGCGTGGGCACACGCCCGGTTTCGATCTGCGCAAGTTCGCTCAGGAACCCCGCGAAGGCGGCCTCGGCGTAACGCCGCGCGCTTTCGGCGCGCACCGTGTTCGACCCGTCGAGCCACAGCGCCACCTCGGGGTCGTCGCCGCCCAGCAGGTCGCGGCCGAAGTCGGGCGGGATGACCAGCGCCATGGTGATCTCGCCCCGCCGCAGCAGGGCGTCCATCCCGGCGGGCGTGTCCAGTTCGGCCTGCTCGAGGAAATACCGCGAACCCGAGAACTGGCGCCCCAGCATGCGGCTTTCGGCGCTTCGGTCCTGGTCGACGACGGCGTAGTTGATGTCCTCGACGTCGAAGGAGATGCCGAAGCCTACGGCGATCATGAGGATGACCGGCCCCAGCAGGGCGAAGGCCAGCCGGATCGGGTCGCGCCCGAGCTCCATCGCCTCGCGCCGGGCGACGGCCCAGGACCGCGCCATGGAGAAGAGGCCGCGCCGGTGCCCGGCGCCTGTCCGCTCCGAACCCGGATCCGGCGCCTGCTCGGGCGTGGCGTCGTCGGCGGCCTCCTCGAGATAGGCGATGAACGCCTCTTCCAGGCTCTCGGCGTCACGGCGGTCGCGCAGGTCGCCGGGCGGGCCGACCGCCAGAACCTCTCCCGCATGCATCAGCGAGATCCGGTCGCAGCGCTCGGCCTCGTTCATGAAATGG
The DNA here is from genome assembly GCF_041365735.1 of Rhodosalinus sp. K401. Classification (NCBI taxonomy): domain Bacteria; kingdom Pseudomonadati; phylum Pseudomonadota; class Alphaproteobacteria; order Rhodobacterales; family Paracoccaceae; genus Rhodosalinus; species Rhodosalinus sp. K401. The sequence continues at coordinate 13,249 of NZ_JBGFSI010000002.1, read as the reverse complement.
GTCGAGATGAAGATCGTCACCCCGTCGTCCCGCGACAGCGCGATCAGCAACTCCCAGAAACGGTCCCGCGCCACCGGATCGACGCCGGAGGTGGGCTCATCCAGGATCAGCATCTCGGGCTCATGCAGCACGGCGACGGCGAGTTGCAGGCGCTGGCGCACGCCGAGCGGCAGGTTCGCGGGGCGGCTGCCGGCGACGTCCCCGAGGTCGAACCGCTCCAGCAGCTCGGCCACCCGCTCGCGCTGCCGCGCGGCGCTCAGCTGGAACAGCTGCGCGTGCAGCACGAGGTTCTGCCGCACCGAGAGTTCCGCGTAAAGCGAGAAGGATTGCGACATGTAGCCGACCCGCCGCCGCGTCGCGAGGTCTGAGCTGTCGACCGGCTTTCCGAAAAGTTCCGCGTGGCCCTCCGTCGGCTCCAGCAGGCCCGTGAGCATCTTCATGGTCGTGGTCTTGCCGCAGCCGTTCGAGCCCAGAAAGCCGAAGATCTCGCCCTTCTCGATGCGAAAGCTGACATCGTTGACGGCGGTGAAGTCACCGAACCGCTTGGTCAGGCCCTCGGCCTCGATCGCGACGGAGCGGTCGCCTTCGGGGCGCGGCGGCAGGTGCACCTCGCCATGGCCCTCGCGCTTTTCCGGCGGCAGGAAGGCGATGAACGCCTTTTCCAGCGTGTCGGCCCCGGCCTCGCCGCGCAACTCGTCCGGCGTTCCGGTGGCCAGCACCCGGCCCGCATCCATCGCCACCAGCCGGTCGAAGCGTTCCGCCTCCGACATGTAGGCGGTCGACGTGACCAGCGTCATCTCCGGACGACGCTCGCGCAGCCGGTCGATCAGTTCCCAGAACTGCTTGCGCGACAGCGGATCGACGCCGGTCGTGGGTTCGTCGAGGATGAGCAGGTCGGGGGCGTGCATCAGCGCGCAGCACAGCGAGAGCTTCTGCTTCATGCCCCCCGAAAGCTTGCCCGCCGGGCGGCCGGAAAACGGCGCGAGCCCGGTGCTTTCCAGCAGCTCCGCGATGCGCGCCTCTCGTTCGCAAGCCCCCTGTCCGAAGAGCCGCCCGAAGAAATCGACATTCTCGTGGACCGACAGCGTGGGATAGAGGTTCTGTCCCAGCCCCTGCGGCATGTAGGCGATGCGCGAGAAACTCTCCGAGCGGCGCGCGGCGCAGGCCATGTCGCCGCCCAGCACCTCGACGCGGCCCTGCTGGATCCGGCGCACCCCGGCCAGCAGCCCCAGCAGGGTCGATTTTCCCACCCCGTCGGGCCCGATCAGCCCGACCATGCGCCCTTCGGAGAAGCTCAGGCTGACATCGTCCAGCGCCGTGATCGCGCCGTAGCGATGGCTGAGACCGGTGAGTTCCGCGACGACCGGCTCAGCGGGCATCGGGCAGGCGGACGGTCAGCTCTTCGGGCCAGGACGCGGACGGATCGACCCGAACATGCGCCACGCCCGGCACCCCGGTCTTCACCACATCCTGGTAGTCGGCGAGGATTTCCGGCGGGATGCGGAGCTTGACGCGGAACATCAGGGTCTCGCGCTCTTCCTCCGTCTCGACGTATTTGGGCGTGAACTGCGCCTCGCCCGCGACGAAACTGACGCTCGCGGGGATGACGTATTCGGGGGCCGCGTCCAGCACCAGCCGCGCCTCGGCACCGTAGGCCAGGCGGCCCGCGGCACCTGTCGGCAGATACACGGTCATCACCACATCGGTCAGGTCGATCAGCGTCAGCACCCGCGTGCCCGCGCCCAGAACCTCGCCCGGCTCGGCCAGGCGGTATTGCACGCGCCCGGCCCGCGGCGCGTGAAGCGCGTAATCCTCGAGATCGGCGCGCAACCGGTCGACGGTGGCCTGCGCCGCCTCGACCTGGGCTTCGGCGGCCGCGATGCCGGCCTTCGCCGAGGTCACGGCCGCGGCGGCGGACTCCTTTTCGGACAGGCGAAGATCGATGCGTTCCTCCGGCGCGAAGCCGCGTTCGCCCAGTTCGCGCGCGCGGAACAGTTCCTTTTCCGCGAAAACGAGGGCGCTTTTGCGTTCCTCGAGGACCGCGCGGCGCTCCGCCAGCGTCTGGCGGGCCGAACTCACCTGCGCTTCCGCCTCGCGAAGCTGCGCCCTGATATGCGCATCGTCGAGGCGCGCCAGGATCTGCCCGGCCTCGACCCGGTCGCCCTCGCTCACGAGGATTTCGGCAAGACGTCCCGCGAACTTGGTCGCGACGTCGACGCGCCCGGCTTCGATGCGGCCGTTGGCCTTAGCGAAGCCGGGCGGCAGGTCGTTACCGTCCCTCAAGACCGCGTACCAGAGCGCCGCCCCGGAGAGAGCCAGCACGAGCGCCGCGATCAGGAATCTTGTCGAGCCGGACATGGGTCGCCCTCTGCCTCACCCTTCTGGCGGCAGGCCCCGCCGCCGCGCCACACGCACGCAGGTTCTGAATGCTGCACATGCATAACAAATTGGCAACGGAAAAGCACGGCGTCTTGACGGGGCCGCGCGGCCGGGATGATCGGCGAGCGATCGGACCGACCTCCCGCGGCCTTCCCGGTCGTCTGGTCCAGGCCGAGGGGATGTCGCGGGAGGGTCGGAGCGCAGGCGCCGGCGCGATGTGGCCTACAGGAACACCGTGACGGTTCCCGGCACCAGCGCCACGATGACCAGCACGATCAGCATCACCGCGATGAAGGGCAGCGTCGCGCCGAAAACCTGCTCCACCGTCACGGACGGATCGTTCAGCGTGTTGTGTACGGTGAAGACGGATATGCCGAACGGTGGCGTCAGCAGGCCGATCTCGACCGCGATGACGGTCACGATGCCGAAATGCATCAGGTCGATCCCAAGGCCCTGGGCGATGGGCGCCGCGATCGGCACCATGATCAGCAGGATCGAGGTGCTGTCGAGGATCATCCCCATCAGCAGGATGATGAGCGCGTAGAAGAAGAGGAACTCCAAGGGCCCGAAGCCGGAGTCGGTCACGAGCCCCGAGATCGCGTTGGGCAGCCCGGCGATGGCCAGCATGCGCGAATAGAAGGACGCGGCGATCAGGAGAAGCAGGATGGACACGGAGATGACGCCGGTCTGCTTCATCACCTTCCAGAGCCTTTTCCGATCGAGGCTGCGCCGTGACAGCGCCACGAGAAGCGCGCCGAACGCCCCGACCCCGCCGGCTTCGGTCGGCGTGAAGAAGCCCGTGTAAAGGCCCCCCAGAACCAGGATCACGAGCAGGACGATCGGGACGAGCTTGCGCAGCATCTCGCCCGCGGGCATCGGGGTATGGTCCCGGTCGAGGCGCCGCGCCTTCGTGTCCTCGGGATCGATCAGCACGAATTTCGGAAAGGCGATCGTGATGGCGATCAACATGGCGACGAAACCGCCCGCCAGCATGAAGCCCGGCACGATGCCCGCTATGAACATGCCGCCGATCGAAACCTCGGCCAGCACCCCGTAGATGATCAGCAGGAGGCTCGGCGGAATGAGCATGCCCAGCACGGACGAGCCCGCGACCGTTCCCGCGGAAAAGGCCGGGCGGTAGCCGTGGCGCGTCATCTCGGGCACCGCGACCCGGGTAAAGACCGCCGCGGACGCGATGGAAACGCCGGTGACGGCCGCGAAGATGGTGTTGGCCGCGACGGTCGCGACCCCGAGCCCGCAGATCATCCGGCGCAGCAACTCCTCCGCCACCTCGAACGTGTCGCGCCCGACATTCGAGACGCTGACGAGCAGGCCCATCAGCACGAAAAGCGGGATCGTGGCGAAGAGGTAATCGGCGATCCCGGAATAGGCGGTCAGCTCGAGCATGCGGAACGCCAGCCCGATATTGTCGCGGATCAGCCAGATGCCGACGAAGGCCACCCCGAAGAGCGCGTAGGCGATCTGCAGGCCCATCAGCACCAGGGCCACCAGAACGGCGATCAGGACGAAACCGAAGGCGAGCGTGGTCATGCCGGTCTTCGCATCATTCGAATTTCCTCGCTCGCGCGGTAGAGCGCGGAGAGCACCGCCACGGCCGATCCGACCACGGTGATCAGGCGGAACGGCCAGGTGGGGATCGTCCAGACGCCCTGAACGCCGAAGAATTCGGCCGACGCCCAGCTTTCGACGAGTTTCGGCCAGGACGGCCAGAGGATGAGCGCGAAGACCACGGCCCCGGCGATGCAGAAGAACGTCTCCAGCAGGCAGAGGACGCGCGGCGACACGCGCTCGATCCGGCGCAGCAGGAAATCGGCGCGCGTGAGGCGCTTTTGCAGGATCGCCGCAGGCACCTGAAGGAACACGATCGCGACCACCGCGCGGGCGGCGATCTCGGAAACGCCGGTGACGGGCGCGTCCAGAAAATTCCGCCCGATCACGTCCGCCACGATAAGAAGCATCAGCGCGCCGATCGCGGCGGTCCCGATCGCCGACAGCGTCGCCGCGATCGTGGCCAGCACGGCGCCGACCGGCGCGTCGGAAAAGGCCGGAACGAAGCCGTCGTCGTCTTCCAGCCCGGCCGCGTCGTCATTGCTCATTGCCACGATCCCGCCGTCCATGACGGATGCGCCCGGCGCGGTGCGACGGGCGGCATCGCCTTGTCAGTGCTTGCCTTCAGGCGATCAGAGACCTTCGTCCCAGTCCCGCAGCGGCGTTGCGCCGCGTTCGCGCAACGCGTCGAAATAGGCCTTGAGCACGATCCTGCCGTCCTCGCCGGTCTGCTCCAGCCACGGCTCCACGATGTTCGGCAGGCCGTTCACCCACTTGGCCTTCTCCTCGTCGGGCAGCTGGTGAATGGTCAGCCCGGCCTCCTGCATCTCGTCGATCGCCGTCGCGGCAAGATCGGCCACATAATCCCCATGCGCCACCGAGGTGGCCTGCGCGGCCTCTCGCATCGCCTGCTGCACCTCTTCCGGCAGGGCGTCGAAGAAATCCTCGTTGGCCGCGATGCCGCCGAAATACATCGACCCGATGCCCACGCGCGTCAGCTCTGGCGCGACTTCGTAGACCCGGGTCGGGCGGATGCCCGAGGCGAAGGACAGGGTTCCCTCGGTCACGCCGGTCTGGATGTTCGTGTAATAGGTGGTCAGCGCCCCGTCGACCGGCGTGGCCCCCGTCTCGCGCAGCCAGTTCGCCGAGGTGCCCGGCGCGTTCAGCTTGCGGTTCTGAAGATCCTCCATCAAGGTCACGGGGAAGGTCGCGTAGATGTCGTAGCTGTCGGTGATGAGCGAGCTGAGATGCACCATGCCGTTCTCGGACCAGCTGTTCTTCAGCGCCGGAAGGTTTTCCGACAGATCGTCGAAGATCTCGATGATCATGCGGTGATCTTCGGTGGCGAAGGGGGTGAAGTAGGTCACGTTCTGAAGCGGCATGTTGGCCCCTTCCCAGACCGTGCCGACCATGCCCACGTCGACGATGCCGTCCATCACCGCCTCGCGGGTGTCGGTGAACTTGTAGAGCGTGCCGGCGTAGCTCTCGACCCAGTTGACCTGATAGTCGTTGCCGTTCTCGGCGAGGATGCGGTTCACCTCGGGCTGGAACGTGTTCTTCATCGCGTAGACCCAGATGTTCTGTTCCGGGTGCGAAGAGCCGATGTTGACGGTGATCTGCTGTTGGGCAAAGGCCGCGCCGCTCGTCAGTATGGCCGTGGCCGTCGCGAATGCCGTGATCTTCATGCGTTTCCTCCCTTTGTCGGGGCGCCTCCCGCGCCCCTGGTTCAGTCGTTGATCTTGCCCAGCGCGCGCAGGATGCGTTCCGGCGTGAAGGGCATTTCGGTGACCTCGGCGCCAAGCGGGCGCAAGGCGTCGTTGATCGCGTTCATCACCGCGGCAGGGGCCCCGGCAGTGCCGGCCTCTCCGGCCCCCTTCGCCCCAAGCTCGCTTTCCGCGGTGGGCGTCTCCACGTGACCGACGATCATGTCGGGCATCTCGGCGGCCATGGGCACGAGGTAGTCGGCCATCGAGCCGTTCAGCAGCTGCCCGTCCTCGTCGTAGTGGATTTCCTCGAAAAGCGCGCCCCCGAGGCCCTGCACGATCCCGCCCCGGATCTGCTCGTCGACGAGCTGCGGATTGATGATCCGGCCGCAATCCTCCACGCACCAGTGCTTCAGCAATGTCACGACACCGGTATCCGTGTCCACCTCCAGATAGGAGGCCTGGACGCCGTTGGTGAAGGCGAAGGGATAGTCCATGGTGATGAAGTGCCGGGTCTGGACCAGTTCGCGCGGCAGGCCCTTGGGCAGCGTGTCGCCACGGAAGTAGACGATGCGGCCCAGCTCCTCGAGCGGCATCCGCGTCTCGCCGGTATCGGCGTCGACCACCTGGCCGTCGCGGATGTCGAGCCTGCCCTCGTCGGACTGCAGCATCGCCGCCGCCACCTCGAGGATCGAGCCGCGCAACGCGCGTCCCGCCTGAAGCGCGGCTTCGCCGCCGATCCCCGCCCCGCGCGACGCCCAGGTGCCGCCGCCATAGGGCGTGACCTGGGTGTCGCCCGTGATGATCCGGACCTTGTCGGGCGTGACGCCCACGCTTTCGGCGACGATCTGCGACAGCATCGCCTCCGTGCCCTGGCCCTGTTCCGTCACGCCCGACAGCGCCACGACCGAGCCGTCGGGATCCATGCGGACGGTGCAGCCGTCCTGCGCGGAGATGCGCGCGCCGCCGATCCCGTACATGAACGGAGAGGGGTTCGTCAGCTCGATGAAGGACGCGATGCCGATGCCGCGATGCTTGCCCTGCTTGCGTGCCGCTTCCTGATCGGCGCGCAGCGCGTCGTAGTCCATCAGCTCCATCAGCCGGTCCATCGAGGCGTGATGCGACAGCCCCTCGAACTTCATCTTCGCGGGCGACGTGACGGGATAGGCGTCGTCCGCGTACATGTTCCGGCGGCGGATCTCGACCGGATCCATCCCGATGGCGGCGGCGGCCATGTCCACCAGCCCTTCGGTGATCGCCACGGCGATCGGGTGGCCGACGGCCCGGTACTGGCAGGTCGGCGTCTTGTTCTGGAACACGACCGTGGTCCGCGCCCTGTAATTGGCGAAGTCGTAGGGGCCCCCGCACAGGTTCACGACCTGGTTGCCCTCGATGGCCGAGGTGCGCGGATAGACCGAGTAGGGCCCGATCCCGGTCCAGTCGTCGACGTCGATGGCGAGGATCTTGCCCTCCGCGTCCACGGCGATCCGTGCCTCGATCTCGTGATCGCGGGCATGGATGTCGGTGGTGAAACTTTCCAGCCGGTCGGCGATGAACTTGACCGGACGCGCCAGGACCTTCGCGATGGCGGCGGTGGCCATCTCGTCGGGATAGACATGGACCTTGATCCCGTAGGATCCGCCCACGTCTCCGCAGACCACCCGGACGCGGCCCTCGGGGATTCCCAGATGCTCCGCGAACACCGTCTGCATCATGTGCGGGGCCTGCGTCGCGTGATAGGCCGTCAGCTGCTCCTCGGCCGGGTTCCAGTCGACGAGGATCGAGCGCGGCTCCAGGGTCACCCCGGTATGGCGCGCGGTGCGGAAGCGGGCCGACACCACCTTGTGCGCCGCTTCCATGGCCGCGTCGACGTCGCCTTCCTCGTGCAGCCGCCGGAAGGCAAGATTGTCGCCGAGGTCGGGATGGATCACCGGCGTGTCGTCATCCAGCGCGGTCATCGTGTCGGTGACGACCGGAAGCGGATCGTAGTCCACATCGACGAGCGCCGCGCCTTCCTCGGCCGCGGCGCGCGTGGTGCCGACGACGGCCGCCACCGGCTCGCCCACCCAGCAGGCCCGGTCCACGGCCATGGCGTGCTGCGGCGGCGATTTCAGGCCCTTGAGATGCGCGAGCACCGCGACCCAGGGCGTGCAGACATCGGCAAGGTCGGCCCCGGTGAAGACCCGCAGAACGCCCTTCACCGCTTTCGCCGCCTCGGCGTCCAGGCCGCTGATCCGGGCATGGGCCACCGGCGATCGGACGAAGGCCACATGCACCATCCGCGGCAGCACGATATCGTCGACATACCGCCCGCGCCCCTGCACGAGCTTTTCCGCGTTGGGGCGCGGAACGGTCTTGCCGATATAGGAATTGGGCCGATCGGGGTTTCCGAACTGGATGGTCATGCGGCATCCTTTCCAGCGCGCGCCCGCGCCACGCTTTCGACCGCGTCGATGATCGCCTCGTAGCCGGTGCAGCGGCAGTAGTTCCCCGACAGGTGCTCGCGGATCGCCGCCCGTGTGGGCACATCGCCTCGTGCCAGCAGGTCCTCGGCCGCGACGATCATGCCCGGCGTGCAGAAGCCGCACTGCAACGCGTTTCGCGCCACGAAGGCCTGCTGCAGATCCGCGCTCGTTCCCTGATCGGTCAGCCCCTCCACCGTCCAGACCTCGGCGCCGTCGGCCTGCGCGGCGAGCATCAGGCAGCCGCGCACGGCCTCTCCGTCGACGCGAAGGGTGCACGCGCCGCAGACGCCGTGCTCGCAGGAGGCGTGCGCCCCGTTCAGCCCGAGGTCGAGCCGCAGGAAATCCACCAGGTGCTGGCCCGCCGGAACGCGCGCCTCGACCGGCTCTCCGTTCACCGTGAGTTCGATGTCGACCTTGTTCGAGAATGCCGCCGTCATGCCTTCTGTTCCTCGATCCGTGCCAAGGCCCTGCGCAGCAGAACCCCTGCAAGATGTCTGCGATAGGACGCGCTCGCCTGCGTGTCCGAGGGCGGGTCGAGCGCCTCGACGAGCGCCGCCACCGCGCCGTCGAGGTCGCCCCCGTCAAGCGCGGCCATGGCGTCCCGCGCCAGAAGCGGCGTCGGCCCGGCCGAGAACACCGTCACGCGGTGCCCCTCCGCCCGCCTGACCAGGCACAGCCCCGTCAGCGCGTAGTCGCCCGACCGCCGCGCGACCTCTTCGAGAAGCTGCACCTCACCCGGCTCCGCCTTCGGCACGGAGATCGCCGTCAGGATCTCGTCCTCGGCGAGCGCCGTGGTGAAGACGTCCTCGAAGAACGCCTCGGCCGGGATCTCTCGCGCGCCGCCCTTGCCCTCGACATGGATCGTCGCGCCCAGCGCGACGGCACAGGCGGGAAACTCCGCGGCCGGATCGGCATGCGCCAGCGCGCCCCCGATCGTGCCGCGGTTGCGGATGGCGGCATGGGCGATGTAGCCCACCGCCTCCGCCAGCAGCGGCGCGTGCGCCGAAATCAGCGGATCGGCCCCGACCGCGGCGTGGCGGGTCAGCGCACCGATGCGCAGCGTGTCCGCCTCTTCGGTGACGCCCTGCAGACCGGCGATGCGGGAGATGTCGATCAGCATGTCGCCTTCCGACAGGCGCATGTTCATCGCCGCGATCAGGCTCTGCCCGCCCGCCAGGATCCGCCCCGCGCCGTCCGACGCCGCCAGCAGGTCGAGCGCGTGCGGCACGTCCCTGGCCCGGGCATATCCGCCCGCCGATGCCTTCATCCGGTAATCCTCCCCATCCGCGTCCCGCGCCGGTCGCCGGCGTTATTGATCGGATGCTCACCCTTGTTGATCGCATGATCTTTAAAAAGATGCGCGTTTCAAGGAAAAAGTGTTTAAAGGGGCGGGCTGGCAGGATCATGGGTGCCGGGTTGGACAGCGAAAACATACATTCCATCGAAGGCGTGGCGCGCCGGCGCATGCCCCCCGAGGAGCGTCGCAAGCAGATCGTGGCCGAGGCCGTGCGCTTCTTCGCCGAGGTCGGCCTCGAGGGAAACACACGCCAGCTCGCCAGGCGGCTCGGGGTGACGCAATCTCTACTTTTCAACTACTTCCCGACGAAGCACGACCTCCTCGAAGCGGTCTATGAAAAGGTCTACCTCGACCGGCTGTCGCCGGACTGGCCGGACCGCCTCACGGATCGCTCCGTGCCGCTGCGGCAGCGGCTGCTCGCGTTCTACACGGAATACAGCGCCCTCATCTTCGAGCGCGACTGGATGCGGATTTTCATGTTCTCCGGTCTGGCCGGGGCGGCGCTCAACCACCGCTATCTCGAGCATCTGGGCGAGGTGATTCTCCGCCCGGTCCTCGACGAGACCGAGGCGCTGGCGCGCGGCGGCGCGCGGCCGAGCATGGAGGATATCTGGAACCTGCATGGCGGCATCGTCTATATCGGGATCAGGACGCACATCTACGGGATGAACGGCCCCGAGGACCCCGAGGACGCGATCGCCAAGGCGATCGACAAATACCTGCTCTATTTCGGGATCGGGCCCGGCGACTGACGCCGCGGCGGCGCGGGGATCGGGCGCAGGTCACCGCAGCCCGGCCCGTCCCGCGGGCGGCGCGCGCCACTGCCGGACCGGACCGTCGCCACGCCCGAGGCGCGCCGGCGACCGTTCACCCGGAAAACGCCACGGTTTCCCGCCGGTGCCGGCCTTCGGTCAACTCGTCCACGATGAACGCCGCGAGGTCGCCGCGCGAGACCTGCTGCCTGCCGATGGCGCCCTCCGTGCTGGCCGTCCATCGGCCGCTCTCCCCCGCGTCGGTCAGCGCGACCGGCTGCACGATCAGGAAGTCGGGATCGGCCTTCTTCAGCAAGGTTTCCTGCCGCTCCTTGTCGGCCATGAGATCCTCCATGAACAGGCGCAGGTAGAGGCGATGATACCAGGGCGCGGTCTCGCGCGTGTCGCCGACGCCGAAGGCGCTCACCACGACGATACGGGGCGGCGCGTCCGACGGCATCGCGGCCAGGATGTTCCGCGTGCCGATTTCGCAGACGCGGCTCGAGGCGGCGCGGCGCCGTCCGGGCAACCAGTCGAACGGTTTCGGCCGGTCCCCCAGGCTGATCACGATCGCATCGTGCCCCGCCAGCGCGCGCGCCACGTCGTCCGCGCATGTCGCGTCGCCCGCGACGACGGTCAGGCGCGGTGCGGCCTCCATGCGCGAGGGATCGCGCACGAAGGCCGTCACCTCGTGCCCCGCGTCGAGGGCGCGCGCCACGACGGCCCGGCCCGATCCGCCCGTTGCTCCGAAGACGAGGATGTTCATGTCCGTCCACCCAGTGCGTGTTCCTTTCCCGGAGCGCGCCGTTCCTCACGCGGTGAGGATCGCGATCAGGATGGCGATCAGCACCGTGTTGATGATGTGCAGCACCTGCTCGATGTTCTGCAACGTGGCATGACGCTTTCGCGCGAACCACATCGTCGGGCTGTCGTCGTCCGCGAAGCGCGCCGTTTCGGCCCGGTCCGCGCGCCGCTTGGATCGGAACTCCAGCACGTTCAGCAACAGCAGCACGGCGACCGCGCCGAGAATCAAGGTTGGCCGCACCCAGTCTTCCATGATTGGCATGTCCTTTGCTTCTTCCCGTCGGGCCACGCATCCGCGGTCCGACGCGCCCACGGCGACCCAGTCTAGCAGACTGCCCCAGAACTGGCGAAGCGCAAGCAGGTCGCGCCGCCCTAGGCTGCGGGGAGTCGCGTCCAGTTGGTCCGAGCGGATGGTCCCGTCGCCGGATAGCGCGGTTCGTCGCCCGGGGCCAGCGGCGCGGGCTTGCCGATGCGTCTTGGTCGAGGAGCCGGTGCGGACGTCTCTCCATCGCCGTCCGCCGCGCGCGTCCGACTTTCAGTCACCGCGGGAGTCCGGACTCGTCTGCCGCCCGGCCGTGCCGCAGGCCGCGGTCGCCCTCCCGCCGCTCACGCCGCCCTGTCGTCCGGGCGGATGCCGGAGATCGCCTGGATCAGGTTGTCCTCCGTCACCTCGTCCGAGGTGAAGGTCCGGATCAGCTCGCCGTGATACATCGCCACGATCCGGTCCGAGACATGGAGCACCTCCGGCATCTCCGAGGAGATCACCATCACCGCGTAGCCCTGCCCCGCGAGATCGCGGATGAGCTTGTGGATCTCCGACTTGGAGCCCACGTCGATCCCCCGCGTCGGCTCGTCCACGATCAGAAGCGTCGGATGCATCGACAGCCACTTGCCGATCACGATCTTCTGCTGGTTGCCGCCCGACAGGTTGCCGACGAGCTGGCGCCAGCCCGGCGTGCGGATGTCGAGCCGGTCGCGGTACTGATCGAAGATCGCGACCTCCGCGCCTTCGGCCACGAAGGGTCCGGCCTTCAGGTCGTTCACCTGCGGCAAGGTCATGTTGTCCCGGCAGTTCATGCCGAGCACCAGCCCCTGCCCCTTGCGGTCCTCGGGCACGAGGCTGATGCCCCGCGCGATGGCGTCGGCGGGCGAATGCAGCCGGACCTCCTCTCCCTCCAGAAGGATCTGCCCGGCGGAGGGGGCGCGCAGGCCGAAAAGCGTCTCGGCGATCTCGGTGCGGCCGGCGCCGACGAGCCCGTAGAACCCCACCACCTCGCCGCGGCGGATCTCGAAGCTCACGTCGCGGTAGAGATCCCCGCAGGAAAGGCCCCTGACCTCCAGCGCCACGTCGCCCGGCTCGGCATGGTTTTCGTTGCGCGACAGGTCGAGCGCGCGGCCGATCATCAGCTGCGTCACCTCGTCCTCGTTCGTCTCCGCCGTCACGAGCGTGCCGCGATACTGCCCGTCGCGCAGCACGCTGATCCGGTCGGTGATCCTGAAGATCTCCTCCATGCGGTGGGAGATGTAGATGATCCCCACGCCCTGGCGCTTGAGGTCCTCGATCACCTCGAAGAGCACCACCTTCTCGGCGTCGGTCAGCGAGGCGGTCGGCTCGTCGAAGATCACCGCCTTGGCGTCCACAGTCAGGGCGCGGGCGATCTCCACCATCTGCTGGTTCGCGATGGAGAGCGTGCCGACCACGGTGCGCGCGTCGAAGCCCACCTTGAGCTGGGCGAGGATCTCGTCGGTGCGGGCGTAGAGCGTCTTCCAGTCCACGCGGCCGAAGGATTTCCGCGGAAGCTCGCCCAGATAGATGTTCTCGGCCACGGTGAGTTCCTCGGCGAGGCTCAGTTCCTGGTGGATGAAGACGATGCCCTTGGCCTTCGCCTCCAGCGGGTTCGCCATCACCACGGGCGCCTCGCCCACGAGGATGCGGCCCTCGTTCGGCTGGTGGATGCCGCCCAGGACCTTCATCAGGGTGCTCTTGCCGGCCCCGTTCTCGCCCATGAGCGCATGGACCTCGCCCGGGATGACCTCGAACGACACCCCGTCGAGCGCGCGCACGCCCGGGAAGGTCTTCACGATGTTCTCGAGCCGGAGCGCCGGTGTCTTGTCGGTCATATCCGCAGGGCCTCCTTGCCCCTCACGTTGAGCTGACGGTCGAGGAAGAGCACCGCGATCAGGATGAGGCCGATCACGAGGTTCACCGTCTCGGTGTCCGCGCCGATATGGTTGAGCCCGCGGCGCAGGATCTGGATCGCCAGCACGCCGCCGAGCGTC